>JAEWFD010000030.1 GCA_023388995.1 Bacillota bacterium
CGCTATTGCTTCCTCTCTCCCACACCTCACGATGCGAAACTTGCAAGTCGCTCTTGGGTTCGTCGGTAACTACGCCCCGAGGGATTTTCACCCTAGATATATGACATGCCCGTCATACTATAAAAAAGAGCCGCATTGGCTCTTTTTGTTTCACGTGAAACATTATTTTTTAGTGATTTTCTCTTTGCCACCCATATATGGACGTAATGCAACAGGGATATTGATTGTACCATCTTCATTTAGGTTATTTTCCAAGAACGCAATCAACATTCTCGGAGGTGCAACAACAGTATTGTTTAAGGTATGTGCAAAGTATTTTCCCTCAGATCCATTCACACGGATTGCCAGTCGTCTTGCCTGTGCATCTGTTAAGTTAGAGCAGCTGCCAACTTCAAAATACTTTTGCTGTCTTGGTGACCATGCTTCGACATCTATACTCTTGCTTTTCAGGTCTGCAAGGTCGCCCGAGCAGCATTCTAATGCTCTTACCGGTACATCCAAGCTTCTGAACATCTCTATTGTATACATATATAGTTTTTCAAACCATTCTTTGCTCTCTTCTGGTTTGCAAACAACAATCATTTCCTGCTTCTCAAATTGATGAATGCGATAGACTCCGCGTTCTTCTATTCCATGTGCTCCAACTTCTTTGCGGAAACATGGGGAATAGCTTGTCATAACATATGGCAGCTGCTCTTCCTCAATGATGGTATCAATAAATTTCCCTATCATGGAGTGCTCACTGGTGCCAATCAAATATAAGTCTTCCCCTTCTATTTTATACATCATATTTTCCATCTCAGCAAAGCTCATAACCCCGGTTACAACTTCACTGCGGATCATATACGGCGGAATTACGTAAGTAAATCCTTTGTCAATCATAAAATCTCTGGCATAGCTGATTACAGCTGAGTGCAAACGGGCAATATCACCCATCAAATAGTAAAAACCTTGGCCGCTTACTTTGCGAGCACTATCCAAATCAATGCCATTTAAAGCTTCCATGATTTCAACATGGTACGGAACATCAAACTCTTTTAATGCCGGCTCTCCATATTTTGCAACTTCAACGTTTTCACTGTCATCTTTTCCAAGTGGAACCGTTTCATCGATGATATTGGGAATAGTCATCATGATTTCTTTCAATTTAGATGCCAAGTCAGCCTCTTTTTCTTCATAATGGGTCAAATCATCAGCCAGTTCTTTCACTTTCTGCTTTGCGGCTTCTGCTTCTTCTTTCTGACCATTGCGCATCAAATTGCCGATTTCTTTGCTGATTACATTGCGTTGTGCGCGGCAATCATCCCCTTTGGTCTTTGCTTCACGCAATTCTACATCATATACCAAAGCCTTGTCTACCAATTCCAATTTGCTGTCTTGAAATTTCTTACGAATGTTTTCTTTGACTATTTCCGGATTTTTTCTTAAAAAACTAATGTCGATCATAGTTATTCTCCTTTTTTCATAATAAAAGGTACCATCCCTAAGGGACGATACCTCGTGTTGCCACCCTTTTTATAAATGTTTCACGTGAAACACTTATCACTCAAATCGATAACGGCCGATACCGGAAGGACTACTTATTTCATCACTTCTCTCCAAGGGGGATTCCATAGCTTAACTGAATGATTTTCACCAACCATCATCTCTCTGCACAGTGCCGCTATATACTACTCCTCATCAACGATTTACTTCATTATAAACTAGTTTTCGCCATTGTCAACTGGTTCATTCCGAATTTCTGCTTCAGTTCCAGAGGCCAACAATTCTTCTTCAATTTTTTCTTCCGGTGTAACTACAGCAACAGTTGCGATAGTAACACCCTCATTCATCTGGATCAATCGTACTCCCTGCGTGTTGCGCCCATAGATTCCTACTTGAGATAAGGCAATGCGAATTACAATGCCTTCACTTGTCATAATTAACAAGTCTTCATCTCCATCAACAGTACGAACAGATACCAGAGAACCATTTTTCTCAGTAATTTGAATCGTTTTAACACCTTTTGTGCCACGTTTTGTCAGTCGATAGTCCTCAACTGATGTCTTTTTGCCATAACCCTTCTCACTAACAGAAAGAAGAAGCGCGCCTTCGTATGCAATAGCTAAACCAACAACGTAGCTTCCATCCACATTAAAGCCCTTCACACCTGCTGCCGTTCTGCCCATTGGCCGTACGTCAGTCTCATGGAAACGCACAGCTTGACCATTCGCACCAGCAATAATGATATCATCATGGCCATTTGTTAGACGGACACCAACTAATTCATCATCTTCTCTCATAGTAATTGCAATTTTGCCTGACTGACGGATCGATTCGAATTCATCAATATTGACCCGTTTCACCAAACCATTTCTTGTTGCAAAGAATAAGTACTTACTTTCCGTTTCCGGCGTAATTTTGATCATTGCTTTCACTACTTCACCTGGACTCAGATTCAGCAAGTTAATGACCGGCAGTCCTTTCGCTGTTCGAGATGCTGCTGGTACTCTATACCCTTTTATACGGTATACTCTACCTAAATTGGTGAAAATACACAACCAATCATGCGTAGACATGATTAAGAATTGGTCTACCACATCATCCTCATGCATGGTGACACCTTTCACTCCCCGTCCGCCGCGGTTTTGCAAGCGGTACGTATCGGATGGAATTCTCTTGATATAGCCATTGACTGTCAATGAAATCACAACATCTTCCTGTACAATCAAATCTTCGTCTTCCACATCATAGCCGCCGTCGATGATTTCCGAGCGTCTTTCATCACCAAAGCGATCTTTGATATCTTGCAGCTCTTCGCGGATAATGGTTATGACACGTTCTTTGTTATTCAATATATCCTTTAGATCAACGATCAGCAACAGCAAGTTTTGATATTCATCTTCAATTTTCTGCCGTTCTAAACCTGTCAGACGTTTCAAGCGCATGTCCAGGATAGATTTTGACTGAATTTCGCTTAAGCCAAATCCTTCCATCATCCGCTTAATCGCTTCTGCATCATCAGAAGAAGAACGAATAATATGAATAATTTCATCAATATGATCCAGTGCAATGCGAAGCCCCTCTAAAATATGAGCTCTTTCCTCTGCCTTGCGCAGATCATATTTGGTTCTGCGAATGATAACTTCAACTTGATGTTCCAGATAATACGTAAGCATATCTTTGATGCCTAGCAATTTAGGTACACCGTTGACCAAAGACAATAAATTAACGCCAAATGAAGATTGCATTGCTGTCATTCGATACAATTGATTTAAAATGACTTCTGCCTGACAATCTTTGCGAAGTTCTATTACAATCCGAATCCCGTGCATATTACTTTCATCACGCAAGTCGGTAATACCTTCAATTTGCTTTTCCCGAACAAGAATAGCAATTTTCTCAACCATGCTTGCTTTATTTACTTGATATGGAATTTCCGTAACAATGATTTGTTTTTTGCCGTTGGCCATATCTTCAATATTAGCTTTTGCACGCATAATAACAGAACCACGGCCTGTTTCATATGCCTGCTTAATTCCTGATCTACCTAAAATCAAACCGCCGGTTGGAAAATCCGGTCCCTTTAAGTATTCCATCAATTCGATCACAGATAGATCCGGCTGATCCATAACTGCGAAAAGCGCATCAATGGTTTCTTTCAGATTATGAGGTGGAATATTTGTTGCCATCCCTACGGCAATTCCCGTAGTACCATTTACCAGCAAGTTTGGAAACTTCGCCGGCAATACAGAAGGCTCCTTTTCTTCTCCATCATAGTTATCAATGAAATCAACCGTATCTTTATTTAAATCCCTCATGAGTTCCATCGATATTTTAGACATTCTGGCTTCGGTATAACGCATTGCTGCTGCACCATCGCCGTCAATCGAACCGAAGTTTCCGTGCCCATCTACCAGCATATAGCGGTAAGAAAAATCCTGAGCCATCCGTACCATTGTTTCATATACAGCACTGTCACCGTGCGGATGGTACTTACCGATTACATCCCCGACAATACGTGCTGACTTCTTATGCGGACGATCGGCATACATTCCCAAATCATTCATTGCATATAAAATCCGGCGATGCACCGGCTTCATGCCATCCCTGACATCAGGAAGTGCCCGTGACACAATGACGGACATGGAATAATCCAAAAAGGATGTTCTCATTTCCGAACTGATATTAATGGGACGAATCACTCCATGCACTGAAATATCTTTTTCTTGATGATTAGACATGTGCTACCTCCTTAAATATCCAAATTCTTGACGAATTGGGCATTGCGAATAATGAAATCTCTTCTTGGTTCCACTTCATCGCCCATCAGCATTTCAAATACATGATCCGCTTCCATGGCATCTTCTAAATTAACCTGCAGCAAGGTGCGAACTTTCGGATCCATTGTTGTTTCCCAAAGCTGATCCGGATTCATCTCTCCCAACCCTTTATAGCGCTGAATATTTAGTTTTTCACCCAGCTCTGCTTTGATTGCTTCTAACTCTGCATCACTGTATGCATAGCGGACATTACTACCTTTGCTCGCCTTATATAACGGCGGTTGGGCAATATAGACATATCCGCCCTCAATCAGCGGCTTCAAATAACGATAGAAGAAGGTCAGCAACAGAGTTCTGATGTGCGCTCCATCGACGTCGGCATCGGTCATGATAACAATTTTATGGTATCGCAGTTTGTTATCATCAAACTCTTCGCCAATTCCACATCCAAAAGCCGTAATCATCGTTCTAATTTCATTGTTTTCAAAAATACGATGCAGCCGTGCCTTCTCAACGTTCAAAATCTTTCCGCGCAGCGGCAAGATAGCTTGAAACTCACGCTCACGCCCTAATTTCGCACTACCACCCGCAGAATCACCTTCGACAATATAAATTTCACATAACTGCGGATCACGACATGCACAATCAGCAAGTTTGCCCGGCAAAGAAGAAATTTCCAATGCTCCTTTACGTCTTGTCAGTTCTCTAGCTTTCTTGGCAGCCAAGCGTGCTTTGCTGGCTATAACAGACTTTTCAATCACAATCTTTGCGGAAGATGGATGTTCCAGCAAAAATCGCTCTAATTGTTCGCCAAAGATGGTAGAAACAATTTTGCGTACTTCTGCATTTCCCAGCTTTGTTTTCGTCTGCCCTTCATATTGCGGATCCGGATGCTTGACAGAAATAATCGCTGTCAAACCTTCGCGGACATCATCTCCTGTTAAGGAATCCTCATCTTTTTTCATGAAGTTATTTTCTTTTGCGTAGGAATTAATGACCCGTGTTAAGGCTAGACGGAATCCCTCTTCATGAGTTCCACCTTCCATGGTATTGATATTATTGCAGAAGGAATAAATATTCGGTGCAAAGCCCTCATTGTATTGCATGGCAATTTCTACCATGATACCGTCTTCTTCTCCTTCGGTATAAATTACTTCCGAATGAATCGCAGTTTTATTTTTATTTAAGAATGTTACATATTCCGCAAGACCGCCGCGGTATAAAAAGCTGATATGCCCATTAGAAAGCTCTCTGTTGTCATGAAATAAGATCTCAATTCCTTTATTCAAAAAGGCCAGCTGACGTAAACGATCTTTTAGCACATCATGATTAAAGACAGTTCCTTCGACAAAGATCGTTGGATCTGGCTTAAACTTAACGACACTTCCATTGCGGTCCGTTACTCCGACAACAGCAAGATCCGCGACTGGCTGACCGCCATTCTCAAAGCGCTGGAAGTATAACTGTCCATTCATATGGATGTAGACTTCGAGATATTCGGAAAGAGCATTTACAACCGAAGCACCAACACCGTGAAGCCCCCCTGATACTTTGTAAGCACCTCCGCCAAACTTGCCGCCTGCATGCAAAATCGTAAAAATGGTTTCAACAGCTGACTTGCCAGACTTCTCATTGATACCGATCGGCATTCCTCTTCCGTTATCACTGACAATTACTTCATTCATGGTAGTGATCGTAACTTCAATTTGATTGGCATATCCTGCAAGTGCCTCATCAATCGCATTATCGACAATTTCCCATACCAAATGATGTAATCCGCGTTCTGATGTCGTGCCGATATACATCCCAGGTCTTTTTCGAACGGCTTCTAATCCCTCTAATACCTGTATATCATTTGCGTCATAAGTATGTTCCACTCTTTGGTCCATTACATGATTCCTCCTTTGTTATGGTTCCGTTAAACACGTGATAGTAAACTGCACCAGACAATCTGCTGCGCTCCGTTTCACTAAGCTCTGTTGCGGTAATCAGCGTTTGAACACCGCTGGGAATTACCTGAAACAACTGCATCCGATGGTCTTCATCTAATTCTGAAAGAACATCATCCAAAAGCAAAACAGGATATTCATTTAGCTTTCGATGAATCACATGAAGCAAGCCGATCTTCAAAGCTAATACGGCACTTCTTCTTTGTCCTTGCGAGCCGTACAATTTCAATTCTTTATCGTCCAGCACCAAATCAAAATCCTCACGATGAATACCTATTTGCGTTGCTCGCAGCTCTTTGTCTTTTTCAAGTGTCTTTTGATAGCGCTCCAGCAAGTTCTGAGCTCGCGTCTGCTTTGTCTCAGATTCGAAGCAAGGAATATAGCGAATATGCAGCTGCTTTTTTTCATCGCTCATGGTTTGATAGATCGTATTCGCATGCTGTTCCAGCAGCTGAAGAAAAAAGGCTCTGGCATCCATAATGCGCAGCTGGACATCTACCATTTGCTCTGTCAATACCTGCATCAATGTATCATCGTACTGCTGCCTTTTCAGATAAGAATTGCGCTCTTTCAGCAATTTTTGAAATTGCAGAAGATCGTGCAGGTATGTAGATGATATTTTTCCAAGTTCCATGTCAATGAAACGGCGGCGTTCTTTCGGTGAACTGTAGATAGATTTCAGATCAGCAGGACAAAACAAGACGGTATTCAGATACCCGATGACGTCACTTAGCTTCGCAATTGGCTGCCGGTTGCAGCGTATATATTTGCCATCTTTGCTAACTGTTACAGATACCTCTGCTGTCATTTCTTGTTTTTGAAAGGTTGCTTCCAATTTGGTAAATTCCTGATCAAATAAAATCAATTCTGCATCATCACTCGCTCTGAACGACCGAATTGTCGATAAATAATATAAAGCCTCCAGCAAGTTTGTTTTTCCCTGAGCATTTTTTCCCAAAAAAAATAGCTGATCCCCTGCCAAATGCAATTCTAAATTTTCATAATTGCGAAAAAATCGCAAGAAAATTTTTTCTATTCTCATTCCGTCATCTCATAGGTTTTATTTTCGATTACCACAACATCACCTGGGCGAATTTTTCTGCCGCGGCGGTCTTCTGGTTCTCCATTTACTGCAATCTGCAAATCCTTCACGGCAAACTTTGCTTCACCCCCGGAAGAAATCCAGTCAGTGACCTTCAACAGCTGCCCTAATGTAATATACTCTTTCGTAATTTGGATTTTCATGCGCTTTAGCTCCCTATTTAAAAAACGTAATACCCATATACATTATACCACAAAAAAAGCCCCAGCGGGCTTTTAATTTACGATTAAGCGTATGTTCTTACCGGAAGTATCAGCTGTACAAGCTGTTCATCGTCAACACCACGAATAATAAATGGTTTCATCTCTCCGGAGAACATCACTTTCACCAAAGACGAGCTGGTTGCTTTAATTGCATCCATAGCATATCGCCCGCTGAAAGAAATATTCAATGGCTCTCCTTCAAAACTTGCTTCATCCATTACTTCATTTACGCTTCCGACTTCCTGAGAACGGCTGAACAATTCAACTTTCTCGGAAGACATGGAAAGACGAACCACATTGATTCCATCATTTTTCATTAATGACGCCCGGTCAATGGCATTCAATAAGTCTCTTGCATCCACCACAAGCTCGTAATCAAAATTCATTGGAATCAAACGGGAAGTTTCCGGATAAGCACCTTCAATTAACCGCGTTTGGATCACTGTATTATCAATCCAAAACTGTGCTTTTTTATCAGAAACGGCGATTTCAATTTTAGTGTCTTTTTCAATTGTCCGTGCCACTTCATTCAGGCTCTTCGCAGGAATCGTGACATTGAATGAAAAATTCTCCGGAAAATCAATAATCTTACGAGCTAAACGATAGCTGTCCGTCGCTACAAACTCAATGCGATTCTTTTCGCACTTTACATTTACCCCCGTCAACACCGGTCTGGTTTCTTTATCAGAAGTTGCGAAGATCGTCTGGTTAATTGTTCTTTTCAGTTGATCAGCATCCATGAAAAAAGATTTCTCAGGCTTCGTAAAATCAATAACCGGATAATCTGTTACCCGCAAGCCATTTACTTTGAATTCCGAACTCATACCGCGAATTTCGATCAAAGCACCGTCAATCACTTCAATTGTAATTTCTGATGATTCAATTTTACGCACAATTTCCAAAATATACTTTGCACCGATAACAATGGATCCCTCTTCCAGTATTTGGAGAACAAATTCATCATTTGTATTCACCATACTGCTGTGAATGGAGATATCAGAATCACTGCCTGTAAAATATAAAGCGTTGTTTTTTGCTTCAATCTTAATCCCCGAGAGGGAAGGCAGCGGTGTTTTCGCAGAAACAGCACGTGCAACTTTATTTAATTCATTCAATAACGGCATTCGAGAAACCTTGAAATTCATTGGTATTTCCCCTTTCCTTCTTTTAAATATGTTATACATCATAATAATAAGGGCTGTGGATATTGTGGAAAACGTTTGAAAAGAATCAAAAACCCCTTAATATTTAGCTATATTCTATCAAATATCATTGTGGAAATAAAGTGTTTTTCATGTGGATATCATTTGGCATTCAATATTTTTTCGATTTCTTTGATTGCATTTTGATAAAGCGAATTATCTTTCAATAATTTATCGATTTTTTCAAAAGAGCTCATGATCGTCGAATGATCCCGTTTGCCATATGCTTCGCCAATTTTCACAAATGGAATGTTCAAGTGTTTTCGTGATAAATAAATGGCAATGTGCCGGGCATTGGCAATATTGCTGGTTCTGCTTTTGGAGATCAGCTGCTGTTTTGTCAGCCCATAGTAATCGGAAACAACACTTTTGATGCGTTCAATCGTCAGTTCTTCTCCTTCCGCACAGGTATCCATCCCTTTGAATGCCTGCATTGCAACATCCAGCGAAATACGGTGCGATTCGGAAAAATTAATGGAATAGAAGATGATGCGGTTTAAGGCGCCTTCCAATTTGCGGACATCGCTTGCAAAGCGTGATGCAATATAACTTAATACATCTTCATCAATCGATTCAACGTCAACGCTGTGGTTGGAAAGCTTATTTTGCAGGATTGCCAGTGCTGTTTCGAATTCGGGAGAATCAATTCCAATGGATAAACCAGAGGAGAAACGACTAACTAAGCGCATTTCAAGACCTTTCAGATCATCAGGATGGCGATCCGAAGAAATGACTACTTGCTTGCGGTTATTGACCAAATCATTGAATAAATGGAAAAACATTTCATGTGATTTTTCTTTTCCAGCCAGAAATTGAATATCATCTACCAGCAATACATCAATTTTGCGATAATCTTCATTGAATTCATCAATGGTATTATTTCGGATTGAGTGGATATAACTGCTTACAAATTCCATGCATGGAATGTATTTCACATATAATGAACTCTTATTTTTCTTAATATAATTGCCAATGGCATTTAGCAAGTGCGTTTTCCCTAATCCTGAATTGCCATAAATAAAGAGCGGATTGTAGTATTTTCCCGGACTGTATGCGGTTGCCAGGGCAGCTGCATGACTCTCCCGGTTGGATGGTCCAACCACAAAATTTTCAAATGTAAAATGTGATAATATACCGTCGCTTACGCTAGGAGTTTCAACAACAGCTGTGTTGATCAGCGGCGTTTTTCCCAGCTCATTTTGCAAGACTATATGGCAGCCAACAAAGCGGCCGATGGTGTTTGCCAGTTCTTTTTGCAAAGGATCAATGTTTGATGACATGACCATTTTCTGCATTGAATTTTCTACGATAATTGTTGCTACGGAATCATTTAAGCTAGCTAGCTTTGATGATGCATAAAACGACTTAAAAACGACTTCATCAAGCTCCTGACTAGTCCTAAAATTAAATAAAGTATGACTCCAATATTGATCTAATGTTACTTCCATAAGCGTGTCCCCTAACTTCAGCACTATATTACAATGGAATGCTGAAAAGTTCAATTGTGGAAAAGTACCTAAAACAAGAAATCCACCGACTTTTCCACAGTAAAAAAGCCATGAAACAGCAAATATCAGCAGTTTTCCACAATCTAAATAAAAAGTTTCCCATAGTGCGGAGATTATTTTCCCCATTGCTGTGGGAAAATGTGGAATAAATTCTCTCTCAACATCCAATTGGGGAAAACAAAAACTAAAAAAAGCATGGTATTTGCAAAACAAAGTTAACTTTCCAACACTTTCCACAATCTGTGGAAAACGACTTTCTAACAGATGGGAAAAATTATTGGATAGCATATATCAACTGCGATTTACATAAATGAGCAATTCAATAATGCAGCAGAGCTTATCCTCATTTTTGTACGAATTAATACGAAACTTCTGAGTCAGCCGGATGGAAAACAGGAAGATGCACTTGACATGGAGTAAACTCCAAGTGATAGACTGTAAAAAAAGGGGAAAGAAACATGAAAAAAATAGTATATATGATGAGACATGGGCAGACATTGTTCAATGCCAGAAAGAAAATACAAGGATGGTGTGATTCACCGCTGACGGAATTAGGCCGGAAGCAAGCAGATCGCGCACGGCAGTACTTTGCAGAGCAGGGAATTGCGTTTGATCATGCGTACAGCTCTACCTCAGAGCGTGCTTGTGATACCTTGGAACTCATTACAGACATGAAATATCAGCGTCTGAAAAGCTTGAAAGAATGGAATTTTGGAAAGTTTGAAGGAGAAAGTGAAGATTTGAATCCGGCTTTGCCATATGGCACTTTCTTTGCAGCATATGGCGGTGAAACTGAATTAGAGATACGTAGCCGTGTAGCAGATACCTTGTTGAATATTATGCAAGCAGAAGATCATGAATATGTACTAGTCGTATCACATGGAGCTGCGTGTGCTCAATTTGCCAGAAAGTGGGAACAAAACAGCAAAATAGGTGCTGCCCGCGGATTGAAAAACTGCTGCATTCTGAAATTTGAATTTTTCCAAGACGAATTCACACTGGTAGAATTGATCAATCACGATTTCAGTGATCTCGTATAATTCTTACTCATTTTAGTAAAAATTTAATGGATAGAATGACTGAATAACGAAGTAAATAGACAATGTGGGAAAATTTGGTCAGGATTTGTGTGGAAGGCATTCTAAAACTGATTGACTTTATAATGAGGATCGGATATAATCATTAAGCATATTGTTCATTTGTATAAATGTAGATTTGGAGGTGGCTCAATTATGAAAAGAACATATCAACCGAGCAAAAGAAAACACCAAAAGGTTCACGGTTTTAGAGCCCGTATGAAAACGGTCGGTGGTCGTAAGGTTTTAGCCCGTCGCCGCAGTAAAGGTAGAAAAGTTTTGTCGGCGTAAAAA
>JAEWFD010000033.1 GCA_023388995.1 Bacillota bacterium
CGCTATTGCTTCCTCTCTCCCACACCTCACGATGCGAAACTTGCAAGTCGCTCTTGGGTTCGTCGGTAACTACGCCCCGAGGGATTTTCACCCTAGATATATGACATGCCCGTCATACTATAAAAAAAGAGCGTGGGAGTCGCTCATTTTTTATACATTGTATATATCTATTAAGAAAGGGAGTTTGCAAGACGGGAAGTTATTATGTTGTCTTCCTTTTGATCTCTTGCAAGTATATTCTACGAAAAGAATGCGCTAAAAATAAAGAAACTTTATGTGAAGATATGTGAAAACACAAAAAGTTTTTCAAGAAGACTAATTTGCGTTACTTCTTTTCCTTCATCCATTATAATAGACTAGAACGAACTAGACAAAGAAAGCAGGTGTATCTGATGCGTCCTAAAATCGCCGTCACAGCAAGAGCACTTATGAATGGGATTAACCGTGCTTATTTCTGCAATGAACAATACATCAAAGCCTTGATTGCTGCTCAGGGAAACCCGATTATCGTGACTGCTAATCTTCCGCAGAATCTGGATGTTCTGATTGAGGAGTGTGACGGTCTTTTAGTCACAGGCGGTGCTGATGCCAATCCCAATCTGTACAAGCAAAACAACCATGAAAAAACAGCCGGTGTTGACGATGAAATTGATGCATTGGATCTTTTGATGATTCAGGAGTGTTTCAAGCACCACAAACCAATCTTCGGTATCTGCAGAGGATTGCAGATGATCAATATTGCATTCGGAGGTACTTTGATTCAAGATATTCCTTCCCAGTATTCGCAAATGCGCGAAGGTGGCCACATGCAGACAAAACCCGGCAATCAAGTAGAACATATGGTGTATTTCACACCAGGTACGTATGCACACCAAGTATTCGGTGATGTGCATGGTGTAAATAGCTTTCATCACCAAGCCATTTTCCATCTCGGCAAAAATCTGCGCGTCAGCGGCACCAGTGAAGATGGGCTGATTGAAGCCATCGAGGGTGATAAACTATTGGCTGTCCAGTGGCATCCGGAACGGTTGTTAGATGATGAAAAGCAGCTGCGGCTGTTCCAGGATTTTGTATCCATGTGTAAAAGCAACAGCGGCTTCATGTAGCCGCTGTTTTTTTGTCTATAAGGTTTTAATTAGTATCAAGCATGGATTCCAAGAGTCCCACAATGTCGGAAATACTTCCAATTCGAGAAATCCCTGGCTCTTATAAAAGGCAATCGTTGCATCATATTCGGGATAATGCCCTTGTGCGACTGTTTTCACTTGCAAGAATGCATAGTTCTGTTTTGCTTCTTGCTGTACCGCTTCAAGCAGACGCTGCCCTACTTTCGAGCGATGATGCGTTTTCTTCACACCCATGCAATGAATTTCGGCAGCATGCGGGCTCGTTTGCTTCAACATGATAAAACCAACAGCTTCTTTTTGGCGAATCATCACCCACAGCATTAAACTGCGGGCTGCTTCGATATACGCATTGGTGCTTTCCGGCAAACCAAACCACTCCGGCAAGTCAGCCAGAATAGCACCGACAATTTGGGCTTTACTGGCAGGTTCTTTAATCTTGGCAATATATTCTTCTGCTTTTGGCAGATATGGTTCCATGCGCTTTTTCTGAGAAGAAACGTAACATCCAGATTCCATAAGATGATACAGTTCATCTTCCTTCATCCATGCATATGCAATGGTTTCTTTTTCTTGCAAAGTTATGTTGTCTTTCGCCCCGCTGACGATACAACAATATCCATGATAAATGGTTTTTCTTCGATGACTGGTAATGCGATACAGCGGCAGCAATTCTGCTGCCTGAATGCCGGTCTCCTCATACAGTTCTCGTTTCGCGCCATCCATGCAAGTTTCTCCCTTCAGAACGCTGCCACCTGCGGTAGCTTCATAAAGTCCCGGATTGAGATCTTTTTGATGGTCTCGCTGCATCACAAGATAGCTGCCATCTTCATGCATCACCAATACTTCACTGACAACATGAAACAGTCCATCGGAAATTGGCTGTCCGCGCACTAAATCACAGCCAGCTAATGTCCCTTCAGCATCATATGCATCCCACACTTCAAACTGCATTGCAATTACTCCTGCGCTAGATAAGCACAATAATCCAAAATCACATTTCCATGCTCATCAGGAGTTGTGAAACGAGGACAGTTATACCGCTCCACAAACCAAGTGTCCTCAGCAATCTGCCACCCTTGTGCCGACCAGGTTTGCAAGCAAGCTTCATGCACTTCCAAGCCATATAATTCGCCGGTATCTTCTTTCCCGTACACGTAGCATACAGCAAGGTCTGCCGCTGGCAAATCGATACCTTGATATCCTGCCGGAACTTCATCTTGAACATTCATGAAGCATCCGATCCAATATTCAAATACATCATTTATACAGCGGAAGACACCCACAAAATCATCACTGATGCCTTCTATTCCGCCGCCTTGCAGCGCATCGAAATAGCCATTTTGAAACCATTCCTGCCATTTCGCACCGTAGCCTCCGAATTGATCACGATCGGCATCTGTATATTGCTTCCCGATCAGTTTAACTGCAGGCTGTTTTTCTTTTAAGGTTTTTGTTATTGTTGCCATTGTTCTCTCCTATCCAATTTATTGGTATCAGTATATCATGGTAGTATTCGTAAAACCAGTTTGATTCAGCAAAGATTGCTTATCAGCTTTTCATAAATCAAGAATGGAGAAAGAATGCTATTTGATCAATTAGCTCTGTTTTTTCTTGATAGCAAAAGGACGATGCATCAATTTCTATCATTTGATCTTGAAAAATACGGATGCGATTGCGTAATATAAACTCTTCAAAGCGTTCGTAGTCACTTAAGTCAATCGAAAGGTGCACAGGGTGGCGGCTGCCACTTCTTTCACGATACATATAACGCTTATGAAGCTCATGCATATCAGCCGTAAGGTGCACAAGTAAAAAACAACTGTCAACCTGCTTACAGATTTTAGCGATGACCTCTAATTCCTCATTATGAAAATTAGCTTCTAAAATAATATTTTGATGTACTTCCGCAAACCTTGTTATCATATGACACATCAAACGAAATGTAGCAGAACTTAATTTTACGTTTTCTTCTCGATTATGAAAACCAATTTGTTCCCCTAGTATCTCTTTTATATTATCTTTATTAAATCGTGCTATCCCAAAGTTTTTGGCCAGTATTTCTGAATATGTAGTCTTGCCGGAAGCTAAATCGCCGGCCACAATTACAATTTTATACTTTATAGTCCTCTCTATTATTAAAAACATAAATTTCAGATATCTTCATTCAGTGAACAAGCTATTTTGGTGCTTCTTGAAAGAGACTATCAATTTCCTGATATATCTTCTTTTTTGAACGAAACAAAGCAAACCATAAAGTTCTCCCACTTATATCAAGAGGGTTGCCGTAGCTATCAAATAAATTCATGGATTTAACCGTAGTTTCATAGCTCACATTCACATAATAATTGACACTCTTTTTGTTGGTTTCATAGCCTGAAACAGAACCATCATCAGGCCAAAAAACAAGCAGCGTATTCGCAAAATTCGCTCCAAAGCGAGCAATCGTTTCTTTGTCCCGAATCAAAATTTCTTGGTATTTTGGGTCCATCACACCGTTTGGATAAGTAATTTGGGTTATGTGAATCCACTGAATCTTTTGTGGTCGCAGAAGCCATGTTCCTGGAACAACACTATAGAGAATGAGAAATACCAGCAGCGCTGCTAAAAGAAACTTTATTCGATGCTTCCAAAACGCAGCTAAAACTGATTGCTTCTTTCCATTTTCAAGCGGAATCTTGGTATCTAGATTATCTTCATTTTGGCTCATGCTTGACCCCCCAACTTGCTATCGTTATAGAAAGTATACAAGATATAGTCAGCATCTTCCACCATTTTCTTTCATACTCAACAATTTAACCGCCATTTTTCGATCTTTATGAGCCATTCATTACAAGCAGCAGTGATTGGAATCCATCATACATAATTTCGGTCAACTTTCAAATAAACGTAGCAATAATAACCAAAACAGCACCGTTTCCCAGTGATCCAAATTGAATACATTGCCCAAGGGATATACCAAATAATCAAAAAGGGAAAATCTAAAACAGGCAAGCTATTCTGCTGCTTCCCGGAAGAGCATATCAATTTCTTGATACATCATTTTCTTGGGGTGAAATAAAGAAAACCATAAAGTTCTTCCATTTATCCTGAGGGGATTGCCATAGTTATCGAACAAATTCATGTACTGGCTCGTAGTTTCATAATCCACAGTAACAAAATAATTGACACTCTCATCAGTAACTCCATAACTTGATACAGATCCATCATCAGGCAGAAAAACAAGCAATGTATTCGCAAAATTAGCCCCAAAGCGAGCAATCATCTCTTTGTCCTGAATCATAATTGTGTGATATTGCGCACCCATCACACCGTTTGGATAAGTAATTTGGGTAATTCGAATTCGCTGAATCTCTTGCGGTCGCAAAAGCCATGTTCCTGGCACAACACTATAAAGAATGAGTAATACCAGCCCTGCTGCCAACAGGATCTTCATTTGCTTCTTCTTAAATGCAGCTAAAACTGATTGCTTCTTTTCACCCTCAAGCGGAATCTTATTATTCCAATTATTTTCATTTTGACTCATGCTTGACCCCCTTAACTTGCTATCTTTATAGAAAGTATACAGGAAACAGCCAGCATCTTCTACCATCCGCTTTCACATTCAACAATTTATTTACATTTTACACGCAATACTCGTTCTCCAATCTCCATACTCCGTTAGAAGCAATCTCAGTTGAAAATCTTCAATCCTGATTCCGCCCCCACTTCCAAATCAACAAGGCAATGACAACCAACGACAGCACTGTTCCCCAGCGATCCAAATTGAATACATAGCCTAAAGTCTGCACCAAATATCCTACCAGCAAACTGCGCAAAAAACGGGCCAATGCATCTGTACAAGCAAACAGCCAAAAGTTCATGTGCATTAACCCCGCAAGGTATGCCAGAACAAAATCGGGAACCGGGGTAATCCCTCCGATAAAAATAGCTAAAACACCATATCGCTGCAGCAGTTGTTCACCAATGATCAGCTGCTTTTCACTTGTAAACCGCAAGATAATGCGCCTGCCTGCCAAGTAGGCAATTGCATATCCGATTGCTCCGCCAATGAACGTTCCGCAGGCACCAATCAACGATAATATCCATACAGAATTGGTTTTGGCGATTACCATCGGCACTAAGATCACTTCCAGAGACGGCAGCGGTAAAAACGCTTTGCCGATTGCATATAGAAATAGAATAATCTCCTGATATTGCTTCCACAAGAAAAAACACCCCCATATCTACCATCGTATGACAGCAAGGGGGTGATTATGGTATGTTATTCAATCATTAAATCACGCAATGTCTTGGCAATCTTTGTGGGGTGAATATGGAGTCTTTCACAGTCGTGCTCATCGTGAATTCCGCCAAGCACCAAAATCGTATCTACTCCCGCCTGTGTTCCGCACAAGATATCTGTTTCCAGATTATCGCCCAAAATGACACATTCCTCTTTGGTTTTACCAAGATACGCCAGTGCTGCCAACAGCATTGGCTCATGCGGCTTGCCAACCTTTATGGATTCCTGACCGCTGGCATATTCCATCATATGAACAATGGAACCATTGCCGATATGCGGACCAGTTTCCAAAAGTAACCGGCGATCGTTGTTGGTACCAACCAATTGTGCACCTTGCATCAATTGGGCCAGTCCTTTTGAATAGCGCATATAATTGCCTGCTTTATCTAAACCGACAAATACAAAGTCAGCTTGTTCTTCCACAACCGCAAATCCTTCTTGTTCCAGCGCTTCTGTCAATCCGCGCTCACCGATCACAAAAGCTCTTCTTTTATCTGAAATAGACGCTACATACTTGCTGGCGGCCAGTGCCGATGTAAAGAAATGGTGATCCTGCAATCCTGTAAAACCCAGTGCTTCCATATGTTCTCTTGCCTGCGCCTGGGTTCTTGAAGAATTGTTGGTAAAGAAAGCAAACGGAATCTCTTTTCGTAGTAAAAAGGAAATAAAGTCGATGGCTCCCTCACATGGCTTTGTTCCCATATAAATTGTTCCATCTAAATCAATTAAATAAGCTTTCATACAAAACCTCCCCCTTAAGTGTAGCGAATTTCGCCTGACAACACAAGGTCTAATCTTTAATTGCAATCGTCCGTTTGCAAAACAGGGCAAACATTGTTACCAAACCAAGAAAAATAGCCAAACCATACAACGTCCAGTCATGCCCGATGGTGCTTACCAGAAAGCCGCATAAGATCGGTGCTACCAATGCACTGACACCAAGATAGATGCTGGATGCGATCAGCTGGGCACTCGTTTTCAGATGGGCCTGCTCTTTCGCAATCTGCGCAAATAAGATCCGGCTGCTTAATGTAATAAGCGGATAGGAGATAGTTTGCAATGCTGTCACAAGCAAAATTCCCCCGATGCTTGACACAAGGCCATATAACCAGAATTTAATGCAGTACATAATCATTCCGATGATCATTAAATGATAGCCATGAAATTTTTGGAGCAAATACCATGATAGTAAAAAGACCGGGATTTCACTTGCTGATTGGATCGCCCATTTATAACCTACTTGGGCTTTCGTTGCTTCCAGTTGGATCATCTTATCAACCGTCGTAAATTGATCTGCCGTTCCAACAATATTGATTCCCAAAAAAATGAGAATCAGCAGTACATATGCCTTATTTTTTAATAGCTTCGCAAAGTCTTCCTTGCAGATGGTGGTATATCCCTTCTCTTTTTTCGAGACAGGCAGTTTGGCACAGCACCATAAAGCAATGATCGTAGTAGCTGCTACCGTATGCCCGATGGCAGCAAACGAATACAGATCAATCAGTTTAGAAGTAATGTAAGTTCCCAATGTAAAGCCCAAGGCACCGTACGCCCGCATGCTGCCAAATTGATTGGCAATCTTGTCACCGCAAAGCAAGCTCCAGCTGTCCAGCAAGTTGTAGTTGATCTTGTAAATTCCCCCCATGATGCTAATAAGTGCCAAGTGATACCAAAACACTTGCTTCGTAAACAAGTAACAGGCATATACAGATGCTATTTGCAAGACTGCCAGCAGCATCGTTGTTTTCTTCATCACATGAAATTTATCACAAATATAGCCAACCACCATCTGCATGACAATCGCCAGCAAGGCCATGCATGAAAATTGAATTCCCCGTTGCATGGCATCATAGCCGATCTCTTTCAAAAAAGGGATCATATAGACACTTAAGGCAGCGAAAGCAAAATAAAAAGCAAAATAGGTTCTCCGAAACCAGCTGATTTCCTGTTGTTTGTTCACGAAACGGCCGTCCTCCATTTTGCTTATAGTATGTGTTGGGATAAATAGTTTACTCCGATATAACCTTCCATAGTTCATCCAGTGCCTGGATTTCATACGTTGGCTGCAGTGCTGTCTGATTTGGCAGCTGTTCCGCATTGAGCCAGCAAGTATCAATGCCATATTGGTTGCCGCCGGCAATATCGGAAGATAAGCTGTCACCTATCATCAATAGTTTTGTTTTGTCAATACCTTGTACTGCCAAGTCAAAGATGCGCGGATCCGGTTTTGCGACACCAGCTTCTTCCGAGATAATGATATGTTCGAAATACTGCGCAATTTCTGACTGGCGAACCCGAATGCTTTGCACTGCCGTGAGTCCATTGGTGATGATTGCCAGGCGGTGCGTTTGGTGCAGCTGTTCGATCAGCTCCTTTACCCCGTCATAGAGAAATGAGGCATGTGCCAGATAGTGCATATAGCGCTTTGCGAAGACATCCGCATCAATGTTCCATCCCATTTTCTTGAAAAAACGCTGAAACCGTTCTATCTTCAGCTCCTTTTGGGTAATTGTTCCCTCTTCCAGTTCCTTCCAGATTGCACTGTTGATTTCTTGATAGATTGCTAGATGCTGTTCTTCTTCATATGCAGCTTGTACTTCTTCCATCGCCTGTTTTAAGGCAACACGCTCTGACTTGCGGAAATCAAACAATGTTTCATCCGCATCAAAAATAAGATATGCATAGTTCATGGAAATTCTCCTGTTCCTTCTTTTTTGTGAATAAGCAAAGCAGATAGTATGTACTACCTGCTCATTATATCTGATTCATTTTGAAAATACGATGATAAGCAATATTAATTTTTCTTGATGCTAAGAATCAAGTTCATCAAAATACCGAATACAGATGCCATCGCAATTGCCGGAAATTGAATCCCGAACATTGGAATCATGCCGCCGGCGAAGGCATATGTGCCGCCAAGACCGATCGTTAGAATGGTAGAGATGATTGCCAGATTCTTAGAGTCAAACAAGTCTACATTGCGATTCACCAAGATAGCGATCCCTTGGGCTCCGATAACACCAAACAAGTAGATGCAAGCACCATTGATTACCGGTGTTGGAATAGACAATACCAGTCTGGATAATGGACTGATGAACGATATAATCATGGTAATCACTGCTGCCGCAGATAGTACACGTACTGAGAAGTTTTTCGTAATTGCCATCGTTGACAAGTTTTCACCGTAGTTGGTTCCCGCAGGTCCGCCAAACAAGGATGATACGATATCGCCGATTCCATCACCGATCAGATTCAAACCTAGTTTGCTTCCGATATCGAATGGCTTCGCATTCTTTTTCTTGGCAAGATCATTGACATAAATATCTAACTGGAACAAGTGCGCTGTGGATTCGGGAATCGTTGCAATGGCAATCGGCATGATTGCTATGACCGCCTGCCAGTTTGGCGTCGGCAATGTAAAGTGCGGCGCCTGAATTAAATTCCCTGAGAAAATCACAGAGAAGTCTACTAAATTTAACGGAATGCTGACAACGTATCCTACTAAAATACCAAGCAGGATTGGCAGCTGACTCCAGATACCTTTTAAATATACAGAGAACAAAATCGTTGCAAGAAGGGTCGCAATCGCAACAATCCAGGCACTGCTGGAAGCTGTATGTGCAACTGCATCATATCCCGCTGCTGCACTCATGGCAGTAGCTGCCAATGACAAGCCGATGACAATAGCAATGCTGCCCGTAATTGTCGGCGGCAATACTTTTTCAATCTTATCTTGACCAAACTTGGAAATCACGAATCCGGCTAAGATGGATACCAACCCTGACATGATAACCCCAAACTGTGCTTGGGAGATCAGCGCATCACTGGCAGGTACACCAAATTGAGCACCGGTAATCCCGACGATTGCTGAGATATAAGAGAAGCTGGATCCATAATACAGCGGAATTTTACCTTTGGTGACAAAGATAAAGCATAGCGTTGCAAAGCCGCTGGCAAAGATTGCTGTGGATACATGAAAGCCGGTTAAAAGAGCCACCAGCACCGTTGCCGGGAACATAACGATAATTTGTTGGAGAGCAAATAGAATTGTTTTCCAGATCGGGGGATTCTCATTGGGCAAATAGCCAATGACTTCAGTTTGTTTAGACATAAACAGTTCTCCTTTTCTTGTATGAATGACAGTTCGTATAGCTCTTTTACAAAAAAAGAGTCCCCGTAAAAAGGACCCTTGTTTTTCTTAGGCAAAAAACTCGTGCGCCTTCTCAACCTCTCTGGATTGAGTTAAAGGACCTATACTTCCGATATATTAGCACAAACAATGGTATTTGGAAAGAACTATTTTTATTTTTACAAAATTTCCTCTTTACGAACCTGTCGATTTGTAATAACGGAGTCCTGCCCGCCAGATTGCATACGCAGGAATCGCAAACAACATGCTCACAATCGGCAAAGCTCCGTACCATAGCTGCTGCGAGCGTCCCGTGAGATATAGGAAAGGATAATATTGCACCAAAGCAAAGGGAATGACAACGGTAAGAAACAAGAGTACTTCTTTGCCGTAGATGATGAGCGGATAGCCGCCAAATTCTCTGCCGCCATCTGTAAAAATATTCAGTATTTCGATACTCTCCACAGTGAAAAAGCATAGTGCTGCCCGAATCACATACATCAAAAAGAAAAAGAATGTTCCACCCAGCACCATGCTCAGCAGTATCAAGATCGAAGTCAGCTTCCAAGCTACGACATCGGAAGATACAGCATAGCCCAGCATCAGCAGCGCTTGAATAATTCTGCCAAGCCGTGAGAACTCCATGCGGCTAGCCAGCACTTGAAACATCAATCCGCGGGGGCGAACCAGCATGCGGTCAAATTGGCCATTTCCCAGCACTGTTTGAAACATATCAAAGCCGCGGCCTGCCAATTCGGCGAGAGAAAACGAAAGCAAGATAATGGATGAGCATAGCACTACTTCTTCAAAAGAGTATCCTGCTACTACATGAAAGCGTTGGAATAATACATAAGTCCCCAAAAAGATCGTAAATGACAGCACGAATTGTCCAAGTGTAAGAAACAGGAAGGAAATCCGATATTCCATCAAACTTTTGATTTGAATGGCAATATAGTGCAGAAGCAATTTCATATTAACCTCCATGACGGCGTTGCTCGCCGTCTTAAATAGTAATGAAACGGAGACCCGTTCCATTTCTGGTCGATACTGATTGAGAAGTATCACTACTACAAAGCACGTTGAGGTGAGTCGT
>JAEWFD010000042.1 GCA_023388995.1 Bacillota bacterium
GGTCTGATAATTTGATATTCCATGTCTTATTCTCAGTTCTTTTAATTGCCTGTACGAAAAAATCCTTTTGGAAAAGGTTCTATTATTTTTATAACAATAGCAAATAAAATCACGATATAGCTCAAATTCTCTCATGGTAAATTCGTCAAGTTTGCGCTTTTGAATGTGCAACAAAACAATATCCACATTTGGTTTTGGGGAAAAATCATTGCGAGAAAATCGGTGCACAATCATCATATTGAATTTGGGTTTAAGCAAAAGAGATTTTAATGTAGTTTCCATTGCCCCACAATATTTTATAGCTGCCTGTTTTTGTAATATTAAATAAGTATCAAGGGGCGGATTTTTTGCTTGTGTAATCTTATTAAGAATATCTGATGTAATAAAAAAAGGTATATTAGAAAAAATCTTATAGCTCCTTTCCGGTAAAGGTAATTCCATAAAGTCACCACAAAGCAAAGCAAAGCGTTTTTCATTGCTGAACTGTTTTTTAAGATACAATATGTTTTTTTCATCCAGCTCAACAGCAGTAACTCTGCAACCACGGTCAAGTAATGCTTTTGTTATAATTCCTTTTCCTGCTCCAATATCAAGCACCTCATCATTTGAATTGATGTTTGACTGTTGAAGTAATCTATTTATGAGCATTGCATTAATCAAGTAATTTTGAGAAAAATGGATGGGTAATGAATGATTAATCTCTCTATTTTTTCCAACCAAAAAAACACCTCCACTCTGGAAGAATATCTAAAATTGCACAATATAATTTAATACATCTTTAGCATACCATTCAGGGCTGGAAATTGATTCCTCCTTCTTGTTTGGCAAAAGAAGAAGCGCCATAAGCTATCAACAGCTTAGGCGCTTTAGTGTTATTCAGTCGATTGTCGTGAATACACAATTTTCTGTATAGTTTTTTCTGCCAAAAAGTACTTTTGAGCTAATTCGGACACGGTTAATCCATTTTGATGTTCAAGCCTTATTTGTTGGTTACGAGATGATACCAATTGCTTAGTGTCCGTATTGCTTCCCCATGATTTACGGTTATCTGCTTTTTTGGGAATATAGACCTTAACACCGTCAACATATTCTTGGATTTGCTCGACAATTTCTTTTGGCAAAACGTCATATATATTAATATAGCTCATTTTGCATCTCCTAATCACTCTATGTTATTTAGGATTAGCAAAGGCTATTTTTCAGTTGCTCACTTTTAGCGTGCAATAGCCCCTGCTATTGCACAGAAATAATTACTCCCATCGTAAATCCACCCTCCTTTGCTCAATTTAGCATAGGCTATTTTATATGGTACGATTATCAAGTGATTGCACAACGGGAAGTATAAATACCAAAAATGATATGGTTATAATTCCTATGCCAGAAATCAAGAACCATTTTTCAACACCTATTTGTTCTGCAAAAAGACCAGAACACAATAAGCCCAAAGGCATTGCGAATGACATTACACTTCCAAGCAAAGAAAAGACCCTCCCTAAATATTCAGGTTTAATTTTCTCTTGGAATAGGGCATTTTGCACGCCATAAAATGGAGCTGACACTCCCATAACCATACAGCATATCGCAAAGGCAATGAAGGCATTTGAGGGAAGTATTCCAGATATGGCAACACCAATTCCCATCATAAGAACCGATGCACCAATGGTAAAAGTACGTTTCTTAAAACCACCCCAAACGCTTAATATGACCCCTCCTACCAACATTCCAATAGCAAAGGCAATTTCCGCTATTGAAGCATGAGTAGGTGTTCCGCCGAAATATCCCATACTCATCAGAGGATATAACGCGCTAATCGGCATGTAAAAGAACATATATAATGCGCCAATCCAAAGCAAAGCAAACAGACCTTTATTCTCTTTTAAGACCATGTACCCCGCCTTCATTTCCTGCATGACATTTTCTTCAATGCTACCCGGCAATGGATTAGGAATTGCAATAATCGCCACGGAAATACAAGCTATAGCCGCACCAACAATATCAAGAAGAACGATATGATTTAGGTTCCAAACAGTATACAAGAATGCGGCGGCGGCCGGACTAATAATTGACCCTATGGCTTGTATAGTTTGGCTATATCCCGCACACTTTGTCAGTTGATCTTCTGGCACGAGTAGTGGTGTAGCTGCATTCAATGCCGGCGAGTGAAACGCCGTTCCCATACTTCGGACAAATAAAACCCCCATGATTACCCAGATTGGTAAGTCCATATAGAGGGTAACAATTGCTAATACCCCCCCAGCCGCAGCAATAACTAAGTCAGCTCCAATCATTACTTTCTTTCGGCTATGCCGATCAACAAAAACGCCAGCAAACGGCCCTATAAGCGCTTGCGGCAAGAAACCAATCAGTGTTGCTATGGATAACACCATTGCAGAACCTGTTTTTGCTGTCAAATAAAAAATAATTGACATTTGCAAAATTCCACTACTAATAAGGGAGAATCCTTGCCCAATCAATATTGTAAAATAATCTTTCTTCCATAAATTTTTATTTCGTTGCATATATTTATTCCTCCAAACATTTTTATTGCATAACTCATTGTTTTTTGTGCAATAAAAAATGCAGGTTAACACCCACAAAAGGGCATTAATCTGCATCACTACAAAACAAGGCAAACCAACATTATGCGACTATACAGTCACATAATGTATAAGCACGTGTTTATTCGTAAACGCAAGCGAAAAAAGCCACAATGTGGATAGATAGTTCTGCTTTTTTATTGCTTTATTTGCGTATACGAATTAACACACGTAAGCCTCCTTTTTTGTTCAAATTTATAATAGTGTATCACGGTTGTTTTTTTATGTCAAGATAAAACAAAGTAAAAATATGCTTTATTTAAGTCAACGCCATGATATGTGTAATCATATCTAAGAGGGTAAGGTGAACAGTAAAATGTAATAGGGTGAAATAATATGAAGCAGGAAAAAATCAAATATGATTTTAAGGCTTTCGGTCAAGCCATAAAAGAAGCTCGAAAGGTAAAGGGATTATCAAGAAATGAGTTAGCAGACCAAATGAACATTGCCCCTCGATATATTGCGTCCATTGAAAACAGCGGACAGCACCCAAGCCTTCAAATCTTTTATGAACTTGTTACTCTTCTAGATGTATCGGTAGACCAATTCTTTTTTCAAAATAAAGAAGCAGCTAAATCCACGCAGCGCAGACAGCTTGATAGTCTGCTCGATGATATAAGCGACAAGGGATTGCAAATCGTCACCGCTACCGCAAGAGAGATAAAGGAAGTCGAAACAAAGGACAGATGAATGTCCAAAATACAATTAAATATGGAATGAGAAACGTTGCAGCCAATGCGGTTTTGCAGCGTTTTTCTTTTAACATTCTAATGAATAAGTGCTTTTATAATTGTAGGATGTAAATGTTGAAGTAAAGTGGCAAGCAGGGCATACGGGTGACCACCGTATGCTTTTGCTTGTTGGGGAAGTATCCCCAATCCCCACTGAAACGATGATAAATCATCGTGCTACGCTCCCTTTGGGAGCTAATGAAATCACGGGGTAGCTTACCGCTGTTCCTGTGATTTTTCTTGTGCCTTTTGTTCCTGTTCCAGTCCTAAAAGGCGGTCGATATTTGCCTTGGCAGTCAAAATATCTTGCATTTCTTTTTTCGCTGAATGGTACTGCCCGTATGCCTTTTTCTTCTCTGAAAGCAAGTCGGTATATTCAGCTTGCAGGGTCTTAATGGTGGGGAGCTTTTTCATACTAAGCTCATCAAAAGCCGCCTTTGCCGCCTTGTGTAATGTCAGCTCGGCACGGTGTTCCTCATAAAACTTTTGTGAGTAGCCTGCCTTGCGATAGTGGGTGTAAACATCTCGGGTTTGGGCATAGTTGATAATGTGCTTTTTTAACACTTGTATTTCAGCTATACGCTTTTCGGAGGTTTTAATTTGAGTGTTTAGCTCGTCAAAAGTAGCAGTGCATTTCTTTGTTTTTTCCTCTAAATCAGAATAGGCAAGGAGCTTATGTTCCTGCAAGAAATTGACGGTCTGTGCCATCTGCTTTAGGTTGAAAATCTTTGCCCACTGCTCGTAGCCTTTTCCCTTGCCTTGCTGTAATTTTGCCTGTATATCCACAAGCAGATTGACCGATTTTTCTTGCCGTTTTGGCTGTTTGGCAGCGGTTTTTTTGACTTCTCTTTGCGAAGCTTTCCCCTCAATGATTGCCTTGATTTCATCTTCTGAATATCCCTCACCAAGAGAACGCAACCGGATAAACTTTTTCTGTTCAGCACACTTAAACCCATAATGCTTACCGCTTTTAATTTCATAGCCTGCACTCTGCATAAGCTGTAAAAATTTATCAAAGGTTTTTGGCTTTTGAGTAAGCACTTCATCAATGGTCTGTCTTAATTTATCAGAGTGTGAGAGGGGCTTATTATCGCCAAGCCATTTGCCATAATGCCCCTTAGAGCGTTTGGGATTTTCAATGATTGAAAGGTTATTTTTAAGACAAATACGGTCTGATATTTTAGCGATCGCTCGACCGCTGCCAAGAAAATCCCGAAATTTTTTCTTGCAGTCAAGAGTAGTTGAGTTGAAGATAATGTGATTATGAATATGGGCTTTATCTATATGAGTAGCAACGATAAAAGCGTGGTTGCCTTTGGTGAGGCTCATACCAAGTTCATAGCCGATTTTATTTGCAAGCTCCGGCGATATTTCCCCCGGCTTAAAGGCTTGCCGTATCTGATAGGCAATGACATTGCTTGCTTGTTTTCTGCCTGTAATATCATCATATTGCCGCTTAGATAGCATAAACTCGCCTTGCACTGTTCGGGGGTCGCACTGGTAAGAGGATAGCAGTTCTCCGTCATTTGTTTTGTCGGGATTTTTCGCATAATCGGTGCGGTCAGCAAGACAATCTGCGATGGTTTTTCCTTTGTTTTGGTGCATGGAAATAAGCCTTGTGGTAGCGATAATAACACCTCCTTTGAGGCAAGAAAAAAGAGCTGCCGTGTGGCAACTCTTGATTATTAGTTGTATAATCACATGATATTATAGAATTTAAAAAACTTACTGAAAAAATCTTCAATTATTTCTCTGCATTTGCGTTCTTCTTTAAATTCATATCCACCAAATCTATAAACATCATATCCATAAAGCTTCAGCTTTCTATCATCATTGACCATTTTTGAATATAATTCTGGAGATGCTTTCCCGTCAACGGAGTAGTGCTGTGCGCCATCAATTTCAAAAACTATTCTTTTATGCGAAGGTAACAACATTAAAAAATCCATTCTTTTATGCACATAAATTTGTCCGTTCCTCATATTTGCTGTTTTAGGGTCATAATGGCAGTAGACTTGGGGTATTAAAGCAGGTAGTGTATTATCCCCTAATTTATGAATATAATTATAATATGTTCTTAAAAACAGAATTTCAGGTGGGGAGTCAAGTGAAGATCTAAGCCGTTCAAATAAGGCTTTTTCGACATCTAAATTATACTCTGAATTACCCTTGTTCCACCATGTTATTAAATCATCCCAACTTATCCCATTAGACGAAAGTGGTATGTTATATACCAAGCATTTACCATCTGGATCAACGACTTTAATATCATTACTTAAAGAATCATCAATAACTATATCGGGCTTTTTTCCTATGCTTGCAAATACTATATTTTTTGCTTTAGGAGAAACTCCTTGTTCTGTATGAATGATGGCATAAACTGGCTCACCTGAAATATGTTTTGTGTTAATGCAACTATATCCGTCAGCAAGCAAAAATGCGTTAATATTTTTCACATAATCTAATTGGTCATCGGTATCTCTAACTCGAGGATGTAGCATTGCGTTTATCAAGGTTATAAATTTAGTATCTGAAACATACATTGCTTGCAAAACATCTTCAAACAGGTCTTTGTAAGACAAATCATCATTTCTTACCATATGCTGCATAATATCTTCTAAAGCATTGTTTCTACCATAATGTGAAGGTAGACTCTCCAAATCCCACGCGGAAGATAACATTTCATCAATTCTTAGCTTACCTTCAATATTTGATTGTCCACAAAGCCAATTCACTATTTTTCTTCGTGTAATTGTTGATATTTCAAAAAAATCGTCATCCAAGAATGGTTCGCATTTTTTTGCAAATTCAGGGTTTGAATCTTCTTTAATTATCCTGTTGGCTAACAATTTAAGATTTTCAAAGCTAAGTCGATTAAGGGCTGAATCCACATAAATTCTTTTGCTATGCATTGGATCAAGTTTATGGTTAGGAATGAGTTCATATTTTTCTAATACGGCTTCTAAATTGTATGCCTTTGCTTCTTTCAGTTCATCTATAATTATTTGTCTTAGGCTATCCATATCGCTCATATAACACACCTCCCTCATTTTAAATTACCATTGTTTTTTATTCCAAGGAATTAGTTTGGTAAAGCCAAATTAAGACAGCTTCTGTCATTCTGAGTGCCATAAAAGCATCTTCAAGTGTTGTTGTTTCAAAATCAATATTTTCACCATTTACATTGCCCTCAGTTATATGTGCTCCTAAGGCACAAGTATATGAATATAGCTTATAAATCAAATTATATCTTGGATATTGGTATCTTGCATTAGGGTCAGAACTATTAGCATTGTAATCATATTTGTGAATTTTATTTATTTCAACATTCAGTATGTTTTTATCTTTATTACATACTGTTCGCAAGCCATCTAACCATTTTCTTTGTTCTGTTTTTTTATATGAGAACACTCCTGTAATAACGCTCCTGCAATGAGTTATACAAGCAGTTTCATCGCCCACGCTATACGCCTTTACAGCATCAATGTATTCTGTCGAAATGTTTGAATACTTGCCGGATAGCCACTGTAATAACAAATTATTATCAAATGAGCTTTCGCTTAGACTATCCGTGAAAGGCATTGCTGATAGTCCGTCATCGCTGAACATGATATTTAAGCCAAGCATATTCATATTGTTTTGCAACTCTTGAAACGATTTGCTTGGATATTCATTTAATAGTTGATTTTTCTTTGCAACATCTACTTTTTCAATATATTCATCTATATACATTTTCTTTGTTGCTTTTTCCACTGCCTCTGAAAACAAGTTATATAGAGAAAGTTTTGTAGCAATGCTATTGCACAGTTTTAGAAATTTTTCTTGAGAATACTCCAATTCTTTGAATGTTTCGTATAATCCGTTATAGCATTTTTCGTTGTGATAAAGATTTCTTTCATCATCTCTGTAACCATACGCCTCAATCTTTGTTGTGAATTGCGGGCTTCTATTTTCGTAATAGTCAGATAATCCTGCATTGTTGAAAATCTTCTTCCAAATATCCACCTGTGGGACAATCAAATTGCTACTGGATAAAATATCAGCAATTTTAGATAGTGCAATTTCTCTAATATTATCCAAAAAATCAACTCCTTTAAGTAATCAATAATATTATATTATACCATGTCTTTTGCTAGAGGTTTGTCTTTCGTTGAATACAGTTTTGTAGAGCAGATGCAAATTCTCGGTGAGTTTTTTGAAGATACACAAAATTTAAATAATGATATATTATTTAATTTACATCAATTCTATAAAAATAACCGTACAAAAAGCTTTGTTGCTAAAAAAAATGCAAAAAACTATAAATCGCTTATTGAAGATATAGAAGTTCTTAAAGAGCTAGATGATTTTATAAATGGTGCAAGATGAGTATCCTAAGTAAGACACAAGAATACCAGCAAATTGATAGAATTCTACGGATTATTTATAAAGAACTTTCATATGACTCTCTAATTGGAGAGGATATTTATTCCCCGCAATTTAAAGATTTATTTAGTTTAAGAGATAACTCAGATTTCAAGAACATTGTTATAAATAAGTATATGACTCTGTATCCTGACAATTATAATGAGGATTCAATATCTAATATTATCACATATTTTTATAAGCTTATTGAGTTAAAATTTGATAGTTCAAATGCAATATACTTACTATTCTATGTATCTCAATCGATTCTCAAGGTAAAACATCTTAGTCTAGAAGTTAATCATGATGATCTGCTTGAGTGGGATGGTTTGATTAATAAAGTAAGCTCTGATATTTACATTTCCAGCTTTAATGCTCAAAATCGTTTGAGTATTACTAGTCATTCAATTCAATCAAATAATAAGGAAGTACAAATGATTTTGTCGCAAGGGATTGCAGATAATCATCTGCACTTAAAAGCATCAGGATATACAGTTGAAATGAATTGGTATCATTATACTAGATTATCAATTTTTTCAAAGAAGCTGGATGACTTTGCAAAAATAAACCATGTTTTTCGTGGTGAGTTTAAAGGGAAAGCAGCACAAGAAAAAAATATTCTAATATTGAGAAAAACCAAATTATTACGAGATTATCTCAAACAACTTATTTATTATGATGATGCAAAGATTATTAATCGTAATATGATTTATCAACTACTTGAGACAAAAGAAGATGCGTCTTTCCTAGCCTATTCAAGTGTAATCAACAAAAATCAAAGTCATCAAAATATAGATGGCGGAGTTGACCTAAATATAGAACGATTAAGAACCTATTATCAAGATGAACGAGATTTTTTAACGTCATTGTTTTGCAAGGTATATCAACGTGAGTTGGATTCATTTGACCTTTCAATGTTTAATCTCTATATTTTGATGTCAAATCAAATAAAGTTTATGTTGATTCAAGATAATATTGGAATGGGTTTTACAAAATTTAAACACTATGAAGATATTAAAGAAATATTCATTCCTGAGACGATGGCTTCGTCAACTGATTTGATTAGAACCGTTTTTAAGAAATATTATCTTGAGAAACATGTGAGAACAATTGAAGTTCGAATAGGTCCGAAAAGTAGCGTTAAAGAGTATCATCAGTTTGCAAAAATGATAGAAAAAATTAATAAAGAGATTTATCAAGCTTTAAAAATTATTCATCCTGAGTTGGAAGAAATAAGTGTTAGTATAATTGTTCATTTTATTAAAATTAAATTTGATAGTTCTGAAAAGTTTCTTCCGCGTTTTAGCAAACTACGTTTTGAACTGATGAAAAAGTCAGAAATATTAAAAAGCTACCTAGAATCTGGTGATAGATTAGACAAAAAAAATCTACGTTTTTTCTATTCTGGAATAGATGCAGCGAACTATGAGGTCCATTGTCCCCCAGAAATATTTGGCCCAGCTTTCAGGAAAATTAAAGGTGTAAAAGGATGTAGAAGAATTGGACAAACTTATCATGTTGGTGAAGAGTTTTCAAGTCTTTTATCGGGTTTGCGTGCAATTGATGAAGCATTGGAGTTTCTTAATTATGAACCAAATGATAGGCTTGGACATGCACTTGCTTTAGGAATAAATGTATTGAAATATTTTTCAACCAAAAGAGGTCTTATTCAGGAAAAAATTCAAGAATATTTTGATGATATTGTATGGGCTTATTATAAATTAGATTCGGAAGACTATTCAATGAAAAACTACTTAGAGAATCAATTTTATTTTGTTAGATCGAAGTATATGATTTCTCAAACTGATTTAATTGAGTATGGACGATATAATATAAGAGATTTTTATTTAGCTTGGGTATTGAGAGGCTGTGACCCTTATGAAATACATGATATTCATTTCAATTCGATCAAGATTAGAAAAACATACAAGTTAAATTATAACTCTTGTGATTTTGATGAAGCGGTGAATAATCCTAATGCACGCAGTATCTATTTGGATTATCATTTTAAGGACACCATAAGAAGCTTAGATAGTTTAATTTACTTGGGGGTAATAGATAACGAGTATATCCAAGTGGTAACTGAGGTGCAGAAGGTGATGCTTAGAAAGGTATCGCAACTTCGTATATTTGTTGAAGCCAATCCCACATCTAATAAAAAGATTTCATCGATTCAAAAGTATTCAGATTTACCATTATTTAATATGTCACCAATTAATGAAAGTGAGTATCGCATTTCTAGTTCTATCAATACAGATGACAGTTCTATCTTTCAAACTAATTTAAGTAATGAATATTATATAATTGCCGCAGCGCTAATTCGCGACGGATATGATTCAAGAACAGTTTACAATTATATCGACCAGCTTGCTAAAAGCTCAAAACTTCACACTTTCACAGATTATTAAGATAAATGAGTTTGGGAATTGGATATAAATATATCTAATACGAAAGCATTTGCAAGAAAAACAACAGGCTTTATAGATGAAGTATTGCATCAAAAATGCGTTTAGAGTCAATTGGTTTTGTTTGAAAAACTGTACTTTAAAACAGGTGTTTGTCCATTATGTTCGGGCGATTTGCCAAATCCACTTCCAGAAGTAAAAATGATGAAAACAGCTATTAGGAATTTGGATAAAAATATCGAGAGTGTCACTCGCGAAAAACCTAAGTTACGAAAATTTATCGCTGAATTAGAACAATAGAGACAGAAACTTAGAGAAGAAATTACAAGTTTAAAGACCGAGATTGATGGTATTTATAGCCAGAATAAAGAAGCGAAAAGAATAAAAGATTTAAACTCTAGATGCGCAAAGATAACTGGTAAGCTTATGGTTGGAGAGTGTTGAAAAGGACACCGACTCTGGAAGCAAGGATTTGCAAATAAAGAAGTTAGAAGATCTTATTAGCGAAATTGATGCCCTCATAAATTGAGATATTGTAGATGAAAGATGTCAATATGCTTTGTCACGAATTGTAGTGGATACAAGTGAATGGACTAAAAGTTAAACTTGGAATACTGTGATGGCCCGTATAGCTTGGATATGAATAAAGTTACTGCTATCGTAGATAAGGCGGAATGCCCAGTCCCTTTTAAATAACTAGGAAGTGGATCAAATTGGGTTGGCGTTCATTTGATAACTTACTTCGCGTTACCGCGCTTCATATTTCTTGATTAACCATCACAGGTATGTTTCCCTTCAGAGCTAGACACGAAAAATCTAGCTTGGAATATGGTATTTGATTTGTACGATTTTATTATCGAGAGAGTTAACGATTTGAAAGGTAAGCTTCAAATAATAATTGTAAATCATGCGGACTTAAAGAGTGAGAAATTTCGGAAGCTAGTTACTGAAGATTTGTGGAATCCCAGAAGATTGGTACAAATAGATACATTAATAATAGTTTATTTAAAGAGGAAATTTAATGGTAAAAAAATTTTTTGCATACTATAAATATGGTTCTGAAATGAAGCAGATAAATGTATATAGAGCATTAAGCGTGAAAAACTCTAGGATTAATAATAAGGACGATATTATTGAGTTTTGGGATATTCCTGATTTAAAAAATGCTGAAAAAGTTTTTCCAAAATGTTCAAGTAAAGATGGTAAAGCTGCACATTTTAGTTATTATCCCGGTTCTACACATGCGGGCATAAGTAGTGAAATGACGATGACACATAAGATTTATGAAATAGTATATTCGGAAATAAATAAAATTCTTTTAGATGCATTTGGCGAACAAGTGCTGGTCTTTATAAAACATGCCTCACTAGAACATTTTTTTAGAACAGCACATAATTTATACTTTATTGATGTCATGCTTGAAATAGAGAGAACAGAGCCATCATCGTATTACTATAAATGGAATGGTAAATTGGCTTTGGAGATTTATGTAACTCACAAAGTTGAAAGGTCTAAAATTAATGATTTTAGTAAAAATAGAATTCAGCTATATCAAATAAAAATATATGACAATCAAAAGATTCCAGATGATATTGAAAATGAAGAGCAATTTAATTATTATAAACATGTGATTAAGAAAAGAATTGAAAAAAGCAATTATAAAGTGGTTGGAAGATACTTAAACAATGTTTTTCCTGAAGTTGGATCAACTATGGAAGAGAGGTACATGGTTTTGGCGGATTTTGAAAGAGAAAAGCAAAAGCTACAGGAGTACATATTAAATAATGAAAAGCTAATAAAAGAGCAAGAAGAAGAAATTAGAAACCACAAAGCATCATTAAGTACGCTAAGTAAAGATTTAGAAAAAATACATAATCAGATTACAGAAGATGGAAACAGATTAAAGATGGTAGAAAAAATTTATCAACAAAATATTGAACTGACTAGGCTGCATCAAGCAGACCGAGAAACAATTTATTACCTACAAAATGAGCTAAATAAAGAGAAAGAAAAAGGGTTCCTAAAAAAGTTATTAGGGAAATAAATGATTTTGGAATTCCTAATTATTTATATTTGCGAAAAGAATGTGCTATTTAAATGTTGTTTTTGGCTCCTAAATCACATAATAAATATGAACAGAAAAGATGATGAGCTAAATATGTTACATTAACTAAGAAGAAGTCATTATAAATAATCAGGAAATTATTTTAGCTAAGAGATGTGCTATTGGATAAAACTTTTTTACGTAATTATTCCTTCTTTTTCAGAGAACAATTACCATACTAGAAGTATAGGTCTCAACATTTATTTTGTTTGTCTCTTTCTCGTATTTTCATTTTTCCATTGCAAATTTTTTGATATTATGCTTTCTTAAAATCTGAGAAATAGATATTAGAAACCTTTGTTTTTAATTAAGTTTTATTAAAACAATATTGTATGAATTACCTTGAATAGTTTAATCTCAATATAGGCAAACTAGAAGTAGCCCTAACATGGGCAGAAGGATGATAAGTAATGGAAAATAAGAAGCAAAATATCAAAGGTGGTAGCAACCATCAACGTGGTCTTACTCATGGGAATACGAACCAGAATCAGAAAAATCAGACTAAGAAAAGCGATGTTGAATTGGGCAAGGAATCTATCGGTAAGTCTACTGCTACAACTACGAACAAACGAAATAATGTGAAACAAGTAGGCCAACAGGGGCAACGAAGCAAAGGCAGCTCCAATGCCGGAAGATCATAATACCTGTTCAAAAAAGGTTGTTAATTAATTTCATCAGTACTCTAATATTTGGTGTGGGTAAGAAAGCCTGCACCTTTTCAAATCAAAAAAGGGAAGATTTAAGGATTGATTTTGGTTATAGTAACAGTTGCAACTTAAAAGGAATTATTCTTATATTCATCGCTTTAATTGTTTCATATCCTAGATAACAGCATTATAATTCGTTCTAAATTTGTTTCTACTATTCTCACAGTATTTTATCATTAAGCCAAGCTTTCTATCATCCTGATTGCTTATATTGTGTCAAAGAGATAATCTAGCAATAATATTTTTTAGTGAAAGTGAAACTATAATAGAATGTGCTATAATGAAATTGTTTTTGACGGTTGTGATTATGAATAAACGAATGAAGCATCACTACTTTTAACAAATATTTCATAATCCAATTTAATTATTGCGAAGACAAGTAGAATTTGTAGATCAGTTATAGAGATATAAGATAAAGTAAATTGCAAGGGGTAAACCACATGAAAAAAACACTTTCTAATGTAGCGAGCTATTTAAAGGAAATTATGGTGCCTGCAACGCACGAAGCATATGCGATTAATCCTGTATATGCAAATGGCTTAGATGATCAAAATATTCGTGATGGTATTCTGGCATTCAGATCTTTTTTGGTTCGACTTTATGATGTTTTATATGAAAAAGGCGATATTTATGATAACACTGCAAAAACTGCTCACGAATATGAAAATCGTACTACACTTTCAGTCTATTATCCGTTCTTGCATCATGTAGGTGCTATACTAATGAAAATGGGTTATCATGGTATGCCAATTGCAAACGAGCAATCACTTCTCTGCGGAAATAACATACTGAATGGCAAGCTAACTGTTACTAAAAGTTTTGAGTGCTTGCAGTTTCTGGCGGATTGCGGTATTGGTATTGAGGGCATAGACTTAAATAATAAAAAACAGGACTTGTCAAACATCACAACCATAAAGATTACATATCCTGATGATCCCGCTATGCTGACGGGGCTAAAGGTCATGGCAATCGCCGAAATAGACCATGGTACTCTTGTGAATCAAGATGTCTTTTTGCGCTGTGATTATAGAGCAATAAAAAAGGATGAAACTGATGCACTTTGCATCTTGCAGGATATGATAAAGCCTTTATCTAAAGATGTGCAGGATTTTGTTCTGCTGTTGCATCATCGTTATGTGGATAAAGGAGTTGCTTGTATTGTGGAAATAAAAGGGTTTCATATTTATGTGAAGTACCGTTATAAACGGAAGGATCTATGGGGAATTAATGCTTCTCTTAATAACGGTTATCATATTAATGTGAAAACGACAAAGATGCACGAATATACTGACACTATCAAAACATTTCCTCCGATTTTACAGGAACTGATTGCAAAGGGATATGGCTGCGGCAGAAAAAGAGAAATTGGTCATTGTGATGGCGGCTGCCGTGGACTTCCTATATCGTTGGATACTTCTGTTTTAGAATTGCGAGATGATATTCAGGCATGGTTTGATCAGGAATTGTCATGTTTGCAAAAGAAATAAACATGTTATTCATTGCGAATTTCAATAAGCACAACAAAGCTCAATTTGCATAGAAATGAAAAAAGCAGGAACAGCAATATCACTTTCTGCTGAATCGCTTAAACTAAATCCTCAGGATGCTGAAGGTTTTAGTGCTGCTTTTTTATCTTTACTAAATTAAACAGCGAAATATAAACTTGTCATGGTATAATTAGTACAGCTATTTTATAAAAAACAAGGTTTGAGTAGCAAAACTTTTGAAAATATACTCTGGCACCAAGAGAGACCAAGCTGATGGTCATTAGAATTGCAGCACCAAGCATGTAGTTCGCTGGTAATGTAAGTAGAATTAAAGCATAGAATGCTGTTTTGATGTTTCAGCATTAAATCATTGGATGGATTATCAGATCGCTATGCTTTTTATTGTGAATCATGCTTGCAGGGATGCATGAATATTTGGGCATACTTAGCATAGCTTTCTATCAGATTTTGCGATGATACATGATTTATGCTTAAAACAATATATACGTGGCAAAAACTCAGCTAAGTAAAAATGGCTATCAGTTGCAGATATACCGAAATTAAAATATAGATAAATAGGAGACTTTATGAAATTTAACGAGTTGCATATTATGCCTGATATTATTAAGGCATTGGAAAAAGAAGGTTACGATGTTCCTACACCAATTCAAGAAGAGGCAATCCCTGTTGTATTAAGTGGCAGGGATTTACTTGGCTGTGCTCAGACCGGTACCGGCAAGACAGCTGCTTTTGCTATCCCAACAATTCAGTTACTTAGTGAAGAAAAAAAGACGCACTTAACAAAACAAAATATAAGGGCTTTAATCGTAACCCCGACGAGAGAGCTTGCTTTGCAAATTTATGAGAGTTTCAATACATATGGTCAATTTACCAATCTAAAATGTTGTGTCGTCTTTGGCGGGGTATCCCAGAAGCAGCAAGAGAGAAATTTAAAACAAAAGGTAGATATCCTGGTCGCAACACCAGGAAGGGTACTGGATTTAATTGATCAGAAGATTGTGAATATAGAACATATTAAAGTATTTATTTTGGACGAAGCTGACCGTATGCTGGATATGGGATTTATTCATGACGTTAAGAAGATTATTGCTAAAACACCTGAAAAAAAGCAAACATTGCTTTTTTCGGCTACGATGCCGTCAGATATTGCCAAGCTTGCGAGTACAATTTTGAAAAATCCAGCGAAAATAGAAATTACGCCGGTATCATCAACAGTGGATACAATTCAACAGTATCTATACTATGTTGATAAAATCAATAAAAAAGATTTGCTTGTGGATGTTTTGAAAGATAAAAATATCTTTTCAGCTCTGGTATTTACACGTACCAAACATGGAGCAGACCGACTTATAAAGCAATTAGCAAAGAATAACATAACAGCGCAGGCAATTCATGGCAATAAGTCCCAAGGGGCACGTCAAACCGCCCTAAATAATTTTAAGAACAAGACGTTGCGCATATTGCTTGCAACAGATATTGCGTCCAGAGGAATAGATATCGATGAGTTAACACATGTGATTAATTATGATCTTCCAGATACGCCGGAAACATATGTACATCGTATTGGACGAACAGGCAGGGCAGGACTTGGTGGTACAGCAATCTCTTTTTGTGATTTTGATGAAAAAGAGCAGCTGAATGATATTGAGAAGTTAATTGGGAAGAAGTTAATAGAAGTAAAAGATCATCCTTACCCATTAATGAATACTGTTTCGGCGAAAAAAATCGTGCAGAAGCGTGAAGATCCTAAAAAGACAGACAAGTCACAAGTTAAACAACCGAAAAATACGAAGGTAAAAGTAAAGCCATCATCTCAATCTAATGCGTCAAAACCGGGTATATCGTCAAGAAAGGATTCCTTGCAAAAGACTTCCCCGACAAGCGTTTCAACAACAAAGAACAAGTACCAAACCACAAAGGAGCGGACATCAAAAACAAAAAAGAGTTTTCCTGCATCTTCTATGAAGGATAACAAACGATAGATAGCTGAGTTACGTACCAGTTATATAAAAGAAATAAAATTGTTATTTTATACAGAGTCAACTTAAAGCGAGCATATAAAGGCAGTGAGATAAAAATTGCTGTCAAAAAAGTACTAAGAATTAGCAAACAAGTACAACGAAAGGTTGGATATGGATATGGGAAATACAGACAAATTTGAACAAATTGCAACTATCTATGACACGCCTGAACGTGTACATATCGCAAGCGTATCAGCAGATGCTATTCGTAAGTTTGCAGTTGCAACGAAAGAGAAAATTGCAATAGATTTTGGTTGTGGAACGGGTTTAGTGGGATTGGATTTGTTGGATGCATTTCATTCCATACTCTTCTTAGATTCTTCGCCAAACATGATTAAACAGTTTCAACAGAAGATTACTGCACTGCGAATCCCGAATGCTGCAACGATGTGCTTTGACTTTGAAACAGAAGTTGCTTCTGACTTGCATGCTGACTACATTTTCATGGCTCAAGTTTTACTTCATATCAAAGATGTCGAATTTATATTAGCGAGATTATATGATGTTTTGAATCCAGGAGGACATTTACTGATTGTAGATTTCAATAAGAATGAAAATATCATATCAGATATCGTACATAATGGATTTGACCAAATAGAACTAACAAGTATGATGACTAAATTAGGTTATAAAAATATTCAATCCGAAATAATTTATGAAGGAACCAATATTTTCATGGGTCAGGATGCATCCATGTTTATACTCAATGCCCTAAAAAAGTCTGCTTGACCAAATAATCAAACAGACTTTTCAAAAGGATTAATGTCTTACCTCATTCAATGCTAGGATGCAAACTGGCTGTTGTATAGTGTTTTGTAATAACTATCTTGTTCCAGCAGCTGGTCATGCGTTCCGCTCTCGATAATGTTTCCATTGTCTAGAACCAAAATAAGGTCAGCTTCACGGATTGTGGAAAGCCTATGGGCAATTACGAAACTAGTTCTACCCACCATCATATTTAAAAAGGCTTTCTGGATGCGGATTTCCGTTCTTGTATCGATGCTGCTTGTTGCTTCATCCAAAATCAGCATTGGCGGATCAACCAGCATGACACGGGCAATTGTCAGAAGCTGTTTTTGTCCCTGTGATAAATTTTCTCCGGCGTCTGAAATATGCGTATGATAGCCCTCAGGTAGGCATGTAATAAAGCCATGAACCCCGGCAGCTTTGGCTGCCGCAATAATTTCTTCATCGCTTGCATCGGGTTTTCCGTATGCAATATTATCCCGGATACTGCCGGCGAAGAGCCATGTATCTTGTAAAACCATTCCGAAGCTGCGCCGTAACTCATCTCGAGTAATCGCTTTGATGTCAATGTCATCAATGGTGATAGAACCACTGTCAACATCATAGAAACGCATCAAGAGATTAACCAGTGTTGTTTTTCCGGCACCGGTTTTGCCGACGATTGCAATTCTTGTCCCAGGTTTTACTGATAAATTAAAGTTGGTTATCAGCGGATGCAGAGGATCATAAGAAAATCTTACATTGTTAAAATGAATGGCACCCTGATGATCTCTTTTTGCGAGGGATGTATTGTTATCGGGAGTTTCTGAAGGAAGATCAAGAATTGAAAAGATACGTTGTGCGGATGCAGCGGCAGACTGAATCTGTGTAAATACGGAAGTTATCTCATTGAATGGTTTGGCAAATAGATTGGCATAAATGAGAAAACTGGATATATCTCCCACTGTAAGCTTTCCCAAAATAGCTAAAATGCTGCCGATTGCACCTATTACAATATAAGTAATATTGTTGACAAGACGGGTGGTCGGATTGGCTAGCGAGCCGTAGAACTGTGATTTGACGCCGGAGTCATACAGTACGCTATTGATTTGCTCGAATTCCTCTATAGAACGTTCCTCATAATGGAATGCTTGAACAATCTTTTGTCCGCCAATCATTTCTGCAATATAGCCATTCAAAGCTCCTGCACTCTTTGCTTGTGCCTTGAACAGTTGCTGGGAACGAGTTGTGATGAAACGAGCCATCAAAAACGATGCTGGAGCAGAACACAATACAACAATTGTCATAATGGGACTGATATATAGCATGAATCCAATTGCTCCCAAAATGGTGACAAGGCCTGTAAGCAAAATCGCGATTCCTTGCAGCAAGCCATCAGAAATGGCATCCATATCATTGATAAATCTGCTGATTATATCTCCATGCGGATTTCTATCATAAAACTGGAGCGGCAAGGTATTTATTTTGTCAATCAGCTGCTGTCTGATATCATGTACGCTTTGAAATGCAATATGATTGGCGCAGTAGGTCAAAAGCCATACAAATAAATTCCCGATAGCATAGATCGCTGCGAGCAAAAGCAGAATGCTGAATACTGCTTCAAACTCAACACTTCCAATACCAAGCATATGATCAATTGTGCGGCCAATCAGCATAGGTCCAATTAAACTGGCTATAACACTGCATAGAGCAGATAGGAAGGCGCAAATAACAAAACGCTTTTGCTTGCCTGTATAAGTCATAATCCTTGTTAATGTTTCTTTGTTCATCGGAAAGCCTCCTCGCTAGAAAGCTGTGACTGGTATAACTCTTGATATACTTCACAGTTCTTGATCAATTCATGATGCGCATCGAAGCCAACAAGATGGCGATCATCAAAAACAATAATCCGATCTGCGTGTTTGATGGTACTAACCCGTTGAGAGACAATCAGCACAGTCATATCATGGCTGCTTTTATTTAATTCTTTTCGCAGCGCAGCATCGGTAGCAAAATCAAGAGCACTGGAAGCATCATCCAGTATCAATATATCCGGTTTTGCAATTAAGGCGCGAGCAATTGTCAGCCGTTGTTTTTGACCTCCTGAGAAATTCAATCCTCCTTGGGATACCAATGACTGGTATCCATCAGGTAGTTTATTGATGAATTCATCTGCTTGTGCCATTCTGGCCGCCGCAATGATCTCTTGTTCCGTTGCATCCTGCTTGCCCCAGCGAATATTATCTGCAATTGTGCCGGTGAATAATAAGGCAGATTGCGGTACAATACTGATTTTGTCACGCAATATTTGCAAAGGATAATCCTTTACATGTATACCGTCTATTAAAATACTGCCTTCTACAGCGTCATAAAAGCGAGGGATCAGATTTACAAACGTAGACTTACCAGCCCCCGTACTACCGATGATCCCAATAGTTTCTCCACGCTGAATTGTAATCGTAATATCTTCAAGTACTTTGTCTCCTGTATGGTAGGCAAAGGAAATATTGTTAAACTGAATTGCCGGCGCATTCTCGCAATAAATGGGCTGAAGGATAGTTCTGCTGTCTTGGATAGAAGGACTTACAGCTAAAACCTCATTGATTCGATCAGCAGAAGTAACTGCTTTGGTAAATATAATCACTAAATTGGAAACTACAATCAAGGCGAGCAGTATTTGTGTAATGTAATTGACAAAGGCAATGATCTCTCCATGGGAAAGAGCTCCTGTATTTACCCTGAATCCGGCAACCCATAAGATTGCAATAATAGCCATGTTCATGACAAATGATGTCAGCGGATTAAGCAGTGCTGATAGTCGGCCGACATGGATGGCAGTAGCTGCTAAATCATCATTGGCTGCGTAAAAGCGTTTTTTCTCACGATGTACGCTGGCAAACGCACGGATTACCCGGACGCCGGAAAGATGTTCCCGTAAAATCAATGCAATTTTATCCAGTTTTTGCTGGTATAGCCGATAAATCGGTGCTGATTTGCTTATAACCAAATATAATATGATGGCGAAAACAGGAGTTACTGCTAAGAAAATAAGTGACAGCTGAAAATCCAGAATCATGGACATGATAATGGCTCCGATGCATATAAATGGTGCCCGGATCACAAGACGAATTAGCATTGCAACTGCCAGCTGCAGCTGATTAACATCGCTCGTGATACGGTTTACCAATGTTGGTGTTCCAAATGCATCTAGCTCGGCATAAGAAAATGAATTGATGTGCTTGAACAGGGTATTTCTTAAGGTTGTTCCAAATCCCTGTGAAGCGCGGGCTGCATAATACTGGCAGATCATCGAGCTGCCGAAGCCCAAAACTGCCATCAACAGCATCACGCCGCTCATCTGCAAAACATACACCATATTACGTTTATCAACACCATTGTTAATGATGAGTACCATAATGGTCGGCAGCAGCAATTCAAAGATTGCCTCCAGCAGCTTGAAAGCCGGACCAATCATACATTCTTTTTTATATGGTTTTAAAAAAATAGCTAGTTTAAACAAATTCAGTTACCTCCGTGATTCAAGTTCAGAAAGATATTGCATATTTCAATATCTGCAGCTATGATTATAACACAGGTATAACCATATGAATAATATCTGTTTTGTATTGCTATTATACTAAAATTATATGGATTGTAATGGAGGATGTATGGATATCAAACAATTAAAATATTTTCTTACAATTGCAGAAGAGGGGCAAATCACATCTGCTGCCAAAAAGTTAAATATGGCACAACCACCGCTGAGTTATCAGCTGAAACTGCTTGAAGAAGAGCTGGGCGTTAAGCTGGTAGTACGCGGTTCGCGGCATATCCAGCTTACGGATGCAGGTAAATTATTGATGAATAGAACCCGGCATATTTTGGAGATGACCAATTCTGTTATGAAAGAGGTAAAAGACTTCAGCAAAGGATTGCAAGGCACTTTGATCATCGGCACTGTTTCTTCGTCAGGAACAACCTTATTAAACAAAAAAATATCTGAATTCCACAAAGCATATGACTATATGAAGATGGAAATTTATGAAGGAAATACTTTTACTTTGATTGATCTGTTAAACAAGGGCTTGATTGAGGTAGCGATTGTAAGAACGCCATTTAATGCTTTGCATTTTGAGTGTAAATACGCAGCAGATGAGCCGATGATTGCTGCAATACCGAAAGAGCAAGTCTGGGATTGTCCGTCTTTGATAACGGTCAGTGATTTAAAAGAGAAGCCACTTATACTGTACCGCCGTTTTGAACAGTTGATTCAAGAAACTTGTATGGAACAGGGGTTTGAGCCGGAGGTTTACTGCAAATGTGATGATGCACGAACAGCACTGCTATGGGCGAATGCAGGATTTGGCATTGCTATTGTACCTAAATCCGCATTTGAACTGGCAGCAAACAATAATCTGTTATGCAAAGAAATTCAGAGTGAGAAACTTAGAACCAGGATTGCTGCCATTTGGGTGAAAGATCGTTATATTTCGCCGCTCACCATGAAGTTTATTGAAAGTTTCGGAATTGAGTGATCAAACAATAATGATATGTAGATGGAATTCAAGATGTACTTCACAATGTGCTCGTTAGTTGGGTGGATTGGCCGCATTGGCATTCTTTATCAGTTGAGGTTTTTTGCAGATTGACGGTTGTACAAGAGCTCTTTAGAAAACATGATAGCTTGCTTATCAAGGAAAATACATAAGGGTATAGATGAAATCATGAATCTTTAGAGTAAATTGTTACTGACAAGATTCAACGTGTGCTACAATACAGTAAATAGAATGAGTAAGGAGGAGTCCAAAATGAGTGTCTTTTTTTACGGGTGTATTACGATGGACGGGTATCTTGCTGATAGAAACCATAATCTGGATTGGCTTTATCAAACAGGATCAGTAGAAGAAACTGGCTATGAAAGTTTCTATAAAAGCATGGATATTACAATCATGGGAAAAAAGACTTTTAGTGAAATTGAACATCTGGAGAACATAGGGGAGTTATACGCAACAACAAAGAATTATGTTTTTACACATGCGGAGCAGTTATCAGTTAAGGAATTTATTCCAGTCAATTGTGATATTGTTGAATTCGTAAAACAGATAGAAAAGGATAAAAATATTTGGGTGGTTGGCGGAAACACGGTACTAGCTCCTTTGCTAGATCATAACATGGTAGATCATTTGATCATCCAGATTGCCCCTGTATTATTGGGTAAGGGAATACCATTGTTTACACAACAAGAAGTTTTGAAGCGATTTTACTTACAGGAAGTAAAGCAATATGGGCAATTTGCAGAACTGGTATATCATAAACTATAGTTGCTCAAAGCATTCAAAATCCTCTCTTTGAAGAAGGAAGCAGTAAAAGCGCATGCTGAGATCCTGCACAGAATGGTTTGCAATTACCAAGATTTTAAATGATGAAAAGGAGAATATTATGTCTAAAATGCCAGTCATTTTTGTAGGTCATGGATCACCTATGAATGCTATCGAATCTAATCAATATACGCAGAGCTGGAGAGAAATGGCGCAAAGAATACCCAAACCCAAAGCAATTATATCGATTTCAGCTCATTGGTATACAAAGGGAACAAAAGTTATGAATGAAGAGCATCCGAAAACAATTTATGATATGTACGGGTTTCCAAAGGAATTATACGAAATCGTATATAATTCTCCGGGTAATCCGCAACTTGCTGAGGATTCGCAGAAGTTGATCACAAAACAGAGTATATTTGATAATACTTGGGGGATTGATCATGGTACTTGGTCCGTGCTTGTTCATATGTATCCTGAAAGAGATATTCCTGTTTTTCAGATTAGCATAGATGCTGCAGCGCCTGCGGAGGTGCATTATCAAATAGGTAAGGAGTTGAAGGTGTTAAGGGATCAAGGTGTTCTTTTATTTGGTACCGGGAATATTGTTCATAACTTGCGTATACTGAATTGGGATATGAAAGACAAAGGATTTGAATGGGCCTATACGTTTGATGATTTTATCAAAGAAAATATTGAAAAGAGAAATCATGATAATATTGTTCAATATCAAAATTTGGAAGAAGTTGCGACCCTTGCGGTTCCTACGCCTGATCATTTTTATCCTCTTTTATATATTCTGGGGGCTTCTGATGAAAATGATCAGGTGTCCGTATATAACAACTCTTGCATGATGGGATCTATGTCTATGACGAGTTATCTATTTGAGGATACCAAGGAATAATTTATTTTAATAAATGAGCATACAATTATGGAATGTTTACAAATACGGTCGAGAGGCCGTTTTCTTTAAGGTTTTATATGGTATAAAAAATTAAATAAAATAAGATATAAAAGGAATTATATTTGATAGTTAAGATCACGGGAATTGATGATATAATATGTATATAAAACTTTATTAAGGAGAACAAAATGGAAAAAGTAATCTGGGTTAGAAGTAATGGAAAAACGATTGCCGCTAAAGAAGATGATGGCTTAACTGTTGTGAATCAATATTTAGAGGATGGCTGGAAAGTTAAATTTATATCTGCTTGTGCTTTAGGGGAATCGATAATTTGTGGACAAGCTTATATTGTAATTGAAAAAGATATGTAAGATAGATAACATTTATAATGGTAAAGTAAGAAATATTTGTACTATCCATTTAATCACATGGAGAGAGCAAATCAAATATACATGCTATTTCGTTGCATGATGGCAAGATCAAATTAATATATTATGCGTTAAGAGTAATGAAAAGTTAACTGATAAATTTATAGTATGGTAGCTTTTTTGTTAAGTAAACTCAACCTGAATAAAGTGACTTTTGAGGTTTCGTATTCTCAAATAAATATAAAAAGGCTCTAACTAAATAGAATAGTCAGAGTCTTTTTCAACAGTGATGAGTCTTTCAAATTAATTAACTTGGCACAGTGATTTAGCAATCTCTTTGGCGTTATTAAAGTCAGCTTCTTCAGGATTCCATAGGCACTTGGCCTCTGCCTCTACAACAGCAAATCCAGCATCAGTTAACCGTTCACGAAGAACCTTTGTTGCTTCACCGCTCCAACCATAGCATCCAAAGACAGCAGCTTTTTTGTTTTTAAATTTCAGTTCATGCAGGAATTCAAGCCATCCACCAACTGATGAAAGGATGCTGCCGCCAACCGTGGGCGATCCAAGAGCAATTGCTTTAGACTTAAATATCTCAGTCATAATATCATTCTTGTTTGTCTTAGAGATATTAAACATTTTAACTCTGGTATTTGGGGATAGGTGGGCAATCTCGGCACTAATGGTATGTGCCAGCTGTTTTGTACCCTCCCACATCGTATCATATACTACCGTGATTTGATCTTCTTGATAATTTTGAGACCATTCATAATACTTCTCAACAATCTGCAGAGGGTTATCTCTCCAAATAGAGCCATGGCTGGTTGCAATGATATCAATTGGAAGGTTAAGAGACTGAATTTCTTCAATCTTCTTTTTTACGAGTGGAGAGAATGGGTTTAGGATATTGGCATAATACTTCATTGCCTCTTCCCAAAGTTTACATTTATCTGCTTTGTCGTTAAATAGCTCTTCTACAGCAAAGTGTTGACCGAAAGCATCGTTAGAGAAAAGTATATTATCGCCCGTCATGTAGGTAGCCATGCTATCAGGCCAATGAAGCATTCTCATCTCAACAAAGATTAGTTTTTTGCCATTACCGATATCAATAGAATCTCCCGTCTTCACAACTTGATAATTCCATTCAGGATGATGGTATTGCCCTGTCAGAGATTTAACGGCATTGGCAGTACAATAGATTGGAGTATTAGGGATTTTCTCCATAAGAGCTGGAAGAGAACCACTGTGGTCAACTTCTCCATGGTTGATAATAATGAAGTCAATTTCCTTCAAATCAATTTCTTTCTCAAGGTTATCAATAAACTCAGTGGAATGTGGTTTCCAGACAGTATCGATCAAGACTGTTTTTTCTTCTTTGATCAGATAAGCATTCTGGCTGGAACCATGATTAATTGAATAATCTGCTCCATGGAAGGATTCAAGCTCCCAATCCATAAAGCCTACCCAGTAGACATTGTTTTTGATTAGCTTCTTCATAGTAAATTTCTCCTTTATCTCCGTGTTACAGTTATCACGCTGTAAAGATAGTATAACCTAAAAAATGGATAACAAATGTGATTTAAGTCATGGTTTATAGAGATTTCAATATAATTCTGCTATGATATATCTATATTAGTAAATTAACTAACGTTTTTAATATACAATTTAATTTCGCAAGTATATAAATTAAAAATTTTAATTGGGGTAAATTATGATAATAAAAAATGAGACAGAAAATTCTAGACAACTAATTTTGAATACAGATGAAACTACAGTTTATGAAGAAATACGCACCTCTTTAGAATCTTGTGTCAGTTTCAATTTTAATGTCGCATTCATGAGTTACAGCGGATTACAACTGTTCTTATCTATATTTGATGATCTGAATAATAAAAATGTGGCAGGAAAAATCATCACATCAACTTATCTAAATTTCTCAGATCCAAAAGCAATGAGAAAGCTCTTAGACTTCAATAATATTGAGCTAAGGGTATATACTGATGTCGAAAAGCGAGCTTACCATTCTAAAGCATATCTGTTTGAATATCCAGATCATTATAAAGTGATTATAGGATCATCAAACTTAACGGCAAAAGCACTTAAAAGTAATATTGAATGGAATGTTAAAACAGTTTCGAAACATAATGATCCTTTTATTGTAAAAGTGTTATCCGAGTTTAAATCCCATTGGGATGCCATTGATGAAATTACTCCTGAATTTTTAGATAACTATACAAAATTTATTCATGAGCTTAAGCCATTAATCGAACAACAGAAAGCGTTAAGCTTTCCAATGGACTACCATAATCGGAAAAAAGAACGGAAAGAAATAAGTTTTGATCAGCTATCACGAATAAAACCAAATATTATGCAGCAAAGAGCAATGCGTGAGTTAGAACGTACTCGAAAAGGTGGATCTAATAAATCGCTGATTATAGCAGCGACAGGGACAGGGAAAACGTATTTAGCAGCATTTGATGTAAAACAGGTCAAACCTAGAAGAGTTTTGTTTGTGGTCCATCGTGAGATTATTTTAAAGCAGGCAATGGATGCCTTTAAGAATATTTTGGGGCAAGAGATTGATTGTGGATTTCTTACTGGAAATGTAAGAGATTTAGAAGCTAGATATCTTTTTGCCACAAATCTTTCTCTTCAAAATCATTTGCAGGAATTTAAAAGAAATGAATTTGATTATATCATCATAGACGAAGCCCATCATGCAACAGGGAATACATATCAATCCATTTTAAATTACTTAAAGCCGAAATTTTTGTTAGGTATGACAGCAACTCCAGAACGTGTAGATTCTGGTGATATTTTTTCACTGTTTGATAATCAAGTAGCAATTGAAATTAGGCTTCATGAAGCAATGCAAGAAGCATTAGTTGTTCCGTTCCATTATTTTGGTATTACAGACATAACTGTTGATCTTAAAAATATAGATTTAGCAAATCTAGATGAGATAGCAAAACGTTTAAAAGTAAATAAACGTGTTGACTTTATTATTGATAGAGTTAGATTTTATGGTCATGACGGTAATAAAACCAAAGGGATAGGATTTTGCGTAACCATTGATCATGCAAGATATATGGCTGAAGAGTTTAACAAAAAAGGAATTTACAGTACCTACTTGTCCGCATCTTCAAGTGAAAGCGAACGTCTTATTGCTGTACAAAATTTAGAAGATTCTAATCATCCATTAAAATTTATTTTTGTTGTTGATCTATTTAATGAAGGTGTTGATATTCCATCAATTAATCTTGTTTTAATGCTCCGGCCTACAAATTCTCCAATTATTTTTATTCAGCAACTTGGTCGAGGATTACGAATATATGAAGATAAAGAGTACCTTACAGTGTTAGATTTTATTGGTAATCACAATAAAGCATTCTTGATTGCCATCGCATTAAAAGGCAGTCGCTATTATGATAAGGATAGTATCCGAGTAGCAGTAGCAAAGGATTTTAATAATATACCGGGTAATACGTTCATACAAATGGATCGTATTGCAAAAGAAAAAATACTAAAGCAATTAGAACTTGAAAATTTCTCAACATTAAAATACTTGAAAGAGGAATATCTAGCATTTAAAGGAGCTAGAAATGGTCTTATTCCATATCATCTAATGGATTATTTAGTTGATGGGGCTCCGAATCCAATGAAATTTATTCGTTATGATAAATCTTATATGAGATATTTATTTAGAATGGAGAATCTAAGTCAATTAAATTATAAGCTACACAGATCTAATTATGTATATATGCTTGAATATTTATCTGCTATGTTACCATTACGTAGACCATATGAATTTCTTATTTTACGAAAAATGATGCAAAGTCATGTATGTAGTGTAGATGCTATCTATAATTTTTTAAATAATCAAGTTCCAAATACTACAAGAGATGACATGTTACATGCTTTGGAATGTTTGAATCTTCAATATCTAGATAAAAGTCAAAAAAATAAAATATTTGCAATCATTCAAACAAATAATGATCAAGTTCAATTATCTAATGAAATGGCTGAGATTCTGCAAGATGATATTTGTAGAGAATATATTGCGGATCTAATATCATTCGGATTATATCAGTATTTTTCAGTTTTTAAGGAGACGTATTATGGGTTACCATTCTTAAAATTATACGAACAATACTCTATGCAAGATTTAGCTTTATTATCAAATTATCGAAAAAAACATAGCTCATATCGTGGGAGTGGACTCATTGTAAGTGGAAATGATTATTTCTTATTTGTTGATTTACATAAAAATGAAGATATTAAAAGTACTATTAACTATAAAGATAGATTTATTGATCGGGAAACATTTCAATGGGAATCTCCAAATAAAACGAGACAAAAAAGTGAACGTGGACAAAATATTATTTTTAACAAAAATAGAGGAATAAATTTGCATTTATTTATTCGCAAATGTAAAAAAATAGATCGTATAACATTACCATATATTTATGTCGGTAAGATGGACACATTTTACTATGAGAATGAAACACCAATTATGATACACGCTCATTTAGAAAATAGAATTCCAAATGAAATATATCAAGAGTTGACAATTCATGTTTAGAATGTTTAAATTACCACAAAGAATAGGGGGCAAGATATCAAGTGGGGCTATTTAATAGAATGAAGGAACCGGTGTTATTGAAAGAAGGAAGAGGAACTGAAATCCAAATCCAAAAACTGAAAGAGATAGAACATACTCTTACTCCTGAGGGTCAGAAAATTCTTTTGCAAGATATTAAGAATTTAGAAGCTGGACTTAGAGGTGAGAAAAGTATTATTTTTGAGTTAATGAATAGTCATATGCCAGTGTACATACTACATGATATTTACTTGGAACAAGACAACTTAAAGGCTCAAATTGATTTTTTAGTTGTTACAAAAAAGTTGTGTTTTGTGATTGAATGTAAGAATCTATATGGTGATATTGAAATTACAAATACAAGTGATTTCATCAGAAAAATAGAATATAACGGATATAAGAAAAAAGAGGGTATGTATTCGCCTATTACGCAAAATCAACGCCATATTGAACTGTTGAAAAAAATTAAGATAGAGAGAAATACTAATATTATTACAAAATTTATCGCACAAAAAATAATGGATAAACTGTATAAAGGTGTCGTAGTATTGGCAAACCCTAAAACAGTGTTAAATGCCAAATATGCAAAAAAAGAAGTAAAACAGCAAGTGATAAGAGTTGATCAGCTGACTTCATTCATTAAATCGGAATATCAAAAGTCAGATATTGAAGCTTCTAATGATAAACAATTATTGGATTGGGCAAATTCTTTTTTGATACTACATAATGATGTAGAAAGAGATTATAGTTCAAAGTACGATAGTTTCAAGTTGACTGAAAATATTTCGATAAATTCAGTATCTGTTGATAATCTTCCGTTACCACTTAATACCTTGAGTGGCAGTGATGAAGAAATAAGTCAAGAGACACTGATATTATCAAAGCTTCGAGAATATCGGCTGAAAAAAAGCAAAGAAGAAAACATTAAGCCATATTATATTTACAACGATAGCCAATTACGAGATTTGTTAAATAAAGCCCCAAAGACGAAAGAAGAACTATTACGAATAGCTGGATTTGGAGATATTAAAGTTCAGAAATATGGGGATGATATATTACGGATTTTAAATGATTAGAGTAGAAAAAATTGTAATAAATGATTCATTACAAGAAATCCACTCCAGATACCGTATGGAGTGGATTATTTGTTTATATCTCAAAATGCGAATTCTTCATCAGTACATAATCAACAGTCTTCAAGGCCGATAAATCACGCCCACCCGCATAAGAAATAGAAGACTGCAAATCTTGCTTCATCTCTAATATTGTTTTGTGAATATCACCTTTGTATGGAACAAGTTCTTTCTTTCCCTCCACATTGGTATATTCACCTTTTTGATATTCAGAAGCCGAACCAAAATACTCTTTATAACGCACACCATCAACAACTACGTCATTTCCCGGGGATTGCTCATGTCCGGCAAATAAGGAGCCAATCATAACCATGGAAGCTCCAAAGCGGATGCTCTTGGCAATATCGCCATTCGTGCGGATGCCACCATCCGCAATGATCGGTTTGCGTGCTGCTTTGGAACACCATTTTAATGCTGCAAGCTGCCAGCCTCCGGTACCAAACCCTGTTTTAATTTTGGTAATGCAAACCTTGCCTGGCCCGATTCCAACTTTCGTTGCGTCAGCTCCAGCATTCTCCAGTTCTCTGACAGCTTCCGGAGTGCCAACATTTCCTGCAATGAGGAATGACTGCGGCAGTTTTTCCTTGATATAGCGAATCATCCGAATTACATATTCCGAATGCCCATGCGCCACATCAATCGTGATATATTCAGGAATAAGATTGCTCGCTGCAAGCTCATCCACAAACTCATATTCATTATCTTTGATTCCCACAGAAATAGATGCAAATAAATTTTTCTCATGCATCATCTTGATAAACGGGATACGCTTTTCTTCTTCAAAACGGTGCATCACATAAAACCAGTTGTTGCTTGCGAATGTAACTGCCAGTTTTTCATCCATGACCGTTTGCATGTTAGCAGGTACCACCGGCAAGTCGAAGGTTCTTGGACCAAATTTTATTGTTGTGTCACACTCTTTGCGACTCTTGACAATTGCCTTTGCCGGGATCAGCAATACATCTTCATAATCAAATACTCTCATTGAATTCTCCTATCAAGGACCTTGTCCCGTATTACTATAGCCATTTATGTCTCTTGTGTAAAGAAACATACTCATCTTGTTTCAAGCAAGCATTAGAGATTCCTACTGTTAGAATAGGCTGATTTTGTTTGTTCTTATGCAACTTCATTAAAGTGTTTTGTTTTCTATGCCAAGATTCCTAATAGCCGTTAGCTTCCTTAGCAAAACTTATGACGTGGATTCAGCCTTGGTATATCACTTTTGTTATGTCATGCTCATCTATTTCTCCTGCAGATAGAACCAACATATCTTCTATTATTAGCGTATGGAATTAAGAATGAAACTTGCAATGATTCAGACTGGTATAGCTTTTTTCGGGTGTCTAACTGCTTGTGATATAATAGAATCATATAACGATCAAATACTACGGGCTTAAAACAAACCGGCTATGGATCAGAGTTTTCCACTTTTCAGACATCCAGGATGCTTTTTTGTATTTATCTGATCCGCTGGTCATGCAGTATACCGAACAACCGTTTACCTTGAAACAAACACATGACTTCATAGTGAACTATGGTATTTAAAAGCATGACATCTATGCCATAGAATGCAGGCAAACCGGTGCTTGCATCGGACATGTCATTTACCATCCATTTGACGATAAATCTAGTTATGAAATTGGTATGATTCTATCCCGGAACTATTGGGGTCAAGGCTATGCCTCTGAGATCATGCAATCATTGACCGATTATGGAAAAGCACCAAAATAACACCTGTGATCATAAAGACAACACCCCAAAACCAGCCGATTATTCGCATTGCTGAAAATATCATATGACATTGGTAGACAGCAATCCTTTATTGGTATATGAATTGAAAGGATAGGAATCAGCCATCCTGCATATGGTAGAAATCAATATCAAACCTGCACAGAATAGCGAGTAAGACATCACTTAACAATATTCCTGTGCTTTTTAGTTGCATGACTTGCAAAAGTTGCGAAAAATGATTTATAATCATGAAAAGATGTGATAAGTTAAGACTATGATTAGATGATGCCTATGCAGCTTGTTGTTAGGTCTAGAGCAGTAGCTGAAGCGGTTATTGACAATCATTGCCAAATGCAGTATGTACAAAGAAGTAAAAATAAAATGGGGTAGCAGGAGGGTTTATGCGCCGAAATAGAAGCAAGATGATCGTATCACTCATGATGGTGCTTGGTAGTTTTATGCTGCCTCTTTTTACTGTCTTTGCGCAAAGCGGATTGCTGTTTACGGCAGAGGAACTTGCCTATATTGAGCAGAAAAAAGTTGTGAAAGCAGTCACTGTGGAAGGTGCAGCACCATTGCAATATGCAGATTCAAAGGGCGAGGTTCAAGGGATTTCCAAAAAGGTGATGGATCACATTGCGCAGATGACAGGGCTGACCTTTGCCTATGAACTGCATCCATCCGTAGCAGATGCACTATGGGCTGAAGCTGATATCATATTTGGTATTCCCTATCATTATGCCCCCGATGATATGGTGATGACAGAACCGTTTTTGTATTCGAAAACGATTATTTATATGAATAAAGCCGTTGATGCCGATCAACTGGAAAGCAAAATATACGCAGCCGTAAAAGGCAGCGATCTGCCGGAAGGTGTGCCAAGAGACCAAGCCCTTTACTTCAACAGCAGAGAGGAAAGCTTGGATGCTGTGAATAGCGGTGTTGCGGACTACGGCTTCGGCAACGCATATTCAGTTGTTTACTACAACCAGATCAAGAAGTACGAAAATATCATCACAATACCAAAGGAGAAAGAACCACGTGCTTACTGCATCGGCATGAAACACGATAATCCTGTGCTGCTCTCGATTCTAAACAAAGCAATTGCCGCCATCAGCGAAGATGAAATGCAAACCATTATTCTCGATGCGGCGCTGGCTGTTGAAACAAGAGTTACCCTAGATCTGCTGATTTCTTCCTTCGGAAAGCAGTTGCTTGCCGTGATCAGCTGCATTATTTTGATTTTAATCATCAGTATCATTGCGAATATCAGATCGAATGAGAAACTAAGCATGCAAATTCGCAAGTATGAGCGTCTGGCGCAGATTGCCAATGAATTTCTGTATGAATATGAGCGCCGACAAGATCGCTTGGAACTCTCAGAAAAATGCCGGGCCTTATTTGGTCAGCATACGGATGAGGCGGCGAAGCTGCTCAAACAACAGCTGATGGAAACACAAGCTGCTGAACCATCGTTTGTGCTGCGGCTTCCGCTTGCTGACGGAACAATCGGTACTTTCCGGGCAGTTAATTCCAAAATTTCCGATGGCAAGGGGAAAATGGATACCATGATTGGGAAGCTTACGAATATCAGTCAGGAAGCAGCGGAAAAAGCAGAATTGGTTTCCAAAGCACAGATTGATGGGTTAACAGGACTATTGAACCCGGCAACGACGAAAACACAAATTATGCAGGTTCTGGCAAGCAAAGCTCATCATACAGCAGATGCTTTTCTGATGATTGATTGTGACAAGTTTAAGGAGATTAACGATACCTTGGGCCATTTGCAAGGTGACCGTGTACTTGCGCAAATCGGAAGGGCATTGAAACATAGCTTCCGTGATTCCGATATCGTTGGCAGAATCGGCGGCGATGAATTCTGTGTCTATCTCAAAGATATTCCGTCAGCTGCATTTGTGAAGAGCAAATGCCAGCAGCTCCTTGATGAAATTCAGCGTACCAATGAGGGCGTTCCGGTAACGGTTAGCATCGGTGCTGCTATTTTGAAGAAGAGTCAGGAATATGATATTCTGTTTCAATGTGCCGACCAGGCACTGTACCATGCCAAACACGAAGGCGGCGGCATTATCGTAATCGTAGAAAATTGCAATCAAGAATAAATAAAATCCAAACAAGGTCCTGTGTTGCACAAACAAAGGGCCTTATTCATTGGTAGCCGTTTCAGGTATTCATTTTCTCTTTTTTGCTTGTATTCAGAAGTGAAACTTCTTATAATGATGCTATTTACAGTTTAAAAACGGAGGTACTCATGCACAACTCAAAGATCAAGCAAGCGTTTTTGGCGGCTGTTCCCTATACCATTCCCATCTTTGCCGGGTTTACCTTTTTAGGCATGGCATATGGGATGTATATGAATGCCTCCGGCTTCTCTTTTTGGTATCCGCTGTTTATGAGCATGGCTATCTATGCCGGGTCAGTGGAGTTTGTGGGCGTTAGTTTGTTGCTGGCACCGTTTCATCCTTTGAATGCTTTTCTGATGGCTTTGATGATCAATGCCCGTCATTTATTCTATGGCATTGCATTGCTGGAACGTTACCAAAAGCTAGGCTGGAAGAGATGGTATTTAATCTTTGGCCTTTGTGATGAAACCTTTTCGATCAATTACTCAGCAGCCATTCCGGAGGGGATTGACTCGGGTTGGTTCTTCTTTTTCGTAACCTTTTTAAATCAATGTTATTGGGGATTGGGAGCGACGTTAGGAGGACTGTTTGGTCATCTGCTGCCGTTTAGTACAAAGGGAATTGAATTTGTCATGACTGCGTTATTTATTGTGATCTTTCTCGAACAATGGAATCAGGAAACAGATCATACCAGCTCTTATATCGGGCTGCTTGCATCCTTGCTGTCGCTGCTTTTGTTCGGAGCTAAAAACTTTATGATTCCGGCTATGATCCTGATCCTGCTCATGGTCAGCAGACTGCCAAATAAACAAAAAGGAGAACAGCAGCTATGATGACACTATCTCAGCAAGTGCTTACGATTGCCATGATTGTATTGGCTACAATGATCACGCGCTTTACACCGTTTCTGCTGTTTCCGCCGCACAAGCCAACACCATCTTACATCAAGCATTTGGGAAAAGTGCTGCCCTCGGCCGTGATTGGGCTGCTTGTGATCTACTGCTTTAAAGAAGTTTCCTTTCTGGAGGGAAATCGCGGACTTCCTGAATTGCTGGCAGTTGCCGTTGTTATTGTGCTGCATCAGTGGAAACGGCAGATGCTGCTGTCCATTGCCGGAGGAACGATGGTCTATATGCTGCTGGTACAGGTATTGTTTCCTTAATCCATGGTTCGGATATGTCCACTGGCATATCTTTTTTGTTGAAAAAAAAGACCTAGCGAACTAGATCTTAGGGTATTATTTTGCGATTGTTTCCAATTGCTTGGTCAATTCTTGCAATGCTGTTAATTCATGGGTCACTTGATTGGCAAGACTTTGGAATTCCTGCTGTCTTGCTGCTTGCAAAGTTTGCAGCTCTGCCGCATAGTCAGCGCCGTCACCTTTCTTTTGCAAGGATTTGATGACATCATACAAATCAACATGACCTTGCAGCCTGCCCGCACCCCACATTAAGCGATCTGCTGGTTGGTTCAAGGCATAATCAGTGAAATAGTCATACGTAGCTTTGCTCCAATCATAGGCATACCAGTTGTTGTCAATCAGGTACAGATATTCGTCTAAAGCCACAGAAGCTTTCTTATCCTGCAATGCTTGGATGGTAGCATCCAAAGCCAGCAAGTTGTTTTGGCTATGCTCATGCGGGAAAATAGAAACATCTTCCCAGGTTAATCTGACGAATTGATCTTCCGCATATTGGAAGGCAGCTAGTACCTGACTGTGCAACTCCCTGCTTTGGGCATAGAGTTGTGCGGCCAGTTTCGCATCTTTGGCATCTAATGCTACCAGGTACGCATCGTTGGTTTGCTGCACTGTAGCCCAAGCTTGCGCTGCAGCTTGTTCTGCACTGTCTAAGGCAGCAGTCAAGGCTTGTTCGGCTGTTTCTGTTTCCAAAGTGTTTACAGTTCCCAGCAGCTCTGCATCGATGCTGTCACGCAGCGCTTGCAGACGAGTAGAGAAATCCAGCGGAGATACCGCCACCCGATCATAAGCCAGCATCAGCATTCCGTACATATTGTGATGGAATAAGAATGCTTCCTTGCTGTAAGTGTCGGAATTATCGAATTGCGAATGGTAATGTGTTTTAGCAAACTCTCCGCGCAGTGCGGTTACACTGGATGGGATACCTGCGATAGAGAAGGAGAAATCATCGGACCATGTTTGAATTGGCACAATGGTTTCGATTCCCTGAGGGAATACACCTTCCACTGCCGGGACGTCTGTTTTGAACGCATCGATAAAAGTCTTTAATTCATAAGAAGTACGAATTTGATCGGTATCCCCTTCATTCATTGCCGGTAATTCAAAGTTGATATCCGCAATCACTTTGCCAACCCATTCCGGATGGACCCGGAAAATCTGATTGTAAGCGCCGGTAGACCAGTCATAGCGGGTATTTGCAACACCCCATTCTTCCGCAGCCAGGGCTGTGAAGACAAGTGTCTTTTCCGGTTGATAACCGCTGTCCAGAATTCCTTTTGCAATGCCGAACATCAAAGCAATCGCTGCATTGTCGTCTTGGAATCCTGCAAAATAGGAATCATAGTGCGCACTCATTAAGATCATCGCTTCCGGATCTTTGCCGGGGATTGTACCTACGATATTGTAGGAAGTACCGTCGCGTACAACTTTGCTGTCAGCATTTAAAGTGATCGTTACTTCATTGGTCTTATTTTCTTTCATGAAGGCTCGAATGGCGTCTATATCAGTGCGACTGATGGAGAACGCAGGAGCATCTTCTGTCCCGCAGATATCTTGCGCATTCAAGGCATCATCACTAACCTCACCGTAACCGCCATCTTGGGCAGCCAAGACGCCGGCAGCTTTGTTGATGTGGGCTTCATAGGCAGGATAGTTAATCCACCAGTTTTCTCTTTGATTTATATCAATCAGCACAAGCTTGTCCGTGACATCCAGCCCGGCAAGATCAGCTTCTGTTCCCGCTTTGCCATCGATCAACGTGAAACTCTTTGGTCCATCGGTGACGAAATTGGTTTGATAGCCGCCTAACTCTACGGTTTTGGTTGTTCCATCAAGCAATGGATAAGTCAGCTGTGCTGTTTTAAAGGTCCATGTGTCTAATGTGAATGCATCTTTGGTGACATTGGATAATCCGATTGCTTCCATCTCTGCTTTCAGCATATCCCCGGTAAGCAGTTCTGCTTCTGATCCGGCGGTACGATAGCCTAATGCTTCATTGGAGCGGATTTCTTCCATCTTCTTTGCAAGAGCATAAGAATAGTCAACATCCACATGCTGAAGAAATGCGTTTTGCGCTTCTTTGAGGGTAATCTCTTGTTTGGTTGTGTTTGGTTTGCTGCCGCAGGCACTAAGCAGCAGTGCTGCAGCGATCATCAATGCAGAGCATTGTACGAATTTTTTCATTTACCAACATCCTTTCTCTATGGTGTAAAAAATACACAGGTTGAATCATAGCATAGGCATGCATGGAATGCAATGAAATACCCTTGTTTTTTGCACAAATAAATCCTCTTGCAAAGGAGGATGGAGCAAGTTATAATAAAGCAAAACCGACTGGTCGGTCTGTAAAGGGGATACAATGGAACAAACAAAAGATAAAATCATTGCGTGTGCATTTGAACTGTTTGCCGGCAAGGGATATGCGAGTACGTCGATGGATGATATTGTAAAGGTATCCGGCATCAGCAAAGGCGGTATCTATCACCACTTCAAAAGCAAAGAAGAGATCTTCCTTGCCATTGCGCAAGATCGGCTTGAGAAGCGCCAACGACTGGTGCTGGCAAGTGCAGCACAGTCGGCTATGGAGCGTTTGATGCAATATATCAGTTGGACACTGCAAGGATATTTGACGGAAGAAGTGCAAAAGAACGCCAAATTCACATTTGAATTCTGGTCTGTTATGTCCCGGAACGAGCAGATTGCGGTGAAAGCCAAAGAGCGCTATCTGGTCTTTTTTACGGATCTGGCGGCCATTTTACAGCAGGGGATTGGCGCAGGGGAGTTTGCACGGAATTTAGATGTTGAGGCGATGGTTTATCTGCTGCTTTCCACCATGGATGGCATCGGCTTCATGAATGCCGTGATGGGAGTACCGCTGACAGAAGAAACAATCAGGACATATCAGGACATGATTGCCAAACAAGTGAGGAATTCTTTATGATTGCTATTCGTCGTTGTGATGAAGTATCCGCGGAACAGATTTATGAAGCATTCAAGGAAGGGTTTTCCGATTATATCATTCAGACTACGATTGGCAAAGATGATTTTTTGAAGATTTTCTTTGGTGCGGAGGGAAACAGTCTGGCTACTTCCTTTCTTGCTTTTGATCAAAATAAGCCGGTGGGACTGGTATTAGGTGGTATTCGCTTGTATGATCATACATTGACGATGCGCTGCGGAGCTTTGTGTGTTCATCCGGAGTATCGCCGGCAAGGTATCAGCAGCGCTTTGATGAAACATCATGAACAGGCAGCACGGCTGCATGCATGCAAACAACTGTATTTGGAAGTGATTGCCGGGAATGAACCGGCACTAGCCTTTTATGAGAAATGGGGTTACTGCCGCATGTATGATCTTCGCTACTTTACCTTGCGGGAAGCACAGGCTTGGGCAGCGGATAAGCAAAACAAAAACTGCCAAGAACTTGACCTTGCACAAGCGTGGGACTTTTTTAACAACAGCCAGCATTGTAACTGGCAGAACAGCCTGGAATCCTTGAAACAAATTGCAGGTCTGAAAGCATATGGTGTCTATGAAAAAACAGAGTTGGCAGGGATGGTGATTGTGCAGGAGCGGGGCAGGATCTTTCATCTGACAACAGCTATGCAGCATCGCCACCAAGGCATCGCTCGTTCATTGCTGGCACATGTAATTTCTGTGCATCAGCCAACGCAGCTGCAGATTGCCTTTGCGAATAATGCCTCTTTGGAGGGCTTTATCCGCAAGATGGGGTTTGATGCGGACAAACTGGCGCAGTATGAATTATACCGCCCGTTAAAGGAGAACGAACATGCGTGACATTAGAAAAATTGCATCATCGGAAGAGATGGCTGCTTTCATTGAAATTGCCGCGAATGCCTATCCCGGTTTCAAGATTCATACGGGCGAGCAAAAACAAAGCATGACTGCGAAGTACTGGGCTAACCAGCAAGAACAAACAGACCAAGCCATATATGGCATCTGGGAAGATAGAGAACTGACTGGCGGTTCCCGCCACCACGTCTTTGCCATGAATCTTCACAACGAAACGATAACGGCAGGGGGAATTGGTTTGGTGGCAGTTGCTTTGCTGCACAAGAAAGAGAAGATAGCAAAAGATATTGTGCTGGACTTTCTGCACCAATGTCATGAAAAACAAATCGCTTTGGCTATGCTGTATCCGTTCAATCCTGAATTCTATAGAAAAATGGGTTTTGGCTTTGGCAGCAGCATGTACCAATATCGCATTCGTACTGTCAAATTGCCGCAAGGAAGCAAAGATCATATCATTTGTTTAGAGCAAGAACAGATGCATCTTCTGCAAGACTGTTATCACCGGCAGTTGTTGCAGACAAACGGGATGCTTCAGCGAAACGAGCAAGAGTGGCGACGCTTGTTAGGATCACAGACATTAAAGGTATATGGATATCTGCAGAATGGGCGTTTAGAAGGCTATACCATGATGGAGTTTCAAGCAGTAAGCGGCGGCAGTTTTCTCCAATATGATATTGTGGTGAAAGAACTTGTTTATGAACATGCGCAGGCGTTTCAGGAACTGCTGGCGTTTCTGCATAGCCAAAGTGATCAGGCACAGCATGTGATCTTTCATCTGCAAGATGAAAACTTTCTCTTTGCGTTAGATGATCCACGTTTCGGCTCTGATCTGCTTGTTCCTGTCTATCACGAAACCGGCAGACAAGGTACCGGTTTGATGTACCGGGTCATTGATGCTGCAATATTGTTTGAACAGCTGAAAGATCATAATTTTGCCGGCAGCAACCTAACAGTGCAGTTTCAGATTCACGATAGCTTCACTAAATATCACAAGGAACCCTTTACTGTTCAATTTGCGCAGGGATATCCAGCGGTGAAGTCATCGTCTGATTCCTATGATGTGCGAATGGAAGTCGATGTTGCCTCTTTTTCTTCGCTGATCACAGGTGCTGCAGACTTTGGCAGCTTATATCGATATGGAAAAATACGGCTTTCCGCAGATCGTTACAGAACTGTTTTGGAACAATTGTTTCATGTGCCAATGAAGCCGCAATGCCTGACTATGTTTTAATGGATATAAAAAAATGATCGGATGATCATTTTTTTCGTGCAAGCAGCCGCTCAAATATTTCGATATCGGCAGGAATCCAATCTACCTCGGTCGTCGGATCAAGGGCAATCCAGCGGACGGCCGCATGGTCATGCAAAACGAGTTCCTCGCTCACTAACCGGCATAAGTAACATTCCATTGTGAGATGAAACGTCGGATATTGATAGGTCCGGGTCATAAAATGTTCTTCAATTTGGATCTCTGCAGCGAGTTCTTCGCGTAGTTCTCTGCGCAAAGCCTGTTCCTGGCTTTCGTGTTCTTCGATTTTTCCGCCGGGGAATTCCCACATTCCCGCAAACTCACCAGTCTTGCGCTGGGCGATTAGAATGTAATTCTCTTTTTGCAAGATGGCACAGACGACATGTATTTGCTTCATAATCATTCCTCTACTGCTATTCATTATACGAAAGGAGCAGAAGTAAAGCAAGCTGTTCGGGAGGAAGGGATGTCTGCGAAGTGTTGATTTCCCCGGAAATAATCATGCTATCAGGTGTAAGCGAATTCATATAGGTATTTTTCTGAAATAGCGGGAATAGACTTTACGAATGACTGAATTTGAAGTACGATAACGATTGAAAATATCTTTGAATATCAAAGGAGGGGTAGTTATGTGGATATTCTATGCCTTTGGTTCGGCGTTCTTTGCGGGCGTTACGGCAATTCTTGCTAAGATCGGCATCCGCAATGTAGATTCCCATGTCGCAACAGCGCTGCGCACCATCGTGATTACGATTTTTGCATGGCTGATGGTTTTGATCGTTGGCTCATATCCGTCGATTCGTACAATTTCTTCTACGAGTTTGTTGTTTCTGATCCTCTCGGGACTAGCCACCGGAGCATCCTGGATTTGCTATTTCAAAGCACTGCAGCTGGGTAATGTCAATCAGGTGGTGCCGATTGATAAGTCCAGTACGATTCTCTCGATGATTTTGGCGTTTGTCATCCTGCAAGAACCACTGGGAACGTTCCGTTTCCTCGGAATGGCTGGGATCGCCGTTGGCACCTATTTGATGATTCAGAAAAAGAGCACGGAAGAAGCAGCTAAATCCAATCAATGGCTGTTCTATGCTATTGGCTCTGCTGTGTTTGCGGCTCTTACATCCATTCTGGGGAAGATCGGCGTGGCAGGCGTGGAATCCAATCTGGCGATTGCCATCCGAACAGTGGTAGTGCTCATCATGGCATGGACCATGGTTGTCGTTACAAAACAAACGAAAGCCCTGAAACAAATTGATGCGAAAAGCATGCGCTATATTCTGATTTCAGGATTGGCGACCGGATTATCCTGGCTTTGTTACTACAAGGCACTGAAAGAAGGACCGGCCAGCATTGTTGTGCCAATTGATAAATTAAGCATTGTGATTTCTATTGCTTTTTCATATTTCGTATTGAAGGAGCGGATCACCAAGCAGGCATTTGCGGGTCTTGCTTTGATTGTATGCGGAACCTTATTGCTGCTGGTATAGGAGGAAAACTATGATAAATACAATTTTATTTGATTTAGACGGAACCTTGCTTCCGATGGATGACCAGGCTTTTATGAAGGTCTATTTTGAACAGCTGGCAACGCTGGGCCAACATTTTGGTGTTGAAGGAAGAACCTTTGTGAAGATGATTTGGGGCAGCACCGAGCAAATGCTTGTAAATGATGGCAAGCAATCTAATGAGACATGCTTCTGGAATGCGATGGAACACTATCTGGGCAAGGATATCCGCGATGCTGAGCCGCTGTTTGAAGAATTCTACCGCACCAGGTTTCTGCAAGTGAAGCAAACCACCGCGCCGACGATGCTAGCCAATGAATGTGTGCAGCTGCTGAAGGCAAAAGGATATACGCTGGCGATTGCCACCAATCCCTTGTTTCCGCGCATTGCCACCCAAACCAGAATGGCCTGGGCAGGGCTGCAGCTGGATGATTTTGCTCTTGTTACCACGTATGAGAATGCCTCTTTCTGCAAGCCCAATCTAAGCTATTATCAGGAAATTTTGGGTCAGCTGGGGGTGACGCCGCAGCAATGCATGATGGTCGGCAATGATGTAGCCGAAGATATGTGCGTACGGGAATTAGGCATGGACACCTATTTGGTTACCGATTGTCTGATCAATAAGAAAGAGTATCCACTTTCTTCTTTCAAACAGTCCACCTTGGCAGAATTGAAAGAATGGCTGCAAACATTGCCTGAGGCAGCTGTTCATGGATAAAAAAAGTGAGCTGATGTCTCACTTTTTTTAACGTAACAGCATATAGAGCAAACGAATGGCATGGACATTTTCATCTGTCTTAGCCACATAATAAGCACTGCTTAAATCGGTATTGGGGGCAGTGCGGAAATACTCATAGCCATACTTCCTGTAATCACTTGTTTCGTCCAGGACGCGATTCCATAAGATTTCATCAAAGGTGCTGCGCAGCGTTGGTGTTTTTATGGCTGGCTGATGCATCTGGCCTGTGATGTGATATAAGATTTTTTGAAATGTCTTGGCATGATCTTCCTCATCATTGGCCATTCCCTGAAGCAGCTGTTTATAATTATCATTCGGGGCGATTGCTGCCAATGCTGCATATAATTTGGAAGCAATGAGTTCTTCTTCAATGAAGATCCTTAATTTTTCTTCAAGCGTCAACATGAGGCAATGTCCTTTCTTCTCATCCAGTATATGATATGCGCCAAATAGGGAAACGGCGATGATTCTTTGCTGGTAAATGCGTACCCCATGCAAGTGTACCTCATATACTACTATGACAAGAGGAGGAATACTATGGAGGATAAAAAAACAATCCCCATGATTGGAGAGAGTGCACCTTCATTTCATGCGGAAACAACACAGGGAACGATCCAGTTTCCGGAGGATTATAAAGGGAAGTGGGTTATTTTCTTTTCCCATCCTGCTGATTTTACCCCGGTGTGCACAACCGAATTCATGACCCTTGCATCCATGGCCAAGGAACTTGAACAAAGCAATGTGCAGCTGGTGGGGCTGTCAGTGGATTCGAATTCATCGCATCTGGCATGGCTGCGGACGATTGAAGGGATGAATTGGAATGGCATCGATCGTCCGGAAATTACCTTTCCGCTGATTGCGGACTCCAGCATGGAAATCGCAAAGCAGTATGGGATGATTCATGATAAGCAAAGCACGACAGATACTGTCCGTGCCGTTTTCATCGTTGATCCCGTCGGCAAAATCAGAGCTATTCTGTATTATCCGCTGACAACCGGCCGCAATATGCAGGAATTGAAACGTATTGTGCAGGCTTTGCAGCTCAGTGATAAAGACAGCATCGCGACTCCGGCCAACTGGAAACCGGGGGATGATGTGATCATTCCATCTGTAAAGACGCTGAAACAAGCCAAAGATCGGATGAATGCCCAGGGTGATACCTACTATTGCCTCGATTGGTTTTTGTGTTTCAAAAAGAACAGTGATATGAAAACGGCTGCCAAACCGCTGCGCACGGGTGACAGTCCCGCCGAACAACGCTTAAATGAAGCGTCTTGCAAGGTTCAGCCAGCAGGTCCTACGCAGCCGCCAGCACCGGTAACACCAGCGGCACCACCAAAAAACGGTCAGCAAATTGCCCCTCCAGATCCACGTTTGACCCTTCGGAATGTGCATGAGAGCTTATATGACATCGATTATCAACGATTTGAAACGCAGCAGCCGCAGCAACCGCAGCAGCCGGTCAGTGCCCCGTTTGTACGGGAGGAAGTACAGATCGACAAAAGCCATCACATCGGCATCCGTTTTTAAACCGCAGGGCGTAATGCCCTTTTTTAAGAGGTTTGTAGGATATCTTCTACTTGCTTGGCACAATGCAGTGTCATTGCTTCATTCATGATCGGTGATTGCAATAAACCAGCTTGCAGGCATTCATAGACATGATCCGCTTCATAGCGCAGTTCATGCAAACAAGGGAAATTTTCAACGGTTGTTTTCTGGGTATGATAAGAATGTACGGTGCAGCTGCGTGCCTTCCAGTAGTCTTTCACCGTAATCATTCCTTCTGTGAAATAGAACCTGGCTTCATTGCAGGTAGTTACATTCATGGCAATGCGGGATGCAGCCAAAATCGAAGAACCAAATTTCGCATGCATTGAGACAGCCTCAATGCAGCCTGCTTCAGTTTTGCTTGCGACAGCACTCCATGATGCTTTTTGTTCCAGCAAATAGCTGATATACTCGATCGTATACGTTGCACTCCCATACACAACGCCGCCTTGCAGCGGATCATACATCCATGTTTGTGAAGCCGGGACTGTAAAGGAAGAGGTCATATCAATCTGCTTTAAACCGCCTAGCATACTGGTATGAATGGCTTTTTTCAGAAAGTTGGTAACCGGCAGGAACACACTTTTTTGGGCTTCCATGAGAAAGCGTCCTTGTGTTTGCGCAAGGGCAAATAATTCTTCCGCTTCTGCGGTCGTTAATACCAGCGGCTTTTCACATAAAACATGTTTGCCTGCCAGAAGTGCTGCTCTGATTTCAGCTGCATGGGTGCTGTTAATTGTCGCAATATACACGATATCGATATCTTGATCCTGATACAACTGCGAGTAGCTGCCATAGGCACGAGAAATTTGGTACTGGCTGGCAAATGTTTGTGCCTTTGTGATGGAACGAGAGGCCACAGCAACAACTTGACTATGTGCCGTTGCTTGTACTGCCTGAACGAAGCGGCCGGCAATGGATGCCGTGCTGATAATGCCATATCGGAGTGGTTTCATACGATTCACCTCATGCTAACTATACCACATTTCTCTTTGCAAAGTCTTCTGGATTACCGCAATTGCAGGGAGGTAAAGAATATGATACGATTACCCGGTAAAGGAGGAACTAGTGATGGAACAATATGGAATCACCAACCCTGAATATTTTCGCTTTCTGGAAGCGGATCAGACATATATGGGCTTTGATCAAGAATGGTATGCCAATTACTGGAAGCGGCTTTCCGGCTGCGGACCCACAACCGGCGCACAAATTCTATATTACTGCCATCAGTTTGTGGCATTGCGGGAACTTCCTCTGATCGTAGCCAGCAAGCAAGACGCACGTGCTTACATGAATAAAATGTGGAAGTATATTACACCTTCCATGCAAGGTGTCAACACAACCAGCCGCTTCTACAAAGGAATGATGAAATATGCGCAGCAAGAGCAGCTGCCACTTCACTATGCAGTTTGTGATATTCCCAAGCACCACGAACAGCGGCCGGCGTGGGAGCATGTCTGGTCCTTTTTAAAAGACGGTTTAAAGCAAGATATTCCGGTTGCGTTTTTGAATTGGGATCAAGGCACCGTAAAAAGCTTGGATTCCTGGCACTGGGTGACAATTATATCCATGAAACAGGAAGAAAACCAATATCAAGTGGAGATTTTGGATGGCGGCACCTCATTGTGGATTGACTTTCATGCGTGGTTTCAGAGCACCAGCCTAGGCGGCGGACTGATTTCCTTTAAACTGGCGGAATAAGCAGTATAAACAACCAGTTATATGCGCCTTGAGTGCATATGGTAAAGCAGGGGGTGAAAGGATGAAGATACAAAAAGAGGTATTCAAGGATACCTTAGTTTATCAGGGAGATCCTGTCCTTACCTACCAGATCGAATATCCTTATTTGGTACCGGAAAAACCCACAGCAGAAATTCAACAGATCAATGATTACTACAAGCAACTTGCCGAACATCTGGTGCAGTATGCCAAAGACATCCTGTATCCTTTGCAGGTTGATCAATATCAGATGGCCAAACAAGGAAATGATCCGCTGCGCATAGGTGAACTCATGCTGACATATCATGTGGCATATGACAAAAGCTGCTTGATCAGTTTCTTTTTTGACCAGTATGAATATATGGGTGGAGCCCATGGCAGCACCGAGCGCTCTTCACAGACATGGAATGTGGATACCGGGCAAAAGATTAAGCTGGCTCAGGTGTTTTGCTGTACCAATGAATACAAGGAAGAAACGGTTGCCATGATAAAAAAAGAGATCGAAGACCAGATTCAGCGGGGCGTCGATCGCTATTATATTGATTGTCTGCGCGATGTAGATCACATGTTTCAGGAAGATCATTTTTATCTGACATCCCAAGGGGTCATCATCTACTTCCAGCAATACGAGATTGCACCGTATGCATCGGGGATCCCGGAATTTCAATTGGGATATTCTGATAAAATTGTATTGCCGCCATGCTGATCTACATGGCTTCCAGTGTTTTCAGCCGCAGCAAATAGATCGTAACAGCGGCGCCGATGACAAATAAGACGACTTTTAAGTATCCGGACACAATCCAGATGCAATAAGATAACGAGAGCCAAATCATTGTAATTGCAATGACTTTGGTTTTTCTTTTGATTGCTTTGTGCTGCAGGTAATCTTTGACATAGGGGCCGAATACGGGATGCTGGATGAGCCACTCATAGCGGCGCTTGGAGCTGCGCAAGTAGCAAAATGCTGCCAGAAGCAAAAAAGGCGTTGTTGGCAAGATCGGCAATGCAATGCCGATTACACCAAGAGCCAATGAAATGGTACCTAAAGCTAGATAGATATATGTTTTCCAAGATTGCATGCGATAGCTCCTTTTCTTTCATAATGATAAAGAGGAATGCAGTTCATGTCAAATATGAGGCAACTTATTTCTATTCTTATGCTGTTAGAGTAATTAATTTGCGTTTTTAGACTAACAATGTTAGGATCATACTAAAGATAGAGGAGGAGATCTTCAATGCATGAAACAAGAAAAACACGTGCGGTCTATCTAGGAACTGCAATTGCTGTCCTGTCATTTCTGCTGTTGTATGGCGGTGTTGCTTTCGTACTGAAACGAACAGTTGAACTGCAAAATATACCGGTCTATTTGCTTACTGCTGTCATCTTCGGCGGACTTGCCGGAGGGTTGTCATTATTTCGCAGCAAGTGGGGCAGCATCTGGTATCTGATTGGTTTAGGATGCGGCTTCATTGAAATGTATCGCCAGTTTCTAAGCAGAGATACCGGCTGGAATGATCTGGCAGGCATTATGTCATTGTTTGTCTTTGCAGGAATCGGATTGATTGCAGGACTGACAGTAAATTTGATTCAATCATTATTAAAAAGGAAGTAGGAGGAATGGATATGGAGATCAAACAAGGGAACAACCAATTTTATATTGGAGAAGAAGCACATCCGCTGGCGGAAATTACGTATTACGTGAAATCGGACCATGTGATTGCGGCAGATCATACGTATGTGTCGGAAGAACTGCGCGGACAGGGAATCGCGAATAAACTGCTGGAACGACTTGCGGCCTTCGCCCGAGAGAAGCAGCTGTTGATTGAACCAATATGTTCATTTGTGAAGCGGGAGTTTGATCGCTCTGATGCGTATGCAGACTTGGATGCTTCTAAGCAAAAATAGCAAACAAAACGAAAAGGGGTATGCGCAGGCATATCCTTTTTTGCGAAAAGAAAACAGCTTTTGCAAGCTGTTTAGATGGTATATTTGCTGATATCTTGTTTGAAGTCGCCGATCATCTTCTCAAAGACAGCAATTTGGTTTGTCAAGTCTCTGATTTGATGCGTATAAATTTCAATATTGGCGCTGGTTTCTTCTGAAGATGCGCTGTTCTCGGTTGCGATCGCAGCCAGGCTTTCCATCTTCATAAACAAAGAGTTGATGGAAATGGTTTGCTCGCTCAGGCGGTTAGTCGTAATGCTCATCCGCTGTGCCACATCTTTAATTTTTTGGTTGGAATCGCTGGTTGTGCTGACTGCTGATGCCAGCGTTTCACTTTCCCGTTCCAGAATATCATATTGCTGGTCGATGTCTACTACCAGTGACTGAATCTTGCCGACAAAGCCAAGCAGGTTGTCATTGATGTTGGCGACCGCATTTTTTGTTTCAGAAGCCAGTGAGCGAACTTCTTCCGCAACGACGGCGAATCCTTTTCCGGCTTGTCCTGCACGCGCTGCTTCCACGGAAGCATTCAGGGACAGAAGGCTGGTTTGCTGCGAGATTTTGGAAACGATGGAGACAATGCTCAAAATATTATCTGCTTGTTTCTTCAGATGATTTCCATCATCGCGCAACTGCGCAAATTGGTGCATCATCACGGCAATCTTATCAGCTGTTGTTTTGACTTGGTCAAAGCTGGATTCAATATTGATGACAGCATCTTCAATCAAGACTTTATTTTCATTTTCATCTTTGGAGATTTGCTTGATGCCAGTTAAGTTTTCGTTCAGGATCATGATGGACTTTTCGGTATCTTCTGCTTGCGACATGGCGCCATCTGCCAGCTCCTTCACGATGCGGGAGATGTCATTGGAGGTTGATCCCATGCTCTCCGAGATACGGGAAACCGATTTGTTGAAGGTGTACATTTCATCGATGACTGCATTGAAGCCAATGAAGTCTCGCTGAACGTCCAGTTTCAAAGCATTGACTTCCTGATTGATTGTCTCAAAATGGTCACGGCTCTTCAAATGAAGCAGATTGGCAAAGTTGCGCTGTTTCAATTGGCGTACATCTTTGATGATAGTCAATAACGGCAGATTGAGTATGCTGCTTACGGCTGTAACTACCAGGAAAGAAGTAAGCATCAACTGCAATGTTGCTGCGGAATAGCCATTCGCAAATACATGATGGCCGCCCATCGCCAGTGCACTCAGAAAACCGGTTTTAAAGCCGACAAGTTTAATGAAGCCAAAGGATAGCACGCGGTTCAGCCAGAAGCGCTTGATTTGGCGAATCGGCTGCTCAAATGTTAGTTTCAATTTCAACTCGCCTGGTGCTTTGGAAACTTCCTCAACAATAATTTTTTCTTTGAAATGGTCCGCTGTCCCGTCAATGAGACCACGGAAATAATCATATAATTCGCGCTGTGAGCGATAGATGAAATACGCACTGCGATTGGTGATCGGAATCATATCCAAAATAGGAGGCTTGGCCCCTTTGAACCGTTTCATGACAATAATATGCACGTCGTTCATGGATTTCAAAAAGTGATATGCATTATCATGCTTGAAGAAGCCCGAATAATCAGCATAGAAGGACTTTACGTTTTCTACGCCATTGTGATACCAATGCTCTTTCAGGTCAACACGTGCCAGTTCTGCAATTTTGGTCATCAGACTATAGGTTGTTTTATCATCCACGTCTTCAAATGGAGTAAAGATTTTACCCTTTGGTATATGGTTTGCTTCCAGTGCAGCATCGACGACTGCATCTCCATAACGACGGCGGCTGGTACGCATCCATGTTGATACTATGGTTCCCTTCATAATTGAAATATCCTCTCTGTAATATTTATTGGCATTTATTGGTCAATACTGTATAAATTATACGTTCATTCGCATCATTCGTCAATTATAAGAATCAGAATAAAAGATCCGCTTGTTTGTTGTATATTCAGCTTGCTTTGGTGGTACTTGACATCTTTCTTTCTTTTTCGTATATTGTCCCTATGCAAACACAAAGTGAGGTGTGTTTAACCGTGGAAGAATCAATGATGACATTAGAAACCTGGTGTGACGAACTGCGCACTTTTCATATTCCCAAATGGGATGAATTGCCGGATTTTGAATTGTATATGGATCAAGTGATCACCTATATTGAGAAACATCTGAAAGTATTGTCTTCGGAACAAAATAAGCTGATCACCCAAGCCATGATCAACAACTATGTAAAGCTGAAGCTGATGCCTGCTCCAATTAAAAAGCGCTATGCGAAAAAACATTTGGCCTTTTTGATTGCAATTACCATTTTGAAACAGGTCATTACAATTTCCGAAATTAAGGATGGCATTCAGTATCTGTTTATCCTGCATGGCGAAAAGAAGGCCTATGATTTTTTTTGCGAGGAGCAGGAGCGGGCGCTGCAGTCAGTCTTGCAAGCACCTGTACAGCAGCAAGTGCAAAAGCAGGAGCCGCTGGAGCATATGGCCATGCGGATGGCCGCCATCTCTTTTGCGAATAAGATTATGGCAGAGAAGATGATCAGCCTGCAGCGGGAGTTTTTAAATCAGCATAGCAGCAAAAAGAAAGGAAGCAAAGGATCATGACAATTACAGATCGTTTTATCGAATTGGCGAAACTTTCATCACCATCCAAGCAAGAACGCCTGGTAGCAGATTACATTCTTGCATTTTGCAAAGAACGGCAGATTGCCATCAGCGAAGATGCAGCGGGAGCTGCTATCGGCGGCAACAGCGGGAATCTGCTAGCAACCATGCCTGGGAAAGGTGCCAGAACCGTTTTGTTTTCGGCCCACATGGATACCGTGGTACCATGTGATAAGGTGCACCCTGTGATACGGGATGGCCGTATTTACAGTGATCAGACAACCATTCTGGGAGCGGATGACAAATCAGGCATCGCAGCAATGTTATTGCTCATGGAAGATGCGCTTGCCCATCCGGATGCATATCCCCATCTGAAATTTGTGTTTTCGGTAGCGGAAGAAACAGGATTGGAAGGAGCACGGCAATTAGATCCAAGCTTCTTAGCCGATGTGGATGCGGCTTTCATTTTGGATTCCAGCGGTCAGCCGGGAGAAATTGTGTGTGCAGCGCCATTTATGGCATCGGGCACCATTACCGTGACCGGGAAAGAAGCGCATGCCGGAATTGCACCGGAGGAGGGAATCAATGCCTTTGTGGTTGCGGCGAAAGCCGTCAGCAAGCTGCAAATTGGCAGAATTGATGCGAACACGACATGCAATGTCGGGATTGTCCATGGCGGTCTTGCTGCTAATATTGTGATGCCGAAGATTACATTGGAATTTGAAGCCAGAAGTTTGGATGGCGCAAAACTAGAGCAGCTTTTGCACCAAGTGGATGTTGTTTTTCAAGAAGAATGTTCCGCAGCTAAAGCAACCTATGCTACGACGGTAGCAATCGATACGCCGGGATATCAAATCACCGAACAGGATGAAATTGCGCAAAAGGTGGTCCAGGCAAGCAATACGATTGGGCTTCCTTACCGGTTCAAACAAAGCGGCGGCGGCAGCGATACCAATATCTATGCTGGAAAGCAAGTGCAAGCTATGACGCTGGCAACAGGAATGACCAAAGTCCACACCGTGGAAGAAAGCATTGCCATTGAAGATCTAGTGAAAACCGCCCAGTGGATTCAAGCCATTGCCAAGGTATATTCTATATAGCCCCAGTCATGGGGTTTTATTTTTATGATCAAGAATCTGTAAATTTTGCTTGCTAATCAGAAAATATATGATACGATATCATTAATAGTGTATATACACGAAAGGGGGATGTCCTTGAGAGATAAACCAGCAGCCTGCCATTGCTTGAACTTGCGCAGGGCTGCCCAATCCATGACAGATTACTATAACACTGCATTGGCACCTTCCAACATCAATTTAACGCAATATTCATTATTGAAAACGTTGCAAAAGCTGGAGCCTGTCAATGTGAGCGCATTAGCCAAAGCGATGCAGCTGGACCGCACGACATTGGTGCGCAACTTGAAAAGCATCATGGACAAAGGATATATCACCGATCTTGCGCTAAGTGCCAAGCGTGACCGGCAGCTTCAGGTAACAGAAAAAGGGCAGGAAACCTTGGAAGAAGCAGCCATCTTGTGGAATAGCGCACAAGACAATGTCCAAGCCTATTTGGGGAAAGACAATCTCGCTGTGCTGACAGCCCTGCTTTTCCAAGTTGAAACAATGGCATCTGAATGATGAAAAAAGGAGATATTATGTACGAGAATCTATTTGCACCGACAAGACTTGGCGCACTTGCAATCAAAAATAAAATTGCCCGCTCCGCAACCTTTTCCTTCATGGAAAATAAAGACGGTTATCTGACCGATACCGAAATCGGCATCTACGAAACGCTGGCCAAGCATGATGTGGGCTTGCTGTTCACCGGCATGTTTTGTGTCAGTGAGAACGGTATTTTCGATTATGACGGACCATTGGTTACCGATGATCGCTACTTGCCAAGACTGCAACTGCTTGCCCAGGCAGTACACAGGCATGGTGCCAAAATCGTGCCGCAAATAAACCATGTCGGGGCACGGGCAACGAAAACGATGGATGTACCGCTTGCGCCATCTGCGATAGAAATTACGAAAGGCAGAATGACGAGGGCCCTTTCGATGGAAGAAATCAAGCAAATCGCAGAAGACTTTGCGAAGGCAACGCATCGTGTCCAGCAAGCTGGCTTTGATGGAGTTCAAATCCATGCGGCACATGGCTATCTTGTGACCCAATTTCTGTCACCGCTTATGAATTTGCGGGAAGATGAGTATGGCGGCTCGATCGAGAATCGCTTTCGCCTTCTTCGGGAAATTATTGTGGCTGTTCGCCAGGCATGCAAAGATGATTTTCCGGTTTTTGTGAAAATAAACAGCAATTCTGAACAGGATGAGGTGTATGAACAAGAACTGCTGTATATGCTTCGGGAAATGAAAGACCTTGGTGTTACAGCTGTTGAACTCAGCGGATATAACTGGCGTTTTCAGACGATTCAAGATCACAATTATTATATGGAACGGGCAGCACGAATGAGAGAACAGGCAGCTATTCCGATTATTCTTGTCGGCGGCATCCGCAGTCTTGCGGATATGAAGCAAGTTTTAGAACAAGGAATTGATATGGTTTCTTTGGCTCGTCCCTTGATCAGCGAGCCGGAATTGATCACCAAGCTGCAGATCGAAGACCGCAATGCCCGCTGCATCAGCTGCAATCAGTGCTTTGTTTTGCCAGCCAGTGAAGGCAGAAGATGCATCTTGCATAAAACAATCTAAAAGATCGACAGGAGGATCATTATGGAAACAAGTCGCTATCAAAAAGGGATCAACAAAATTATGGAGTTTACGGATCCAAACAGCCAGACGAATGCAGCGCAACTAAAAATTGAAGAAAACTTAAAGGATATCGCACCTGATGTCAGCCGTTTCATGATTGAATTTGCTTACGGCGAAGTTTATACGCGTTCCGGACTCGATAACAAACAGCGGATGCTTATCACCATTTCATCCTTGGTGACTCAGGGAATGTTTCCGCAGCTGGAGATTCATATCAATGGCAGCTTAACAGCAGGCCTGACGCCGGATGAAATCATTGAAACATTCATCCATCTGCTGCCATATGTCGGATTCCCGCGTGTCTTAAATGCAGTCGATGTGGCGAAAAAAGTATTTGCCCAGCGTGGTGTCACAGTGACAGCAGCCACTGCAGATTAAATGATTCAACTAAAAACAGCATGCATCCGCTAAGCAAGATGAGTGCTGTTTTTGTTTGTTATAGAGAACTGATTAAGTCGCAGTGTTCAGGGGTTAAGGTAAAATCAAATACCTCTATGTTCTCTTTTTGATGTTCGCTGCTGTGTGATTTGGGAATAATCGCGACTTGGCGTTGCAGCTGATAGCGAAGCAATACCTGCGACCAGGATTTGCCATAGCTGTTGCCAATACGCGCCAGCTGATCTTTTACACCTTCCGGCACTTTCTTCAGCGGACTCCATGCTTGCGGCACAATGCCATTGGCTTGGCAGAAGCTGATCAGAGCATGGTTCCAATTGGCAGGATTGGATTCAATTTGATTTACCGCAGGATGGATGGTGCCATGCTGGATAATTGCCTGCAGCTGTTCTTCCGAAAAATTGGAAACCCCGATAGAACGGATCTGTCCGGCTCTGACACAAACCTCCAGTGCCTTCCAAACCCGGATCATATCGTCGATGTCATCCCATGGATGGTGAATCAGATATAAATCAATATAGTTCGTGCCGAGCGCCTGCAAGCTGCCTTGCACCGTTTGCAATACCAGTTCATCCGTTTTGGTATATTCGGGCTTGCCGGGAATTTTAGATGTGATAAACAGATCTTCGCGAGGAAGTTGATATTCTTTCATAAATTTGCCGAGCACTGCTTCATTGCGATACATAATGGCAGTATCAAATAAGCGGTAGCCATTGTCGTAAGCGTGTTTCAATTCGGTGGTATCATAATTCAATTCTGCGTAAAAATCATGATTTACCTTGCCGAAGGTATTGGTGCCCATACCTTCCATGGGCATGGTATAGCCACTTTTCAGGGTACTGTATTCCATTGCTTCTTCCTCTTTTCTTTCCTTATTTGCGATATCCGATGGTTCCGATCACATCTTTGACGGTTGTTGCTGACGTATGTAATTGCTGGGCTTCATAATCATTCAAAGGAACTTCAATGATATGTTTTACGCCGGTTCTGCCAACAATCGATGGCAAGCCGATGCAAAGATCCTGCAATTGATAAGAGCCTTCCACCAAGCTGGAAACGGTTAAAACGGAGTTTTCATCGCGCATGATGGCTTGCAGGATGCGTTCCACCGCAGCCGCAATGCCGTAATAGGTTGATCCTTTGCGCTTGATAATATCATAAGCGCTGTTGCGGACATCGTCAAAGATATCTTCCATATCTTGTGCTGTTTTGTCGTGAGAGCGCCAGAAATCGACGAAGTCAATGCCGGAAATATTGGCGGAACTGAACACCGGCAATTCTGAATCACCATGCTCACCGATGACGAAAGCATGCACATTGCGGCTGTCAATCGTTAGTTTTTGCGCCAGCAAGTATTTCAGGCGGGCGGTATCAAGGACGGTTCCCGAGCCGATGACACGTTCTTTGGGAAAGTTGGAGCGTTTCAAGGCAACATAAGTCATAATATCCACGGGATTGGAAACGACTAAAAGAATCGCATCGGTATTGTATGCTGTGATCTGATCGATGATCGACTCCATGATTTTGGTATTGCGGGATACGAGATCAATGCGTGTTTCATCGGGTTTCTGATTTGCCCCCGCTGTAATGACGATTACGGAGCAATCCGCAAGATCTTCATAGGAGCCGGCGACGACTTGCACCGGTTTGGCAAAAGGAACAGCATGACTCATGTCCATGGCCTCCCCCACCGCTTTGTCATGATTTAAGTCAATCAGTATCAATTTAGAAAATAAGCCGCCGTGGATGATGGTATATCCGATGCTGGCACCTACATCACCGCAGCCGATAATTGCACAAGTATTCATAAAAGTCTCCTTTCCTTATGTCTTTAGTATAGACCAAAGTGACTGCAAGGCAGACTGGATTGACTGAAAAGATGGGAAAGGGAATGGAGATTTGTACTAATATATTGGTCAAAGAGTACGATATCATAAAAGGACAGATGAATATCCAAAAGAATGATCTGTTTGGCGATCTTAGATAAACATGGGGTTGAGAACTGGATATTTGGTGATTTTTTTGGTAGGATATTCTCAGATAGAAAGCAGGTGGCTGACATGGAAGTGCAGAAGATTAAAATTGAGAAACCATCCGTCATTCCCTATTATGGTGCCGGAGGCGCATGGTTCTTGTATGCAAGCATGGCCCGCATGTATCGTTTGGTTGACTTTGGCATCGCCAGCATCCTTTGTATTGCGGTTTGGTGGGGCTTAAAAAAGATATGCAAACCAAACATTACTTATATTGATGCCAAGATTGATACAGGCAATGCCCAGCTGAACCAGAGCTTAGAAGATGGCATGGCCTTTATCGGAAGGCTTCGCAGCAGTCAGTTAGCCATTGAGAATACGAAAATTCAAACTCTGCTGGAACATATGATCCAAACGGTCAATGCAATCTTTGATCACATACAGGCAAACCCACATAAACTAAGTACTATCCGAAGGTTTTTAAATTATTATATACCAACTGTCAGCAATCTTTTAAAGTCTTATGATGAGTTGGAAGAGCAAAAGCAGGCGGCTGCCAAGCTGCAGGCAACCTTGCATGGCATCGAAGCGGTACTTGGACAAGTAACAGCAGCCTTTGACCGCCAGCTGGAAGCACTTTATGAAAAAGATGTGATTGATATCAATGCGGATATCAGGGTGCTGGAGCAGATGCTGGAGCGTGAAGGACTGCTTAAGAGTGAATTGGATCGCTTGCGCGAGCAAGAAAACAATAGATAACAAAGAGAAATGGAGAACAACATGGATACACAACAATATGAAGCAAAAGAGTTTTCCTTGCCGGTGCTGACTTTGGAGCCGGTTGTACTGGAAGAAGTCAGACAAACCCTTAATCAGGCAACAAATGATGACATCAATCAAGTGGCGAAGCAGCTGGAGCAATTTATGTCAGAAGAAGAAAAAAAGGCTGTTGCGGAATTTGCCGGTAAAATTGATTTGCAGAATACGAATATGATTTTGCAGTACGGTGCGGCAGCGCAAACCAAAATTGCTTCCTTTTCAGAGCAAACACTGGAACAAGTCCGGACCAAGGACTTGGGGGAAGTTGGTCAGCTGATGACAAGTTTGGTTGGTGAATTAAAGGGCTTTTCGATTGAAGATAAAAAGGGTATCTTTAGTTTGTTCCAAAAAGCTGCCAATCAGATTGCAACATTGAAAACACGTTATGACAAGGCTGATGTGAATGTAGATAAGATTGTGAATGTGTTAGAACAACACCAGGTGACATTGATGAAAGATATTGCAGTGCTGGATGAAATGTACCGTCTCAATGTCTTGAACTTCAAGGAATTATCGATGTATATCCTAGCTGGCAAGCAACGCTTGGAACAGTTCAAAGTCAATGAGTTGACGAAGGCGATGGAGAAAGCAGCGCAAAGCAATGAACCTGGCGATGCCCAATATGTACATGATTTGAATGCACTGGTAACCCGGTTTGAAAAGAAAATCTATGATTTGGAACTGACACGTGCTATTTCCATTCAGATGGCACCGCAAATTCGCTTGGTACAGAATAATGACAGTTTGATGGTTGAGAAGATTCAGTCTTCTTTGGTGAATACCATCCCGCTTTGGAAATCGCAGATGGTTCTGGCTTTGGGACTTGCGAATTCCAAGAAAGCAATGGAAGCGCAAAAAGAAGTAACGGACTTTACCAACCAGCTGCTGCGCAAGAATGCGGAAATTTTGAAACAGGGTACGATTGATATTGCGAAAGAAAGTGAACGGGGCATTGTTGAACTGGATACGATCAAGCATACCAATGAGCAACTGATGTCAACCTTGGATGAAGTACTGCGGATTCAGGAAGAAGGACGGGCAAAACGAGCACAGGCATCTCAGGAATTGCTGCGGATTGAACATCAGCTGAAGCAAAAACTGATGGATGTGCGCAGCTAGTACATGTCCATGAACTTACTACGAAAGAAATGGTTTGCGCAAGTCGTGATGGTGCTGTGTATTGTAACCGGCACGTTGCTTGGCAGCTATCGTTCCCTCACATCGGCGAAGGCTGTTGTGGAAAAGCAGTTTTATGAAGGGGTGGATCATGATGGATTCAGCATCCAGCATGATTTGGAGGAACGCATCAATCTGGCGCATAATCTCATTACCATTGCCGGGAAATATCAGGTAGATGGAAACAAGGTTTACCAAGCACGGCAAGCGTTGCAGGAAGCCTCTACCATTTCGCAGAAGTATGCTGCGAATGTTGCTTTGTCAGAAACGACGCATGAATTGTATCGTGCTTTGAAAGATCAATCGATGGAACCAAAAGATGAAGACTACCGGGAACGGATCAATGCTGATCTGCTTTCCCGCAATAGTACCATCAGTCATGATGGCTACAATGCCAAAGCGGCGACGCTGAATCAGACATTCCGCCAATTTCCGGCCAATGTGCTGCGTGGTTTACTGCGAATCACGGAGGCCGAGCTATTTTATCAAGGAAAGGAGTGAAAATGATGATTTGGAAAAAAATGAAATATTTGGTGCTTGTGGGTGGTTTTATCTTGCTTCTGCTGCAGCCGGTAAGTGCCAAAATCAGAATACCAAGTGCAACAGAGCAGTTTTATGTAAATGACTATGCGAATGTATTATCGCAAGAAACCAGAGATGATATCGTATTGAAAAATGATAATCTTTATGCCAGCACCGGAGCACAGATTGTCGTAACAACAATTGATTTTCTGGATGGCTATGAGATAGAAGACTATGCCAAGGCAATGTTTGATGCCTGGGGTATAGGTGATAAGAATAAAAACAACGGTGTATTAATTTTGCTCGTCATTGGGGAAGAAAATTACTGGGTGATGCAAGGAAAGGGACTTGAAGAAACGCTTTCCAGCGGTGTCATCAAATCTATCTTGGATCAGGATATGGAAGCTGCGTTTGACCAGGGGGATTATGATACAGCTGTTGTGCAGACCGTGAATTCCTTTCTGGATGTCTTGCAAGGCAATTATGGGGTCATTGAGCCAACTCCGCAGCCCCAGCCGCAATATCCAATTGAGGGAGGCTTTGGTGATACTTCGTTTATGATGTTTTTCTTAGGAATTGCGGGTTTTTTCTTCCGTAGTTTCGGAGTTATTATTCTTGTATTGATTCTGGTTGCGGTATTTCGGCCGCGTCGTCGCCGCTTTGGCATGGGACCAATCTTAATGCCACGTCCGCGCTATCGCTCCCGGACGTATTTCGGACCTCGTCCAGGCAGCGGCATGGGGCCATTTGGCGGCGGAGGATTCTTTGGCAGTACCAGATCCGGCGGCAGAAGCAGCGGGTTTGGCGGAGGTCGTTCCGGTGGGTTCGGCGGTGGCAGATCAGGTGGTTTCGGCGGCGGTTCGCGCTCCGGAGGCGGCGGATCAAGCCGGGGCGGCGGTGCCGGCAGACATTAAGCAAGTATTCTTGAAGCAGAATAAACAAGATAAGATCCCTCCATTGCGGGCAGCTTTAACCAGGTTGCCGGTGCAAGAGGGATCTTTTTTGATGAAATCAATTTATCGAAGAATGATTTGCTGCCTGTCGCAGCGCATTGCATCATAGCCCGCTTTGGTCGTAGTTTTTAAGCACTCGTGCACTGGGATCGGTAACCGGTTCATCCAGCCAGTCTTGATTTGGCATCCAGTAAGAAACAATGAGGTCATCCTTTTGTGGATAATACTTCGTGAATAGTTCTCGATACCAATATGCTTCGGCGGTAAGCGGGGGATTCTGGGGATATTTCTTTTTGGCTTGCTCAAATGTGAAATTTGGATACAGTTCATTTGCCCGGGCAATCAGATGTTCAACCATCGAGTGCCCTACGGCATCGCTGAACGCTGCTTTTTGCCGCCAAAGAATATGATCCGGAAGAAGTGCATCCTTCTCAAATGCTTTGCGCAGCAGGTATTTGCCAGTTCCGTTCGTGTTCATCTTTAAAGTGGGATCAATGCTTAAGACATGGTTGACGAAATTGCCTGCCGCAAATGGCACACGTCCTTCCAAGCCCCAGGATGAAATGCAGCGGTCAGCTCGCAAGACATCATACATATAGAGTTCCTTTACTCTTTTGAGTGATTCCAGCTGAAATGCTTCCGGGCTAGGCGCAAAATCAGTATATTTATAACCGAACAATTCATCAGAAACTTCGCCTGTGAGAACAACTTTAATATCCGTTTTCTCGCGGATATACTGACACAGCAGATACATGCCTAAGGAAGCTCTGATCGTGGTTGTATCGTAGGTTTCCAAACATTGAATGACTTCTTCCAATACATGAAACACTTGATCCATGGTCATCTTTACTTCGTGATGATCGGAGCCGATCCGGTCAGCCACGTCCCGTGCATATTTTAAATCAATGGCATCCGTATCCATCCCAATGGCGAACGTAGTAATCGGTGCATCCACCATCCTGGCTCCTAATGCACAGACGAGGGAGGAATCTAAACCGCCGCTTAGTAAGAAGCCGACTTTCACGTCAGCCATCAGCCGCTGTCTGACAGCAGCAACAAGTGCATCATGAATTTGCTTGGTTGCTTCTTCCACGGTATGAAGTTTTGTTTCAATCGGTTTTCTGTAATCGACCCATATGCCATTATCATAGTAATGGCCTGGTGGGAAAGGGTGCACTTCATCGCAAACAGAAGTGAGTGCTTTTGCTTCTGACGCAAAAGCAATTTTTCCGTCTTTCAAACCATAGAATAATGGCCTGATACCAATTTCATCCCGGCAGGCTAAAATTCTGTCGTGCTGCTTGTCGTATGCCACCAGCGCAAATTCAGCCTCCAGCATATGGAAAGCTGAAGTGCCAAACTTCTCAAGCAAAGGTAGCAGTATTTCACAGTCACTTCCTGATTGAAGCCCATATTCCGGTATCCGTTTCGCCAACTCCAAATAATTGTATATTTCGCCATTGCATACCAAGGCCCAGTCACCTAGGGTAAAGGGCTGCATGCCGCAGTCCGTCAAGCCCATGATAGCTAAGCGATGAAAGCCGAGTATGGCTTTGCCCCAGGATCGAATTACCGTTTTATCCGGGCCTCGTCTTTGCATTTTTTCAAACTCTTTTTTAAATTGCTCTTGGGAATAAACATCCACACTTACCATAATACCGCACATAACAGGTTCCTCCTAATATAAAAACAGCATTACGTCTAGAGACGAAATGCTGTATTCCGCGGTACCACTCTGTTTATCTTACGATCCCTCTGACCCTAACAGGTCTGCAGCCTTGATAACGGGACTTTCCGGCTTCCCCTACTTTTCATTCGTGGAAGCAACTCCAAGAGGTTACCCATATTGTCTTTCGCGAGGTACTTTCAGCATATGTACCATTCTCTGACGTGCAGTTCCAATATAGACATGTTCTTGTAATAATGTTTTTGTTGTTTCACATTCTATATGATAAAGTTACAGTTGTCAATGTGATTGAAGCGAAAATTTACTGAAAATAGTTTCATGGCGATTGTTAAGATCACAGAGAAGCAGAATATTATTGTGCAGCAGAGGTACCTTCTGTTTGCAAATTGTGTTTTTACTGTTCGCCAGTTGCAAATTAAAATAGTCTTTTTGGCAGATCACAAAAATAATTGGTATGAAAACAAAAAAATGGTATAATAGGTCTACAATTGCAAATCCAAAAGTAGGGGTGAATTGGTAGTGTGGAATATCGACTTTGAGCTGCTGACGGCAGTATTGCTGGTAATTGTACTGATTTATTTTCTTTCGGGAAAACGAATGGTTAATTACCAAAGCAATATTTACATGGTTTTATTGATACTATCCCTCAGCAATACGGCAATACGCATTGCGATGGACCTGATGTTCCAATACCGGATGCGCCTTCCTTTGGTTTTGCTGGATGGCATATCAACGTTGTATTTTGCGAGTAAGAGTTATGTGTTTTATTTATTATTTTATTATATCAATCTAGTCACGATTAACCAGTTTGCCAAGAAATTTGTATTGAAAAGTGTCTATGCCATTCCGCTGATTATTGCCGGAGGGATGCTGGTGGCGAATGCATTCTGGCCGCTGGTGCTCAATTCTACGTATGATCAAGGATTGGTCTTCTATCAAGGACGGATCGTATTGGATGTTGTCTGGATGATTTATTTGCTGCTATCATTGGCCCAAGTCTATCATTATCGAAACCGGCTGAGTGACCAGCAGCGGCTGGCAATCCTAATCACGTTGTTATTTGTGATCGGGGCGATCATCATGCAAAATTTGGCGCCGAAGTATCTGTTAACAGATCTAGCACTTGGTGTGGGGATGTTGCTGTTTTATTTTGTGATTGAAAATCCAAAGCTGACCATGGATGAATTAACGGGCTTATTTAATCGTTCTGCTTTTTTGGAACGGATGGATGCCGACATCAAACGCAAAGTGCCATTCTATGTCATTACAATGGCAATGGATGATTTCAAGTTTATCAATGAGACATTCGGCTATTATTACGGCGATTTGCTGTTGAAAGCGATTGGAAGCAAATTAAAGACAGCAGCGAAGTTTTCTTATCGCTATATGAGTGATATGTTTAGTATTGTGGTGTACGATGAAAGTCAGGTTATGCCGATTATCAACCGCATTAAGTCAAAACTGGATGAACCATGGAATATCAATTCAACGGTATGCCTGCTCTCTGCAAGCTTCAGTGTGGTTTCATATCCGGCAAATGCCGATTCTTCCAATGAGTTGAATGATTTTATCGTTTACACGGTGCAGGAGGCAAAACGCGGAAGCAAAGGGGGCATCTCCTTCGGCGAGAACTCTGCGAAAGCCCGCATCAAACGAAACAATACGATTGAATATTTGTTGAAAGAAGCAATTAAATTTGACCGGTTTGAGGTGTATTATCAGCCAATTTATTCGGTCCGTGAGCAGCGGTATATCGCAGCGGAAGCATTGGTACGCCTGCGTGACGAGGAACTGGGTTTCATTTCACCGGCGGAGTTTATTCCAATTGCTGAGAAAAATGGAACGATCTTAAAAATCGGGCAGATTGTATTTGAGAAAGTCTGTTCCTTCATTCAGGAATATCAGATTGAGAAATTGGGTTTGAAATACATTGAAGTTAATTTGTCGGTTGTCCAATGCATGCAGCGTCGTCTGGCACCGGAACTGATCGCAATTATGAAGCAGCATCAGGTTGATCCGAAGCTGATTAATTTTGAATTGACTGAAACTTCTGTTGCGGAGTCAAAAGGTATGCTGGAAACGACAATGAATGAATTGATTTCCTATGGCTGCCGCTTCTCATTAGATGATTTTGGCACCGGGTACAGCAACATCAGCTATGTGACGCAGCTGCCGTTTAATATTGTGAAGATTGATCGCGGCTTTGTGTGGGCGTCACAGACGAGTACCAAAGTAAATACTGCCATTGCCCATCTGATATCGATGTTCCGCAAAATGGATATGGCGATTGTGGCGGAAGGTGTGGAAAGCAAAGAGCAGCTGGATATGCTGGTGGAAATGGATTGCGATTATATCCAGGGGTATTATTACAGCAAGCCGATTCGCAGCGATGAATTGATTAGATTAGTAAGTAACATACCTGCATGAAAAAACGAGCGCAATGCTCGTTTTTGGTTGTTATCGTGCGGGAATGATTTCAATCCAGTATCCATCAGGATCTTGAATGAAATAAATGCCCATGCTTGGATTCTCATAGCAGATGACATCCATTGCTTTGTGTTTTTGGTAAGCACCATCGAAATCTGCTACCTGAAATGCTAAATGAAATTCTTCATCACCAAGATTATAAGGTTCTGTGTGATCGCGTAAATACGTCAATTCCAATGTGAAATTTGTCTTATTGTCAGTCAGGTAGACTAAAGTAAAACTGCCGTCACTTGCTTCTTTACGACGGTGAATCGTTAATCCAAGTGCTTGTTCATAGAAGGCAAGGCTTTTCTCAAGATTTAATATATTAAAGTTAAAATGTGCGAATGTAAAGTCCATGATCATTCTCCTCTCTTCTCTAGTATAGCAGAATCTGGCAACTCTGTACAAATTAGGGGTATTGAATGAGAAAACAATCTGGAAAGTAATTTAATTTGTAAAGTGATATCGGGAAATTGGTAAAAAAATGAAGTAATTTGTGCTTTGGTGTTCAATTTAGGGATATAGGTTGTTATAATAAAGGTGCATGCTTTGGCGTCAGTCTGGGAGGAAACAACGTCTAAAGTGTATAAAATCAGAAATCTTATGGAGGAGACTGCAATGATTGAAGTCAAAAACTTGCGAAAAGTGTTTGATAACGGATTTGAAGCATTGAAGAATGTAAGCTTTACGATTGAAAATGGCGATTTGATTTGCTTGTTAGGTCCATCCGGGTGCGGCAAGACAACCATTTTGAATTTAATTGCCGGACTGTTAGATCCGACCGATGGTGATATCATCAACAATGGTATTACGATGGTTGATAAACATCCAAAGGATCGCGATATCGGCTTTGTGTTTCAGAATTATGCATTATATCCGCATTTGACCGTATTGGAAAATGTCATGTTTCCGCTTCGCGTCGGTTCAAAAAAGAAACCGCTGAAAGAAGCAGAAAAACTGGCTCGCAAGTTTATGAAATTAACAAGCATCGAGGAATTGGCAGAAAAAAAACCAAGTACGATGTCCGGTGGTCAGCAGCAGCGGGTTGCCATAACCAGAGCATTGGTTCAGAATCCGAGTATTCTGCTGCTGGATGAGCCGCTTTCCAATCTGGATGCCCGCTTGCGTCTGCGTATTCGGGAAGAAATCAGATCTCTTGTTAAAGAAGTGGGAATTACCACCATTTTCGTAACCCATGACCAGGAAGAAGCACTGTCAATCAGTGATAAAATTGTATTGATGGATCAAGGTGTGATTCAGCAACATGATGATCCGCAGAATCTGTATCTGGAACCAAATAATCTATTTGTAGCGAAGTTTATCGGCAATCCTATCATCAATATTCTTCCTGTGACGATTACAAAAGGGAAAATTCAGGGTGGTGCTTTTTCCTTCTACTCGGATTGCTTAGTTGCATCCAGAATGAAAGAAGAATTAAAAGATGGAACTTATTTGCTGGGGGTTCGTCCCGAGGATGTAATCTTATCGGAAGATGCTCCATTATTCACGGCAACTGTTTCGACGGTAGAATTAATTGGCAGAGAACGAATCCTGAATTTCAGTTTAAGTGAGCAAAAAGCAAAAGCAATTGTCAGTATCGACAAGTTCATTGAAGAAGGCAATCAAATTTCCTGCACCTTCCATTATCCGCGGATTTATTTATTCAAAGAGAATGGGGAGCGTGTGTACTAATGAAACAATTTAAAAAGTACAGCGCTGAGAATCAGCCGAAAGCATGGTTGTTCTTGCTGCCGGCGTTAGGTCTGATCACTGTATTTAGTGTCTATCCGATTTTGAAGTCGTTCTGGCTGTCTTTTCATAAAGGAACCTTGATGAATCCGCGCTTTAACGGCATCACCAATTATCAGCTGGTGCTGCAAGATCCGATCTTTCATACAGCGATGAAGAATACATCCATTTATGCGATGTTTGTCGTTCCGATTGCACTGGTGATTTCCTTGATGATTGCCTGGTTGATCTTTGAGAAGATTCAGCATAAAAACTTCTTTGAAACAGTCTTCTTCATTCCCTACGTAACCAGTACGATTGCCATCGGGATTGTATTCCGGTATTTGTTCAACAGCAATTATGGCATCATCAATTATGTTCTGTCTTTTTTCAATATAGCGCCAATCAATTGGCTCAATCGCGTGCAAATGTCTGTTCCTACCCTGATTTTGTTTGGCATTTGGTCGGGGCTGGCGTTCAATATCATCATTTTATTGGCTGGCTTCCGCAATATCAGCGAGGAATACTACAAAGTGGCGGATATGTTTGGAGCCTCCAAATGGGAAATGTTTTTGAAGATTACATTGCCGCAGCTGATTCCAACGATTACTTTTTTATTGACGGTAAACTTTATCGGGGCTTTCAAGGTATATTCCCAAGTGTATGCGCTATTTGGCGGCAGTGCCGGCATGGCAAACAGTGCGCAAACTGCGGTGTTCTACATTTATGAGAAATTCCATGTAGCGGGGCGACCGGGGATTGCCATGGCAGCAACCATGATCTTGTTTGTGATTATTCTGCTGTTTACTTTTATCCAAAATAAAATTATCAAGTGGGTGTCTAAACTATGAAGAAACTTGTTCAACTACTATCAATTCTGTTTATTGTTTTGCTGGCTTTGGTTACAATCTTTCCATTTATCTATATGATTCTGGCAAGCTTAATGACCTACCAGGAGGCAACCAGCATCCCGCCGACGATGTTTCCGAAAATTCCGCAGTTTACAAACTTCAAGCTGGTCTTCCGCTATGCTCCGTTTGTGCGCTATTTCTTCAATACAATCCTAGTAGCAGCAACCACTACAACCGGTGTCTTAGTTACATCTGTTCTTGCGGCATTTGCTTTGGTGAAGCTGGAGTTCAAGCATAAAAATTTAGTTCTCATGTTGTTGATTTCATTGATTATGATTCCGTATGAGTCCATTGTCTTTACCAATTATGAAACGATTGCCAAGCTGGGCTTATTAGATTCCTATGTGGCTTTGATCGTTCCTTCGCTGGTCAGTGTGTTCTATATTTATTATTTGCAAGGGTATTTGCGCAGCATCCCTAGTTCCTATTATAAAGCGGCGAAGATTGATGGCTGCCGCGACTTGGAGTTTATCTGGAAAATCTTAATTCCGCTGTCAAAACCGGCACTGGTTACAATCGGCATCTTGAGTTTTATTTCCGGTTGGAATTCTTTCCTATGGCCGCTCTTGGTAACCAATAACAGCAATATGCGTTTGCTGAATAACGGATTGACGGCGTTTACAACAGAGTCCGGAAGCGATGTCCATCTGCAGATGGCAGCCGCAACCATGACCATTATTCCGGTATTGATTATTTATTTCATTTTCCGCAAGGAGATTATTAAGGGGGTTGCCAAGAATGGAATTAAAGGATAGCAAAACAAATATTTACTTCCATAGCGGAGTTCTGACCATTGGGGGAACTATTATTGAAGTAAGCTATGGCAAGGCCCGGATTTTCTTTGATTTCGGCACTGAATTTGTGCCTAGCTTGAAGCTGCCGGATGAATCATTGCAAACGTTGCTGGCGCACCGGCTGGTTCCTGAACTGGATCATGTCTATGATCCGCGCCTGGGGTATGGAGAAAAGTCACCTGAAAATGACATGGAGACTGCTGTATTCATCAGCCATTGTCATTTAGACCATACACGAATGGTGAATTACTTGGATCCCAAGATTCCGCTGTATGTCCTGGAAGAAACAAAAGTCTTGTTGAACAGCCTCAACGCCAACGGGAAATTCCTGCTGCCTTCTGCGGATGGAACCAGAACCAGAGAAATGATCGGACTGCCCAATGAAGCTGTTGTCCGGGTGGGTGAGATCACCGTGGAACTGCAGCGGGTGGATCATGATGCGTACGGGGCATGCGGTCTGTTGATTCAGACACCGGATATGCGGATTGCCTACACCGGCGATTTGCGCTTGCATGGTACGGATCGGGAAGATACGATTCGCTTCTGCGAGAAAGCCAGGCATGCGGATGCGCTCATTATGGAAGGTGTTTCCATCAGCTTTGATGATCACAAAGAGCCAGGCATTACCAGTGAGGCCGAATTAATTCGGAAGTTTACAGAGATCGTCAAGCAGTATGAAGGCAAGCAAGTTACCTTCCAAACTTACCCGGGAAATGTGAAGCGGCTGGCTTCCATTATTGCGAATGCACCACGTCAAGTTGTGGTAGAAGCATCTTATGCTTACATTTTGAAGTCATGTCTGGGACTGGATACACCATATTACAGTGTGACGGACCCCGTGGAATATGCACTAGATGAAAGTTTGCGAATTGCATATGGAACCTTGCTGGAGGATGAACATCAATATGTCTGGCAAGTGGTTCAAGACTTTGACAAATTAAAAGGAGGTGGTGTGTATATACATAGCGATGCGACACCATTAGGCGATTTCGATCCCGCATATCAGCCATTTGTGAATCAGTTTGCTGAACATGATATCACGTTTACGCGATTGGGATGTTCAGGACATGCGGTTCCAAAGGATCTTGATGAAATTGTAGATCGAATTGCGCCGAAATTATTGCTGCCAATCCATAGTTTGCATCCGGAACGTCTGGAGAATAACCATGGCTCACGTCATTTACCAACTCGTGGAGAGAAACTTTAAAAGGAGAAATTATGAAGAGTGTGAAAAAGTATTTAGGTGCTTTATTAGCTGTCCTTCTGGTTGTAAGCGGATGTGCTTCCAAACCAAAAGATGATGGCGATAAATCCGGCATCGTAACGGAAGTACCTGCAGGAACAACAATCAACTTCTGGCATGCTATGAACGGCGGTCAGTTGGAAGCGTTGGAAAAATTGACAAAAGATTTTGAAACTGAATTTCCGAATATCAAAGTAGAATTGCAAAATCAGTCTAAATATTCTGACTTGCAAGCTAAAATCAACAGTACAATGGCTTCTCCAAAGGATTTGCCGGTAATCACGCAAGCTTATCCGAACTGGTTGTGGAATGCAGCTACGCAAGACAAAGTACTTGTTGACCTTGCTCCATTCATCAGCAATGAAACAATTGGCATCAAAGATATCAGCGATATCATTCCTGCATTGTTAGACGGTTCTAAAATTGAAGGTGTTCAATATGGTATGCCATTCAATAAATCAACAGAAGTATTGTTCTACAACAAGACTTTGCTTGATGAATATGGTTTGAGTGTTCCTACTACATTGGAAGAATTGGCTGAAGTTTCGAAAGCTGTATTCGAAAAATCAGAAGGAAAAGTAATTGGAGCTGGTTTTGACTCTTTGAATAACTATTATACAATCGGTATGGCTAGCGAAGGTATTACCTTTGACAAGAGCTTGGATGTAACTGGTGCTGAAAGCTTGAAAGTTGCAAAGTTCTACCAAGATGGTATCAAAGAAGGATATTTCCGCATTGCTGACAAAGGTGAATATTTGTCTACTCCATTTGGTGCTGGTCTTCTTGCGATGAATGTTGGTTCTATGGCTGGGGAATCCCATGTTGTAAAAGCAATTGATGGTCGTTTCGAATACGGCGCTGCAAATCGTCCTTCTAAAATGAATATCCAACAAGGTACTGATATCTATATGTTCAACAATGCAACTCCTGAACAACAAACAGCTGCCTTCTTGTATATGAAATATCTGACTTCTGCTCCTGCACAATTGCACTGGGCTACAAAAACAGGATATATGCCAGTTCGTACTTCTGTTCAAGAAAGTGCTGAATACAAAAATGGTCAATCTAAGATTGCCGGTATCCTTGCAGATGCTACAAAGAGCTTGTTTGCGATCCCTGTAATCGAAAACTCTGATCCTGCATATAACTTAACTCGCGAAATGATGGAATTGATTTTGTCTGATGCTAGCCAAGATGCACAAAAAATCTTGGATGATTACAAAGCGAAGATGGATCAAGCTTGGAATCAATAGTTTTACAATTAGCAGTTTGGTAAAAAAGATTAATAAAGAGCAGATAAGAATAGAACAATCGCTTATCTGCTTTTTTTGATGGGAAAACGGCAACGGAATTGATAAAAAATAAGTTATATATCAGTATTTAATAAATATTTATTGAATAACAATAAATTTATGATACGATATTGCATATACTACTGTATCGTATAGAGGAGAAGCTATGAAACAAGGAACCATTTTTTTGAAACTGACGATCCTGTCATTGGGACTGTTTGTCTTGATGCTATTTCTGCTAGGCGGCAGCTGGATCATCAGATATCCGGTACATTCAACGTATCAACATATCTTATATCCTATTCTGACTGGTATTGGTATATCTGTGATTCCGTTCTATCTGGCATTGTGGAAGGCGTATCAATTGCTGCAATATATTGATGCGAATCAGGCGTTCTCCCTGCATTCTGTTGATGCATTGAAAATAATCCGGAACTGTGCTGCTGCAGTCAGCATGATTTATCTTTTCCTGATGCCTTTTGTGTATTTGCTGGCAGATAAAGAGGATGCTCCGGGGCTGATTTTCATTGGGCTGATCCCTTTGTTTGCAGCGATGGTTATTGCTGTTTTCGCAGCTGTCTTAAAGCGGCTTTTGCAGGAAGCGATCGCGATTAAAACAGAACATGACTTGACGGTGTAAGGTGAACATATGGCAATTGTAATCAATATAGATGTAATGCTGGCAAAGCGGAAGATGAGTGTGACCGAACTGACAGAGAAAGTTGGCATTACGATGGCAAATCTTTCTATCCTGAAAAATGGCAAGGCCAAAGCCATTCGCTTCTCTACCTTAGAAGCAATTTGTCAGGCACTGGAGTGCCAGCCTGGCGATATTTTAGAATATCGGGAAGAACAAGAGTAGTTTCGGAGGGGTTTATATGTATGATATTGTAATTGTTGGTGCGGGTCCGGCGGGTGCGAATCTGGCCCGTTTGATTGGCGAGAAGTATCGGATCTTACTGCTGGATAAACGGGATTTGGCTTCTGAATATCCATTGAACTCCATGCGTAAGTGCTGTGGTGGCTTATTGGCTCCGGATGCGCAGAAAATGATTGCCAAACTAGGATTGGGCATACCTAAAGACGTCTTAGTGAATCCGCAGTTGTTTGCGGTGCGCACAATTGACTTGACGAATCAGCTGGAACAATACTATCAGCGGTTCTATTACAATATGGATCGAGAACAGTTTGATCGCTGGCTGGTGTCATTGATACCCTCAAAGGTGGAGCAAACGTACAATGCGATTGTCCAAAGTATTACACAGACAGCAGAAGGATTTACGATTCGGTATATGCAAGATGGCAAAGAAACAATTGTGCAAGCCAAACTGATTGTAGGGGCGGATGGTGCTTTCTCTACGGTCAGAAAACTATTATGTCAAGATGCTGTGCAACCAAAGCAATACATCGCCATTCAGGAATGGTTTGCATGCAATGACCAGATTCCTTATTTCACCGCTATTTTTGATGAAGAGATTACTGATTTTTACTCATGGATTATTCCTAAAGAAAAGCATTTGCTATTAGGAACAGCAGTTGAACCGGGAGCTCAGGCCTGGGGGAAGTATCAGCGTTTGAAAGAAAAACTGGATCAGTTGGGTTTTGCGTTTGATCGCAGCATCAGAACAGAGGGTTCCTATCTTTGCCGACCGCAGCATGCAACACAGTTTTATGCAGGCAGGGATCACATTGCTTTGATTGGGGAAGCAGCTGGTGCGATCAGCCCCAGCTCGGCAGAAGGGATCAGCTATGCTCTCAAAACATCATTGTATCTTGCAGAGAGTTTAGAAGAGGGAATAGAAGGCTTCTTGCATCGATATCAGCGTAAAACGAAAGATATCAAAACAAACCTGCTTTGGAAAAACCTGAAATGCCCGGCAATGTATCAGCCGGCACTTCGCAAGCTGGCGATGAAATCAGGGTTGCAGAGTATGAAATGATAGCATGCCTGAATAGCCAACCAAAAACCAAATAGGAAGCAAAAAAGCGAATTTCATGTGTCAATGAGATTCGCTTTCGTCTTATAAAATGACCTTAATATTATTGGTGTGCATGACATGAGCAGGCTGATGTTCCCGCAGGTAATCAGCAATGGTATCGACCATCTCCTCATGAATTTCCTGAACAACTTCACAAGGCACCAGCATTGCGAAATTGCCGCCGCCCGCCGCCCGGTAATTGTTTGTTACGAAGGTAAAAGAATCATCATCCTGCACTGGATTTCCGTGATAGGTTAACGCCTGAATTCTTTGACCGCGCGGTTTTGCAACGTGAATCTCATAGGATACACCATCGACCATGTCATAATTGTAATGCTGCGGCTTTGGGGCCACATATTCGGGGGAAGGAATGAGCTGTGCATCGCTGACTGCAAAATAATGAGCAGAGAATTCCAGAAACTCCCGCAGGACGCTTCCGCTGATGCGTTTCACAACCAAAGTATTAGGATATAAATAGGTGGAAACCAGCTCCCGCATCGTGATGAATTGATGAAAGCCGGTAGCACCGTTGAAGAGTGCTGTTGCGGATAAATCAGCATTGGCCCGTTTCAATTGCACTTGGTTTAAGAACGAGACAAGTGGATGCTTCTGCACTCTGGCCGTGAATTCATCCGCAATTCTTAGCGAAGGAGATGTATCATCAATCTGACCAACGGGCAAATCTAGCCAATCTTGCACTTTTTGGTTCAACTCTTGAAACGGTTGTAGTAATGTTTCATCCACCGGATAATCACTTGCTTTGTGGAGTTGTGCTGTGCATGCTCGCGTTTCCAAATCAAGATCAATGGTCACAAATTCCTGTGCTTTAAACGTGCTTTGGGTAACCAGAACGCCATGAATGTTCTCAACGAGCGAGCGATGCTGGTGCCCGGTGATCAGAAGATCAAGGCCATCGATAGATGTCATCTCATATCCTTGGTTTTCCCCAGTCAGCCGTTCTGTTGGTTCGCCGCTGCTTGGATCGCGCTCTAAACCGCCGTGATACAGCGCAATCACAAAATCAGCATGTTCTTTGACTCTTGCGACTTCTGCTCGCAGATGGGTCAGTGCATCGATAAATGTAGTATTTTGAATATAAGCAGGGCGCTCCCAATTGGGCACGTACTGCGTTAAGACACCAATTAAGGCAATTTTTTTATCTCCATAGGTTATAATTTGCGTGGTTCCTATTGGATGCCCTTTGTGGATGACGTTGGAAGTCAGCAATGCTGCCTTGGTTTCCTGCATGAATTTTTCCAGAATCGCCGGACCGTAATTGAAATCGTGATTGCCCAGGTTGATGTAATCATACCCCAGCAAATTGAATGTCTGGGCAACGGGATTGGCATATTGATCAGGATGTTGATGGGCGTAGCTGACCAGCGGAGTGCCTTGAAAAGAATCGCCATTATCCAAAACCAAAAGCGGACCTTCTGCTCTAAACTGCCGGATTGCGGAAGCAATGTGGGCCATACCGTAAGTCTGGATGTTATCTCTTGATGTATAATTGGTTGGGAAGATACTGCCATGAATATCTGTTGTTATTAATAGTTTTAAGTTCATTCTAATCACCGTGATCTATTATACCAGTTTTAATCCGGATTGGCGATGCGCACGATTGAAAAGGGAGCAGACACTCTGTTTCCAAATATTATGAAACTAAAAGAAATAAATTATGAAACAAATTGGTTGACAAGTAATTGAGATATGGGTATTATAATAGCTATAAATCGATGATGAAGAGTAGTAACTGGATGACACAGCGCAGCGAACCGGGGATGGTGCAAGCCCGGCAATGATCGCATTTAGTGAAACGAGCTTCGGAGATGTTGCTGTATGTAAGTAAAGCAATTGTGAACCTGCATTAATGGTATGAGGTGGTCAGCAAAAGCTGGCAAGTAGAGTGGTACCGCGGAATGATATTCCGTCTCTTGTTGTATGCAGGAGACGGTTTTTTTGTAACCAGCCGATCCTGCATGTCCGCACAAAGTGCAAGAAAGGAATCGCATATGAAACAAATCTTAAAATGGGCTATGGTTGCAATGATGCTTGCAGCAAGCGCATGTACCAAAACAGAAACTCCGAAGGATGAACCAAAAGAAGTGGAATTGCTGCCATTTGAAAAGCAAATTCAAAAAGCAGGAACTCTGGTAGTAGGAACCAGTCCTGACTATGCACCATTTGAATCGTTAACACCGGATGGCAAACTAGAAGGCTTTGATATTGATTTGATGCATGCTTTGGCCAAAGAAATTAAACGGGCAGACGGCACAGTCTACCAAATTGAATGGGTGCAAATGAGCTTTGATACGATCGTTACTGCGGTGCAAACCGGGCAAGTAGATCTAGGAATTTCTTCGTTTACTTATGACAAAGATCGTGATGTATTATTTTCCACTCCATATATTGAAAGCCAGCAAGTTGTATTGGTGAAGAAAGACTCTTCAATCAAGACTTTGGCTGATTTAGAAGGAAAGAAAATCGGCGTACAGCTGGGTTCTACCGGCGAAGGTGCTGCCAAAGACATTGCCAATGCCAGCTTGATGGCATTGAACAATGTGAATGTCTTGATGGAATCCTTGAAAACGAATGCAGTGGATGCTGTTGTTGTGGACAAGGGAGTAGGCGATAATTATGTTGCCAATGCCGGTTTCGTAAAATTGGAAGAACCGCTGATTGATGAGAATGTATCCATCATTGCGAAAAAAGGAAATCAAGATTTGCTGGATTTAATCAACAAAAGCGTGGAAGCATATAAACAGACAGATGCATATCAAGCAAGTTTAGAAAAATGGGGATTGCATGAATAAAAACCAGGAGGTATGGCAATGGAAGCAATGACACTGATTCAAAAAATAATCACCTGGGATAACCTGATCTTCATGGTGAAAGGTGCGGGCTATTCCGTTGCTATTGCCATCGGGGCGCTTGTCTTCGGTACGATCTTAGGGATACTGGGTGCTGCCGGAAAAATCTCCAAATATAAAGCATTGCGGCTGCTGGCTTCCACCTATGTGGAACTGATCCGCGGAACGCCGATGTTACTGCAAATATTATTTATCTTTCTAGGGTTTCCTACCATCTATCATTCGCTGACAGGTGCTTATATCCGCTTGAATCCGTATTTGGTAGGTTTGGTTGCCATGAGCATCAATAGTGGTGCGTACACTACGGAATTGATTCGCAGCGGGATTATGTCGATTGACAAGGGGCAGTGGGAAGCATGCAAGACGCTTGGCTTAACCTATACCCAAATGATGCGCTTTGTCATCTTGCCGCAAGCATTCAAGCAAATTGTGCCGCCGCTGGTGAGCGAATTTATCGTTTTGATTAAAGATTCCTCTTTGATCAGTGCCATCGGTGCCGTAGAGCTTTTGCAAAGTGCGAGCGTTTTGGGCAACTATTACTACAACTATATTATTCCGCTGGTCATGGCATCGGTTATGTACTTGATCATGACAGTAACAATCTCCTATTTTGCACGAAAATTAGAACGGAGGCTGGCAGCCAGTGATTAAGCTAGAACATATTAAAAAATCATTTGTGAATGTTCATGCAGTTCATGATGTATCGCTGGAAATCAAGCAAGGTGAAATCGTCTGCCTGATCGGTCCCAGCGGCAGCGGCAAAAGTACAGTGCTGCGCTGCATGAATGGCTTGGAACAACCGGAAGCAGGAACCATCTATGTAGATGGTGAGCAAATGAATTTCCAAAATGAAGAAAAACTGCGTTTGATTCGTGCCAAGATGGGTTTCGTTTTTCAGCACTTCCATTTATTTCCGCACATGACGATTCTGGATAATCTGACTTTGGCACCGATGCAGGTGCTGGGAAAGACAAAAGAAGAGGCGGAAAAAATAGCGGGAGACTTGCTGGAGCGGGTAGGTCTTTCCGATAAAAAGCATGTGTACCCAAGCATGTTGTCCGGCGGGCAGAAACAGCGGGCAGCAATTGCCAGATCACTGTGCATGAATCCTGATTTAATGCTATTTGATGAACCAACCAGTGCTCTGGACCCGGAAATGGTGCGGGAAGTGCTGGATGTTATGAAAGAACTTGCCAACCAGGGAATGACAATGGTTGTAGTGACGCATGAAATGGGCTTTGCAAAAGAAATTGCTGATCGCATTATCTTTTTGGAAGCTGGTGAGATTGTGGAAGAGAATACTCCGGAAGCATTCTTCAAGCAGCCAAAATCGAAACGAGCCCAGGAGTTCTTAAGTAAAGTGATGTATTAAGAGTGGACAGATGTCCGCTTTTTTTGTATTCTGAATGCGGGAGGAATGGTATGAAACAATATGACTATCTGATGAGTGCATGCTTATGCGGCGTACCTTGCCGCTACGACGGCAGCGCCAAGACACATACTTCTTGCAAAGCATTGTATGAACAAGGGAGGGTTCTGCTGATCTGCCCGGAGGTGATGGGAGGCCTTGCGACACCGCGGCTTTCCTGTGAGATCCAGAGTGGCTGTGTATATACCAAAGAGGGAGAGGATGTCACTCAGTCATTTCTGGCAGGTGCGAAGCAAGCTGCAAAGATGGCGCAAATCTTTGGCATTCAGAGAGCGATCTTAAAAGAAAATAGCCCAAGCTGCGGAGTTCATATGATTTATGATGGAAGCTTCAGCAGAACAAAAGTAACAGGCAGCGGTGTCTGTGCTGCTTTGCTCAAAGAAGCTGGCTTGGAAGTGCTGAGTGAAGAAGAATTATCGCTATAATAATCATTGGTTCGTCATTGGTTAGCCTTAACGTGTTAAAGTATTGATAAAATTATGTCAAACACGATTGGATATCAATCATGAAGAGCTGTATCTGCCAATTCCCATTCAGCGTCTGCTAAAGAAAACATACAAAATAAAAAGGAGCTGGCTGCTCCTTTTCCTATCGGGTGATTTCATTTAATAACAAGGATTGGGTCTCCTCAAATTGATCAGTCATATTAGCCGGATAGCGAAAGATCATCGTGATTTCGATCTGACCGGCTGTTCTTGTTGCATAGCAATAGTAGTAACCATCTTTCTCATATTGCTCTACGCTGTATTTGGTGGCAGCAGTCTCTTGCTTTGCCATTTGCACCATTTTATCCTGGGCAACGGATCTACCAAATATCATCAATGAGGCATGTTCATTTTTTAATTCAATGCCATCACTGTCCGCATGTTCTTTATTGCGATCAAAGATCTTGGGATAGGTGAAGGTAAAGTTATATTTCGTATTGACATAGGTTCTCGTTTCTGTCGGTGGTGTAGTGCTCACTGCTATTTGGGCCTCAGGCATTGCAGCCATCGGAGTATTCTTCGTACATCCTGTCAAACCATAACTAGATACAGAAAGAATCAGAAGAAAACAGATTCTTTGCAACGTCATAATGCCTCCCTAAATTCTTACAAACATCTCGTATTATATGATGGTTTGCGGGAAATAGCAAGTACCATTATTTCACAAGGAAAAACTTTCTATTTTTAAGGGCACTGGATTCTTAAAGACCAATGGACTGATTCATTTCATGCTGAGCAGTCAAGTTTTATGAGCCAGCAGACCGATTCAAAAAAGAGATATCAATTACACCTGATGATCACTGCTAGCGGGGTCAAATTGAACAGAACGGATAGAATTATATATATATAAAGATGAAAATGGATAAATCGAACTCCTTATGTGATATCATGATTTCAAAAGGAGTAAGGTATGGAAGCAAGAAACACAAAGCGGCTGCGATTGCGCGCATATACAATGGATGATAAGGAAGATGTTCATGCCTATGCTAGTGACAAGGAAATACTGATATATATGCAATGGGGTCCTAATACATGGGAAGATACTCATGCGTTTTTGACGATGGCAATTGAAGCATCCTTGAAAGAACCATGTTCAAAGCGCCATTATGCAGCTGTTGATCAGGAAACCGGAATAGTGATTGGGGGTTGCATGCTTGCGCTTCAGGGAGATCAAGCTGAGATTGGCTGGATATTGCATCACGACTATTGGAATAAGGGCTATGGAACAGAGATGGGACAGGCAATGCTGGAACTTGGCTTTGGTGAATTGGGATTGCATCGGGTGGTAGCTCGCTGCGACAGCGAGAATCAACGCTCTTATCGTCTGATGGAAAAGCTGGGAATGCGTCAGGAGGGAACATTCCTGGATGCCCGGCCGGCGTACAAAGGAAGCTCAAGAGTGTACAGCGATGAAGCATTTTATGCCATTCTTCGGGAAGAATGGCTGACCAGGCAAGAGATTGCTTATTATAATACGTTGCCATATCAGTTTACGGAATTTTGTAATCTGAAAGATTTATATAATGGAGAGATCCGGCTGGTGTGCCTGCAAAAGCAAGAGGCCGTGCTGGCGAAACGCTACCTGCCGGCCTATCACTTCGCCATTTGCAAGGGCAGTGAGAAAATCGGATCTGTGAATTTGCGCATTGGCTATCAGGATACGTTGTATTACGGCGGTCATATTGGCTATGATGTGAATGAAGCACATCGGGGGCATGGCTATGCCGTGCAGGCATGCGAGATGTTGAAGCCGCTGGCTTTAAAACATGGCATGCATACGTTGCTCATCACCAATGCTGTAGATAATCAAGCCTCCATGCGGGTGTGTGAGAAGCTGCAAGCCCGTAAAATACGGGTGGCAAGAGTTCCTAAAGACAATGAACTGTACCGTGACGGCGTCAAATTTGTGAATATATATGAATGGAATATAAACTAAAAAGGAGCGCGAGCTCCTTTAGTGCTTTTGGATCGCTGCAAAATACTTGCTTAGTTCGATCGCATTGCCGCGCGTGAAACTTTGGTTGTATTCTGCTTTTGCGGTAAATGGCTGTGATTTTACCTGAATTGCCAAAGAGGCGATAAAACGATCCTTGACAGACTTGGAAGTCTCGCAATAGCGTTCCGTGGAACAAGTATTGGGATCTACTTTTGCTTCTTTGGTTGTATCAGGATAAAAGATGACAAGATCTTGTTTCCAATCATATACCACTTGACTGGCTTCACAATCCTGGCAAGGATGGACATACAAGCGTTGATTGGCCAAATCATAATTGCCCAGGCCTTCTTCCGGTTTTGTTTGATAGATGCCATTCTCTTTTATGAGATCATATTGCAGCTGCAGCAGCAATGCAGGATCATAAACCAGCTCATAAGCATCTTCACGGAGTTCGGCTACGGGTTGTTCAAGCAATAGCTGCTGGATTTGGTAGAACTGCCCGTAATGCTGGATCACAAAACTGCCAAGCTTGCGGATTTGCTCTGCGAGCTGCTGGCTCAAAGCGGTATGCAGGGAAGGCAGAAAAGTAACTCCATTTGTCTTAGTTTCTTCTGCCTGCCGATAGAATTGATTGCTATCGTAGTCATATACCAGATCGAACAGCTGATCCTGCTTTTCTCCCGCGACCAGCTGCAATTCTATCTGCAATGCACTTTCCTCATGGGAACGGAGCCGGAAAGTGGCAGAATACGTTGCCGGTATCTGTGCACCATATTTTACATAGGCAAACTCCGCATTTGCTGCCATGTGCACCTCAATTGGTGCCGTTTTTTGCTGCCAGGGAATCTGCACCTCCATGGATGCGCAAGTAATCCGGGCCGCTTCCTCCGATGTTTCGTAGACGCCCTCCGGACAAATTTGGGTGATGAGAGCTGCCAAAGCTTCTTGTTTTGCGAGTTGAGCTTTTTTTGTTGTATCTTCGCAACCTGACAGAATGAAGATACACAAGAAGAACAATCCGATGCTTCTTCTGATCTGTGTCATATGCTTTCTCCTGTTAATTTGCTTCATTATACGGAAGATTGCCGTCGAAGTAAAGGTTGATTATGTCGACAGCAAAAAAATCCAGCGTACAATGACGTAGGCAAAAAGCAGATTGGAAAGCCATAAAGAACCAAGCAAACCGTAATAGATCCAAGGCACCAATGCCAGATTACGAAGAAAGTACAACCAGTATCGTTTCATAATATCCCCATAGCAGTGTATGAAAAAGAAAAGAGGCAAATGCGGATTTATAAAAAAATGCAACATAATGCTTGTCTTTTTGAATATAATGTTATATACTTAGTTACACAAGTAATTAACTAGTGAGGTGATAAACTTGAAGTTTGATTTTCAATCAGAAAAACCCTTGTACTTGCAATTAAAAGAACAGATCGAAGATGCCATCTTGAATGGCGCATTTGCGGAAGAATCGCAAATACCATCAACAACGGAGATTTCGGTCACTTATCAGATTAATCCGGCAACGGCATTGAAAGGAATGAATTTACTCGTGGAAGAAGGTATTCTATACAAAAAAAGAGGATTGGGACTGTTTGTCAGTCCACAGGCAATTTCCGGTTTAAAGCAGAAACGATCCAAAGCATTTTATGAGAATTATGTAATTGCCATGCTGGAGGAAGCAAGAAAACTGCAAATCAGCAAAGAAGAGATATTGGAAATGATCAGAAAGGAAGAGAAATAACTATGATTGAATGTTATCGGATAGATAAGAATTTCCACAAAACACAAGCTTTAAAAGATGTTACCTTGAAACTGGAAGCCCATAAGATCTATGGCTTGCTGGGACGCAACGGAGCAGGGAAATCCACGTTGCTGAATATTATTTCCAACCGGCTGTTCGCCAGCTCGGGAACCGTGCTCATTGATGGCGTGGCGCATACAGGGGAAGAAGCACAGCGGGAAATTTACTGCATGTCGGAAAAGGAATTATATCCTGAGTCAATGAAGATCAAGGAAATATTTTATTGGACGTCGCAATTTTATCCGCGGTTTGACATGGATGGTGCGTTGCAGCTGGCAAAGAAATTCAGCCTTCCGCTGACAAAGAAAGTGAAGCAGCTATCCACGGGATATAAATCTATTTTCAAGCTGATTGTTGCTCTTTCAACGAATGCTTCTTATGTGTTGCTGGATGAACCGGTTTTAGGTTTGGATGCCAATCATCGGGAAGTATTCTATCAGGAACTGCTGAAAAACTATATGGAACATCCTAAAACGATTGTGATTTCGACACACTTGATTGAGGAAATTGCCAATTTGCTGGAAGAAGTTATTATGATTAAGGATGGCAGTCTGCTTTTGCAAGAACCGGTGGAGAGTTTGCTGGCACGGGGATATACAATTTCCGGCATGCAAAGCGCAGTAGATGCATACTGTCATGGCAAAGAAGTATTGGGAAGTGACAGCTTAGGTGGTTTGAAGACAGCATATTTGATGGGAACAGTGGACGAACAAGCAGTTGGTGATCTGACCGTTACGAAGTTAGACTTGCAAAAATTGTTCGTGAAACTGACCAATGCATAAGGAGGAAGCAATATGAAAGGGACAACTTTAAAATATCAGCTGCGGCGGTTTCAGGCTGGATTAGTCTGGTACTACGCAATCATTTTATCGATTATTCTAGGCTTTGCTATCATGTTCAAAATCTTTGGCGGTGATGGCAATATCAATAACATGGAATTCAATTCGGCGATTTATTTGTTTGTAGTTGGCATTGTTTCGCACAAAGAGAATTTGCGCTTCTTCTTAGCCAATGGCTTAACCAGGAAGCAATTGTTTATCTCGCTGCTTGCCAGCAGTGCCATTGTTGCTTTGGGGATGGCCGTGGTGGATACAGCAATCGGTTTGTTATTAAATGCAGTTGTCAACTATGATGGCTTTATCAATGCTTCATTCAATCTGATTTATCCAAATGGCTCATTGGTCAGCGGTGTATTATTCCTGGCAACAATGAATTTTCTGATCCATGCCATCGGATATTTGATTGCCAATCTCTATTATGTCTGCAATACCCTAGGCAAAATATTGCTTTCGATCTCAATTCCGGCCTTTTTATTGATTGGTATTCCGGTCATCGATGGATATTTGTTCAGCTTCCAAATATTAAATAAAATCGGAGAATTCCTGATGTTTGCGTTAGGCTTGCCGCCGATTGGCAATCCTTTCTATGCCGTTACGTTCTTTACGATCAGTGCATTGGCAGTGGCTGCTGTCAGCTACCTGTTCGTCAGACGTGCGGTAATCAAAGAGGCATAGGATGCATACCGTTACCAAAACCCGCAAGATCGGCAGGATTGCTATCTGGTGCATCGCAGGAACATTGGTTGCTGCGATTGCGGGAATGGCAGCAATTCCAATTTTGCTTCTGCCCGACATGATTTTGCTTCATGCGGACGTAGAGGAGCGAACTGCGCAGGAGTTTGGCATTGCAGCCAATGAAGTTACGCTGCTTACTTCGGATCAACTGGCGCTGGTCGCATGGGAAGTTCCAGTTGATCAGCCAAAAGGGGTGGTGATGCTCCTTTCAGGGATTCACAATCCGTCGGTTACCGAATTCTTCGGCTATGCCAAATTCTTGCAGGAGCAGGGATTTGCCTCCTTGCTAATTGAGCAGCGGGCACATGGGCGCAGTGAGGGTGATCGCATCGGTCTTGGCATGGAAGAATATCGTGATGTTGCAGCTGGTATTGACTATTTGCAGGATGCCGGCTACGCTGATTTGCCGATGCTGGTTTGGGGCACTTCCATGGGCGGAACCACAGCACTGGTAGCTGCTGCCAAATTACCGGAGCTGGATGGTGTGATCAGCGCTTCTGCTTTCTCATCATGGAGTGCAGTATTTGCTGATCAAATGACCTTAATGGGCGCACCGCAGTGGTTTTCGCAGCTGACAGTACCATTTGTTGATCTGTATCTAGCCGTGATTTATGGCTGGGATGCGATGCAAAACAAACCCGTCAGGCTCGTGTCGCAAGTGAAGCAGCTGCCGCTGCTGCTGATGCATTCCACAGAAGATTCACAGGTGCCGTTTGCCAATTATGAACGGTTGCGCAGCAAACTGCAAAATGCCGACTCGCTGCAAACCTTGATTCGTCATGGCGATGCCCATTTCATTATAAATGAAGAAGCAGCGGCCGATCTTCATCAAGATCCGGAGTTCGTGCAGGCTGTTATACAGTTTTTAGCCCAATTTGATGCACCATAAAAAAAGCCAATCAGGTGATTGGACTTTTTTATTTGGCTAACGAATGTCTGATCTGCAGAAACCGCATAAGAACAATAATAAGAAAATTACCAAAATAATGGCAAACCAACCGACTCCACCACCGGCTCCAATACCTCCATATCCGTAGCCTTGGTTGCAGCAAGGGTTCATAGGATAAGGGTTACAGCAGTTGCCGCCATACCCTCCCTGATTTCCACCGTATCCGTAATAGTACATGAAGAAAGCCTCCTTTCAAGATATCGTATTCCAGTCCCTAAATAATGGCCTTTGTATTCACCTACATTTTCAAGAGAAAGAAATGATTTTCTAGCCAAGTTTTCGAAAAAACGATATAATAGTCAGGTAGTGATGGATTGCTTTTTTGTCCATATTCTACAAAAAAAGGAGCTGACAAACATGGCGCTAAAGATTGGAAAGAAAAAGCTTTCTCTTCGCATGCCTGCACAATATAATTTGCTGATTCACGTATGTATATTAATCTTGTGTGCATTCGGCACCACGATGCTGCTTTCAGTCAGCAGCCAGGATGCCGTGTTTGATACGATGGGAAGCTTGAAGACGCTGATGCGTCAAACTGTGTTTTTGGTAGGCGGGTATGTTTTGATGGTGCTGCTTTCCCGGTATTTTACATTGGAAGCGGCACGCAAATATGGCGGAATCTTAATGATAGCAGGAATTTCTATGATCGCTGTGACCTTTTTATTCCCCAATCAATATGGAATTCGGGCCTGGATTACCATCCCGCTTCCCAATCCCTTGCCGAATTTTACGATTCAGCCGAGTGAACTCATCAAATTATTTGCGATTATCTACTTAGCAGGGTATTGGGGGAATCTTCCGAATTCTTCCCGCTTTCAGCTAAAAGATGTCGTGCAAGCCCCGGCATTGTTTCTGGGGGCAGCAGCAATACTCGTATTGAAGCAGCCAGACTTTGGTTCATTTGCGATATTGGCGATGCTGGTTGGGATTTTGACGTTATTTCCGATTCATCCGGTCATGCGCGGCTTTCAAAACACGGTGTGGATGTTGATTGTGGTAGTCGGCAGTCTTGCACTGTTCCTGATGTCTCCTTTAGGCATCGGGATTGTCAAGCATTTGCCTTTTTTCAGTGCTTATCAAATTCAGCGCTTTGAGCTGGCTGTAAATCCCTTTGCTTTCAACCATAGCGACGGTTATCAGATTGTCAATGGCTTGGTTGCTTTCTTTACCGGAGGCTGGACCGGCGTAGGGCTTGGAAAGTCTACTCACAAGTATGGATATGTGCCAGCAGCTAAGACGGATTCCATTTTGCCGATTATTGTAGAAGAACTGGGAATGCTGGGTTTCGCCTTGATTTTTATTCCATATGTGATTCTCTTATATCAAATTTTCAAATATGCCATGAAAATACGCAGTACAGCTGCACGGATGCTGTTAATTGGAGTGGCAAGCTACTTCTTTATTCACTTTGCTTTGAATGTTGGAGGTGTAACAGGCTTGATTCCGATGACGGGTGTACCGCTGATTTTTATTTCCCAAGGGGGAAGTTCAACCCTGACGGGCATGATGGCGATAGGCGTTGTACAAGCCGTTATAGCCAGCTACAAGCGCGGAGAAATCCAATAACAAGTCACAAAATACACTGTTCCCGCATAAGATATTGTGGGTGAGTGTATGCACAAACTAGAGGAATTTAAAGATTTTGTCCGCCGCAATATGTATTTGAAGGCGGCTGTAGATGCAAGGCTACTGACTTGGCAGAAAGTGTATGAGCTATATGATTTATTTGGTGAGAATGCAGAAGAATTTGAACGAATCCGACAAAGCATGGAGCCGAAACCGGAGGAAGCACAGGTACCGCCGCAAAGTGCCGGTACAGCAAGCACGGCAAGTACCTATGATATTCTTTCCATTCTCTCATCCATCGATTACAATAAGGTAAGCAATACCATTGACCAGCTTCAAAAGATACTGGGGGTTGTAAAGGATTTCTCGCATACGGAAGAACCGGCAGAAAATAAAAGCAGAAAAATTTTCAAGAGGTTTAATGACTGATGGGATGGGATCTGGTGATGAGATTGATGGCGGACGATGAGTTGATGTTTTATCTGCGGCATCGGCCATATTGGATTAAGCATCTAACCCGCTATCCGCAGGATGAGTTTATGTTTATCAATGAATATAAAGTAGTGACCAAGAAAACATTTGGCGACAAGATTCAGCAAGTGGGACAATATGCTTCTTTGGCAAGCATGTTCTTAATGCAGTAAAAAAAGAAAAAGCGTGGGGGGACACGCTTCTTCTTAAAGAAAGGGGAAGAGGAGAAACAAAGTTTGGTGCATCTTAAAGGATGCAATACTATCTTTCCCTACTTAGTTTAGTTTATACAAGGAGTATGAAAAATGAGAATCGTAGCAGGAACTTTTCGCAGCCGTATCATTGAACCTGTTCCCGGGAATGATACCCGCCCTACCGCAGACAAAATCAAGGAGTCCGTTTTTAACCGGATTGGTCCTTATTTTGATGGTGGGCGGGTTTTAGATTTGTTTGGCGGCAGCGGCAACATTGGCTTTGAGGCATTGTCACGAGGCATGGAAGAGGTTGTGTTTGCGGATCACAGCCGCATTGCGGTGAAAACCATTGAAAAAAATGCAAGAACACTGGGAGTGCTGGATCACTGCAAGATCTTGGCGATGGATTATCAAAAAGCCCTCGCAGCATTGCAAGGGGAAATGTTTGATCTGATTTATTTAGATCCGCCGTACAAACAAAAGCAGCTGGATCATATTCTGGAGTATCTATGCACGCACAACATGATTGCAGAGCATGGTCTCGTAGTATGCGAGTGTTTGCCTGATGAAGAACTGAAAGAAGCGTATGCTTCTTTAACCAAGAGAAATGATGTGCTTCTTGGTATTACAAGAATTGCCATCTATGAAAGGAATAGTTTATGACGATTGCGATTTATCCGGGAAGTTTTGACCCTGTGACACTGGGACATTTGGATGTGATTGAACGGGCCAGTGCAATGTTTGATGAAGTGTATGTAGTCATGATGCAGAATGCCCAGAAAAAGTATTTGTTTTCGACAGAAGAACGCAAAGAGATGCTGGAACTGGCATGCCGGAAATTTTCCAATGTGAAAATTGAGGTTGGGGAAGGCTTGACCGCTTCTTATGCACAAAGCAAGCAGGCGCAAGTGATTGTTCGTGGATTGCGGGCATTGATGGATTTTGAATATGAACTGCAGATAGCTCATATCAATTCGCATGTAGCACCAGAAATAGAGACGGTATTCTTGGCAACCAAAGCGGAATATGCGCATATCTCCAGCAGTGTTGTAAAGGATTTGGCGGCCCATCATGCAACTTTGAAGGGTTTGGTGCCGGATGAGATTATTCCTAGACTTGAAGCGAAATATAAATAAAGCATAAACCGGCACTGAAAAAGGCCTGGGCAATTCGCCATGCGAAATAACGGTGGTACTTTAAAGGAATGGGATCGGACATCGCATAGACTTGCAGATGTCCGCAAAAGCCGCCAAAGCCGAAGATGACGGACAGCAGCAAAAGTTTATGGACCTGCGGCAATGCAAGTTTGCAGACGGCAACAGCGCTGCTGGCAAAGTCTGTGATGCTTTGCAGCGGCAAATATAATTCTGCTGGCAGAAAATATGTTATAAAACTTAATATCACGCTGGCAATCAGTATATAGCCTGCCATTTGATATAAACCGAAACCGGTGGTTTTGAGTGCATCCTGAAGACTCAAAAGCAGCGGTTTTTGCTTATGAATGGGCAGCGGCATATCATTGCCGCTTAAAAAACGGTAAAACAGCAATGCAGCAACAAGTTGAATGCCAAATAAAAGAAAGCCTAGATTGGTATCTTGCAACAAGGTTCCGCAGGTTAGCACACAAAAAGAGATTGTTGGGGTATGGCATGTATACAGCAGACGCTGCGCGCTTGCCTGAGAGATTTTCTGCTGCAAATATGCTTCTTTGACAAGGATTGCATTGGCCGCAAAACCTAAGCATAGTCCGCTTAATAGATACGGAAGTTCGGATGGTGTTGCTTTACATAGAAGATAGGCGGGTTTGCGCAGCCACTTTGCCAGATAGGCAAGAAGGCCCGTTTGTTCCATTACTTTCAAAAGAAACATCATAAAAAATAAGGATGGAATCAGAACTTCAAAAAAAAGCTGGAGAACAGTATGGGAGGTCGTAAGCACCAAATTGCTTTGCCAGATGGAAAACCCGCATAAAAGGGCAAATAGAAGGAGTATCAACTTGTTCATTCCATCACCTCATAAAACCTTATGCCAGACTTTTGCGATTCAGACTAGTTGAACACATAGACACGAAATTACGCTTAACATATGTATAATTGAAAGGAGGAGAAATCTATGTACTTTAATCCGAATATGTTTAATGAAAGAGGGTATGGCTGCGGATGCTGTGGAGAAACACCATGCAATCCTTGCGTACTGCCTGGATGTCCACCAAAACCTCATTGCGCCCCTAATATTCAGCCAAATCCAGTGATTATGCCGACTAGGGAACAAGTGAGTCATCGTCAAGTTGCCCATGAACAACCTATCATAACTCCAATTGACAACAGAACGGTTACACATCATGTCTTCACCCCTCGTTATTACGTAACGAATTCATTCAGCCAAGAAGATGTCATTGAAGCGAATCCATTTGCCAGTGGTGCAGCCCCTACATTGCCATTCACACCTATGACCCCATCGTTCCAAATGGGTCCTATGACACAAACACAAAACCAATTCTTACAAAATGCGAATACAAACACCAATACAAATAATGCGCAACTTACCAACATTATCAATCGTAATGTATTCTAATTCCAAGTAACTCTTAGACATGCAAAGACAAAGAAAGATAGAGTCAGCAAAATGCTTCTATCTTTTTTTATGTTGTAAAATTTTACCCTCTACACAACTCCTTACAATGCTGAGTATGATAAAAAATTGCATGGTAAAAATAGCTTAAAAAGAAATCTAGGCATAGTGATTTATATTTAATCTATCAAAAAATATCTTGATGCATTTCATGAATCATACTGCTTCTAACATCTGCCGACATGAAGAGTTGAAAAATTTGAAACTTGCTCGATTATTGCCTGGATAATCCAGTATATTGCAAAAATATAATTCAATTTCATTTTGTTATAATGGATAATACCTTAGTCTGTCACAGATAGACTTCTTAGCAAATCGTATGCATAAATCAACTAATAATCAAAGTTCTATTGCTATAAAAAAATAGGACAGGTATCATAGTAGTAGAATAAAGAGGATGTAGTATGAAAAATGTTTCTATGAAACACTTACCGAACAGTATTTCTTTTCTCAGAATAATAGCCGCAATTGCTTTGTTGTTTCTGGTTACGAATCAAACGGCATTTATCGCATGCTACTTCTTGTGCGGCATCAGTGACTTGCTGGATGGATATATTGCTCGCCGTTTCCGCTTGGAGTCAAGACTTGGCGAGCAGCTCGATACGTTAGGAGATACTGTTTTCTGTTTCGTGATCCTCTATCTTCTGCTTGTCCATACCGCTATCATGAAAGAATCATGGTTTTTGCTGGCAGTAGGAATTGTCTTGATTATAAGGATCGTGAATCTAGTTATCACGCGATGGAAATTTCAGACTTGGGGTATCTTGCATACGCTTGGGAATAAAGCAGCAGGGATTTCGTTGTACTTGTATGTGCCGATACTTGTGATTCATACTGCATCTTCTTTGCTGCCGGGTATTATCTTATTTTTGATTGCTTGTGCATCTGCCATAGAAGAAACAGCAATTCTGCTCACATCTAAAAAATATGATGCAAATCGAAAGAGTGTATTTATCGTTGCAAAAGAGCAATTTTAGGGGGATAGACAATGCGTAAACGAAGATTATTTTGTGAGATTTCACCTGTAACATATCGCATATCGCAGTTTAAATGCCGATTAGAAAGGCACTTGCGCAATTTACTTTCGAGCAGGCAGTTTGCAACGCAAAAAAGCAATCAGCCTTTACCGTTTTGCATCTATTCGCATAACTCATTGATGCGCAGAAAGCTAGGCAATGTGGATTTGCAGCTGCAAGAGAACAAGGTGGTAAATTTAGGTATATCAGCACCGCAGGTATCCGGCATTCTCATAAAACCGCAAGAAATTTTCTCATTCTGGCACTTGGTAGGAAGTTGTTCCAAGAACAAAGGATATCAAGAAGGACTGACCATCAGCAATGGCAACGTTGCGAGCGGAACCGGGGGCGGGATGTGCCAGTTCACAAACTTAATCCATTGGCTTGTTTTGCATACACCTTTAGATATTGTTGAACACCATCATCACGATGAATATGACTTGTTTCCTGACTATGGCAGGCAAATCCCTTTTGGTACGGGTACGTCCATTATGTATAACTATTTAGACTATCGCTTTCAAAACAATACCGATCAAGTTTATCAGCTGATCGTGTATACCAATGATGAGTATTTATGCGGAGAAATACGTACAACAAAGCCTCTTTCCATAAAATACCATATGAAAGCCGAAGACGAGAAATTCATTGCAAACGAAGGTATTGTCTATCGAACAGGAAAGGTGTTTCGCGAGTGTATTGATAAAGAAACAGGTATCTTGCTGGAACGAGAACTGATTAAGACCAATTATGCGAAAGTGATGTATGATACAGCGAATTTGCTTGTTGAGGCTTAATGAAAGACATGACAGAAAACAAGGTGTTTAGACTTATGGTCCAGACACCTTGTTTTAGTTTTGCTTGCTCTTGTTATTTTTCTTTGGCATAGCCCTGAATTGCTTTTTCATCCGGATCAATATAGATCGTTTTATAGCTCGACAATGCTACCAAGCCTAGATTGCTGCCTGGTATTTTCTTCAGGTCCTTGACCAGGGCATAATTGACAGGAACGCTGGAAGATTGCTTCCCTTGGGAGTAGTAAGCAGCTAAATTGGCAGCAGCGCGAATGATTGGCTCCGTTAATTCCTCAGCATCCACAACGACATGAGCACCATGCAAATCCTTGGCATGGAACCATGTATGATGTTTCTTAGCCAGTTTCCAAGTGATATAGTCATTTTGCATGTTGTTTTTACCCACATAAATCGTAGCCTGTTCGACATGGTAGGTGCTGTATGCCGGCACTGTTTCTTTCTTTTTTCTAACCTTGCTGACAAGTTGTTTCAAGTATCCCTTATTTGCCAGTTCCTGGCGGATTTCCTTGGCAGCTTGGAAGTCAGCAAGATCAAGTTGTGTTTCGATCAGTTCGAAGTAGGCAATCTCTGCTTCGGTTTTCTGAATTTGGTCAGATACAATTTCCAAGGCATTTCTGCCTTTGGTATATTTTTGAAAACACTTCTTCGCATTGTGCCGCGCATCCAGCTTGGGATCAAGCGGAATGACAACTTCCTGATCATCTTCAAAAGATGGCAGTGTCGCTTGCTTGCTGCCCTTTTCGATCGTATGCGCATAGGTATAAAGCAGTTCGCCATAGATTCGCCACTTGTCAGAATGCGTGGCTTCTTCCAGCGTACTTTGCAGTTTAACGACTTTGGAACGATTGCGTGACAGTTCTTTGCGGACAAATTTATATAAGTCGCCGGTTTGCTGGCGGATGCGATCACGTTCTTCCTTATGGTAAAACAGCAAGTCGAACCCTTCCATTAAAGGAATCGCTTCCGCATCTGTTTTCAGATGGGTGAGCGGAATGCAATGGTATTCAATCATGGCAGGAAGATGATGCAAGTACATCGTTTCGGACTGCAGAATTTCTTCCATCACGTGCTGGAAGGTTTGCCCGTTGGCGAGTCGATATTCTGCCTCAATGCCCAGCAACGGAGAAAAGCCGTGAAATTGTTTCACCAGGCTCATATTCGGATCTACCTCAACGATAACGCGAGGATCTTTCTTATCGTGTTTTTCAACTTCCGTATAGCGTGCTCCGGGCTGAATGATCCGCTTGGTGTTTTCATAGGGCGGAATTCGTTTCAGAGCATCCATAATTTTATTTTGCTCGTCACAAAGAATGACATTGGCATACTTGCCCATCAATTCCACATACAGCTGATATTGAATGCGATCGCCAATCTCGTTGTAGCTGCTGATCTCCATGACAAAAACGCGGTCTAATCCTTCCTGACGGAAGACGTTGATATATCCGCCCTCTAAATGCTTGCGTAGCAGCATCGTGAAATTACCCGGAATTTCAGGAGTCGGATAACTGCGATTGGTAATGTTCATGCGTGCATACAGCGGATGCGTAGATATCATCAATTTGAAATTCTGACCATTGCCACGGCAATGAAACAATAACTCCGTATCGCTTACCAAATATATTTTATTTATCTTACAAGGCAAAAACGGCTGTATTTGCTTATTGATCTGATAAAGGAATAATCCATCTAATCCCATCGTACCACCACTTTCCATTTATTATGATACCATAAATGACTGCTTTTCGTTACTTTGTTTTCAGTGCTTCCTTTGCTGCTGCAACAGCATGCAGATAGGCTGTATCAAACAGCGGGAAAGAAACATCATCCTGGTTCACCAGAAGCCCGATTTCGGTGCAGCCGAGAATGGCTGCCTGTGATCCTTGTTCCTGCAGTTCCTTCATGACTTCAATATAGAATTGTTTAGACTCTTCTCTGATAATGCCGGAGCATAATTCCGCAAAAATAATCGTATGGATTTTCTTTCGCTGCTCTGCACTCGGGAGCATGACTGTTAATCCTGCTTGTTCCAGCCGTTCACGGTAAAAGGTTCCTTCCATGGTATAAGATGTTCCCAGCAACGAAACCGTTGCAATGTTCTGCTTAACCAATGCCTCTGCAGCAATATCCGCAATATGCAGAAACGGAAGGCTGCAATGCTGCTGGATCTGGTCAATCACGCGATGCATTGTATTCGTGCAAATAAGAATGAAATCCGCACCTGCCAGTTCCAGTGCATGAGCTGCTTTTCCCAGTATTTCAGCGCAGGCATCCCAATTGCCTTGCCGTTGCAATTCTTCAATTTCCTGAAAATCGACACTGTAAAGAATAATCTTGCCGCTATGCAAACTGCCTAATTGTTCTTTGATGGTTTCATTGATTATTTTATAATAGGAACTTGTGCTCTCCCAGCTCATTCCGCCAAGTAATCCAATTGTCTTCATATCTATACCTTCTTTCCATATGGGTAGTATACCATGGTTTTTATTTTGCAGCGTCTGACGGTTTTATTTTTTTGCTGCTAAAATCTTTTCTTTTCGCCTTCGTATCATTGACTTTGCTTGCTTTCTTCTATACAATAAAGAGCATTATAAAGGTGGACAAGCAGATGAAAAAGGGATTACTCATTGTATTAAGCGGACCGAGCGGTGTCGGTAAAGGAACTGTTCGGCAATACTTCATGAATGATGCTTCATTGAACTTAGCGTATTCCATTTCTATGACAACCCGTCCCATGCGTGAGGGTGAAGTTCATGGCAGAGACTACTTCTTTGTAAGTGAAGAAGAATTCCAAACTGCGATTGCCAAACAAGATTTGCTGGAGTATGCGCAATTTGTCGGCAACTATTATGGTACACCTTTTTCTTATGTGGAAAAACTTCGCAATGAAGGGAAAAACGTCTTGCTTGAAATTGAAGTGCAAGGCATGATCCAAATCAAAGAGAAGTGCAGTGATGCGCTGACTATATTCATTATCCCGCCGACTATGGAAGAACTGGAACGCCGCATTCGCGGACGTCGCAGCGAGCCGGAAGAAGTAATCCAAAAACGGTTAGGGAAAGCTGAAAATGAAATGAAGCTGGTGCATGAGTATGAGTATGTTGTCTGCAATGATACGCCTCAGCATGCTGCTGCCCAAATTACGGAAATAATTCATAAACACATTGAGAATTAGGAAGGCTGCGGCTTTCCTTTTATATTTGGCGCAGGTAGTTGCATAAGCAATGTGCTTTCATTTGATAATAAGTAGTGATATGCATAACGTAATGAAGTAAAGCACGGCTCCGTATTAGCAAATAATGTACCTAAAACGGGTAAGATAATAATTGATTGTATTTAGTGTTTATTTTTTAGGAAATTTCGTTATTTTAACTGTAGAATGGAATGTTTGGATAAAAGCATTTAAGTGAATAGTAAGTTAGAAACGAAAATGGAGATAAGTATGGAGCAATTTGTTTTTTTAGCATAATTGTGCTAATATAATGTTGGAGGTAATGATATGAAAATGATAAGGCCAGTCTCAGACTTGAGAAATAATTTTGCGGAAATTTCAAGAATTGTACAGGAAACGTCACAACCGGTGTTTTTGACTAAAAATGGCTATGGCAGCATGGTAGTGTTGAGTATGGAAGCATATGAAAACATGCAGTTTGATAGTGAAGTTTATGTTAAGTTAAAAGTTGCAGAGCAGGAATTAAAAGCTGGCAAAAAGCGATATTCTCCGGAAGAAGTTTTAAAAGCAATGAAAGATGCTATTTAGGTGATGAAATGTACCAAATTGAATTTCTGTCTGTTGCACAGCAAGATTTGGTTGATATTGTAGGCTATATAAGCCGTGATCTTTCTAACCCGGAAGCGGCTGAGAAATTGATTGAAAGAATATCTAAAGCAGTTGATTCTTTAAAAACTTTTCCTTATGCAAACGCTGTTTACAATCCAGCTGGGCAATTGGAATTGGAGTATCGGCGCATAATGGTGGGTAAATATGTTTTATTTTATAGTGTTCATGAATTAGACAAGCTTGTTGTCATAACACGGGTTGTATATAATGGGCAGAAATACGATAAATTACTTGGTTAATTTAGTGGATGATAAAATGAGTCAACGATTTCTCATGAAAAAAAATTTTTATCGTAAATATTTACATTCGATATCGAAGGAAATAAGTTTGATTGGCCGTTTATTTTGAAATAGCAGATCAGATAGCGGGAGAGATGCTGTATTACAGTATTATCTCCTGCTATTTTTGTCTTTTTACTATATTTGCCGTTCCATAGAGCCGCTATTCTTTTTTGTTTTTGTGTCATAACTATGATACAATAACAAGAAAAAAAGGAGGACGAATACGATGTATCTTTGTGATATCTATGTGCAGCATCCGGTATTTGCAATCAATCAGACCTATACCTATCGCAGCATAGATGCACTGGTGAAAGGACAGCGTGTTTTGGTACCTTTTGGAGCACAGGAAGTAGTGGGATTAGTACATGCCGTGCGCAATGCAGAAGCCGCAGAGGAGAATATCAAGGATGTTATTCGCGTCATTGATGAGCGTCCGTTGTTAAATGAGGAACTGTATGAACTAGCCTCCTGGCTGGAAACCAATACCGTTGCTCCTTACATGGCATGCATTCAGGCAATGCTTCCAACCCTCTTAAAACCAAAGAAACAAAAGCAGGAGAGCGGAAAGAAACTCAAGTATGTGCGGATCAATGCCAAAGATACGGCACCATTGACACCCAAGCAGCTGCAGGCATATCTCTACGTCAGTGAGCAGCCTGGTCTTTTGTATGCCGACTTCCGCAAGCTGTTTGGTGTTGCCAAGAAACTGGTGGATTTAGGTTATGCGGAAGTGTATGAGAAAGAAGCAGCTGCTTCATGGGACAGCATCAGCCAAGATCAGCCAAAGCTGCTGAAAGCAGAGCAAAAGCAGGCAGTGGATGCCATCTTGCAGGCAAAATCCTTCCAGCCGTTTCTGCTCCATGGAGTAACAGGATCGGGTAAAACAGAAGTATATCTGCAATGTGCCAGCGAAGTGATCCGGCAAGGAAAGCAGGTAATCTTGCTGGTTCCCGAAATTGCCCTGACATCGCAAATGGTAGAACGGGTAAAGCAGCGGTTCCAGAATAAAGTTGCCATCTATCATTCGCGCTTAAATAATCAGGAGCGCTATGAACAATATCAGCTGGTGCTGACAAAGCAAGTATCCATTGCAGTGGGAACTCGTTCCGCTATTTTTTTGCCGTTTACCGACTTGGGGCTGATCATCGTGGATGAAGAACATGATAAAAGCTACAAGCAGGAAAGCAGTCCGCGTTACCATGTGAAAGATATTGCCATGGAACGAGGCAGATATCATCAATGCCCGGTGGTTCTGGCATCAGCCACACCTTCTTTGGAAGCCTATGCCCGGGCCATGAAACAAGTTTATACCTTGCTGGAATTAAAGCAGCGCGTCAATGAAACGGTACCCGAATGTATCATTGTGGATATGCGGGAAGAACAGCGCAATCACCACTTCAAGAAAATAAGCAGGGTGCTTTATCAAGAGATGCAGCGAGCTTTGGCACGCAAGGAACAAGTCATTTTACTGATGAACCGGCGGGGGTATGCTCCGGTGCTGCGCTGCCGCCATTGCAAGGAAGTCATCCAGTGCCCGCACTGTGATGTAGCGCTATCCTATCACAAAGACAGCGAGCGCTTAAAATGTCATCTTTGCGACTATGAGCAGCCATACCATTCGGTTTGCAACCATTGCCAGCATACGGATTTTGAATGGCTGGGATATGGCATTCAGCGGCTGGAGGAAGAGTTGCAGGAGGATTTTCCGAGTGCCCGTATTTTGCGGATGGACCGGGATACCACCAGCAAAAAGCATGCCCATGATACCATCATCAAAGCCTTTGCGAATCAGGAAGCAGATATCTTAATCGGAACGCAGATGATTGCGAAAGGACTGGACTTTGAACTGGTAACGTGCGTCGGTGTGATGAATGCAGATGTAGGGCTGTATCGCAGTGATTTTCGCGCTACGGAAGATACCTTTCAATTGATTACGCAAGCCTGCGGCAGAAGCGGGCGTGCTGAAAAAGCAGGTAAAGTATTTATCCAATCCTTCGATGTGGAACACTATGCACTGCAGATGGCAAAGCGCAATGACTACCGTTCTTTCTTTCAAACAGAGATGAAATACCGGCATATGGGCAATTATCCGCCTTATTGCTATCTTGCCAGCATTCTGATCACGCACGAAGCGGATGAAATAGCGACAACTGGTGCCTTTGAAGTCAAAGCGCAATTGAAGCTATGGCTGGCAGATCAGGACTGCAAAGTCTATGGGCCTAGTGATCTGATTAAAACCAAGGATCTCTACCGCAAGCGCATCTTGCTGAAAAGCAAGGATGCTGCTATCTTAAAGAAAACGCTATATGATTGCATGGTGCATTATAAGCAAAAACAACGCGTCCGGTGGCAGCTGGAAATTGATCTGCACCCAAGTACGTTAGAATAGGAGTTTTATGAATATTCGCAAACAAATATTGCAAGCATTACGAAAAATCTATCAGCAGGAAGGATATTCGCATCTGGTGCTGAAAACAGCGTTGGAGGCACCAATGCTGCAAGCAGATAAAGCGTTGATGACGCAAGTTGTCTATGGCACAATGCAGCACTGCCGCTATGTACGCTATCTATGGCAGAAGCATGTAGAACGGCCGGTAAAAGAGGAAGCAATTCAGCTTCTGCTGGATATGAGTGTCTACCAGCTGGTTTTTCTGGATCGGATTCCGGATTATGCGGTCATCAACGAAGCTGTCGAACTGGCCAAGGAAATTGGCCATGGCTATGCTCCTTTTGTGAATGGCGTGCTGAAGCAAGTGCAGCGTTCATCCAAAGAAGTGGAAGAGACCGATCCGCTCGCAAAGCTGGCACTGACTACGAGCCATCCGCTGTGGCTGGTGAAAATGTGGGCCAAGCATTACGGCGAAGAAGCATGCACAAAGATATGCATTGCCAATAACGAGAATCCCCGCAACTGCGCCCGTGTCAATACGCTGAAAACAACCAAGGAAGCGATCCTGCAGGAATATGCATGTGCACCAGGCAAATACAGTGAGGATGCACTGTATTTTGAAGAATCGATTGCCCAGCTTCCGGCTTTTCAAGATGGTCGCCTGGCTATTCAGGACGAAGGCAGCCAGATGGTTGCGCTGGTGGTTGATCCGAAACCGGGTGATCGTGTTTTGGATGTTTGTGCTGCACCGGGATCAAAAACGATCCATATGGCACAGCGGATGCAGAATGAAGGAAGCATCATTGCCCAGGAAATATATGAACATCGCAGTCAGCTCATTGAACAAGCCTGCGCGAACTATGGGGTATCTATCATCGAGGTGAAAACCGTGGATTCCACCATATCGCATACGCTGTATGAGCCGGAATCGTTTACGCATGTTCTGGTCGATGCACCATGCAGCGGGTTTGGCGTACTGCGCCGCAAGCCGGATATCAAGCTGCGGGCGAAGCAAGATGAATTAGACGGCATTTTGGCAGTGCAGCGCGCCATTTTGGACAGCAGTGCGCAGCTAGTCAAACAGGGAGGAACACTGGTCTATTCGACTTGTACCCTGAATAAAAAAGAAAATGAGCAGCAAGTCGCATGGTTTTGTAAGCAATATCCGGAGTATCAAGTGGTATACGAACAAACGTTGTTCCCTCATGAATATGATGGGGATGGTTTCTACATTGCCAAGTTATTCCGTTTAAAAAAGTAGTAAAATTATGATAAAATGAGTAATGGGTGAAGATATGCAAACAATTTATGATTTCCCAATGAAAAAATTGGAATTGGTATTTGAAGGACTGGGCGAGAAGAAATTCCGGGCAAAGCAAGTCTATGAATGGCTGTATCGCAAGCGCGTCCTTTCTTTTGATGCCATGAGTGATATAAAACAGGACTTGCAGAAGAAGCTGGCGAATACGTATTGTATTGACCCGCTGACGTTGGTAGACAAGCAGGTTTCCCAAGATGGAACCATTAAGTTTTTGTTTGCCTTGCAAGATGGAGCTTTGATTGAAACTGTAATGATGGTTTATGCTTTCGGAAAATCGGTGTGCGTAACCAGTCAGGTAGGCTGTAATATGGGATGTACGTTTTGTGCCAGCGGCTTGCTGAAGAAAAACCGCAATCTGACAGCGGGAGAAATGACAGCTCAGGTCATGTACATTCAAAAGATGCTGGATGAAACAAATGAGCGGGTAGCGAATGTGGTTATCATGGGAACGGGAGAACCGTTCGACAACTATGACAATGTAATGGACTTTTTGGCTACTGTCAACCATGATCTGGGACTTGCGATCGGAGCACGCCACTTGACCGTAAGCACCTGCGGGATCGTTCCGAAAATCCGGGAATTTGGAAAGGCCAATGATCAATATAACTTGGCGATTTCGCTGCATGCACCAAATAATGCACTGCGCAGTGAACTAATGCCAATCAATCAAGCATATCCATTAGAAGAGCTGATGGATGCTCTGAACGAATATTGCTCGTACAGCAACCGCCGGATAACTTTTGAATATATTTTATTGAAAAACAAAAATGACTCAAAACAACATGCCAATGAACTGGCGGATTTGATCCGCGGATTGAATGCCTATGTGAATTTGATTCCCTACAATGTGGTGGATGAAAAAGGCTATCGCAGCGTGGATCGGCAAAGTGCAATGGTATTCTATGATTATCTGATGAAACGCGGAATTCGGGCAACGCTTCGCAAAGAGCACGGCAGTGACATTGATGCTGCCTGCGGGCAACTTCGGGCTAAACGAGCCAAGGAGGGAAAGCATGATTGATGCATACGGAATCAGTGATGTTGGATTGGTACGAAGTGTCAACCAAGATCGCTTTGCGATCACAAGCAAGAAAAAAGCAAAAACGCAAGCAGATCTGTTTGCGCTTGTTTGTGATGGCATCGGCGGTGCCAAAGCGGGCGAAGTAGCAAGCGAACAGACCATTCAATATTTGAAAAAGGCCTTTGAAGCAAGCGGTGAGTTTCATACATCTCATGAACTGGAAGGATGGATGTACCAGCAGATTCGCAGCGTGAATGACCGCGTCTTTGCCATGGCCCTTACAGATGACAAATACACGGGTATGGGAACCACGCTGGTTGCCTGCATGATACATGATCAAATGTGCCGGATTGCCCATGTAGGCGACAGCCGGGCATACTATTTGCATCAAGATGAGTTTACTTGCTTAACGCAAGACCATACGTATATGAATGAACTGCTGCGGCAAGGGGATGTGAGTATGGAAGAAGCACATCACCATCCCAAACGGAATTATTTAACCAATGCCATCGGTGTATTCAACCAGATTCGCATTGATATGATTGCCTTGGATGAAGGATTTGATTGTATTTTACTATGCAGCGATGGCTTGCATTCCATGGTTTCCGAAAGCAAGCTGCAAGTAATCTTGCGGCAGCCGTGGAGTGCCAAAGAAAAATGCGAGTTGCTGGTTCAGGCAGCCAACCAATTTGGCGGGATTGATAATATCACAGTTGTGATCCTACAAAAGGAGGAGATCGGACAATGAATTCCTTAATTGCCAATCGTTACAGCCTGCTCCATAAACTGGGAGAAGGCGGGATGGCCGATGTATATCTGGCAATCGATACCATTTTAAATCGTGAAGTAGCTGTCAAAGTATTGCGTGGTGATCTGGCGACAGATCCGGTAGCTGTGCTGCGTTTTAAAAGAGAAGCAAATGCTGCATTGGCATTGAATCATCCCAATATTGTGGAAATATATGATGTAGGAGAAGAAGAAGGAAAACACTACATCGTCATGGAATATATCAAGGGGAAGACGCTGAAGCAGCTGATTGCCCAACGTGGAGCACTGGACAAGGATGAAGCAGTGTATATTATGAAACAGCTACTGTCAGCCATGGTGCATGCCCATAAAAACAATGTCGTGCATCGCGATATCAAGCCGCAGAATATTCTGATCAAAGATGACGGGACAATCAAGCTTTCTGACTTTGGCATAGCCCTAGCCCAAAATACTGCGCAGGCACAGTTGACGCAAGCAGATGCGGTGCTGGGATCTGTGCATTATCTGGCGCCGGAAATTGCCCGCGGAGAACAGGCAACCGAACAGAGTGATATTTATTCCTTAGGGATTGTGTTCTATGAATTGCTGTGCGGGGATGTACCGTATCGCGGAGAAGCTCCGGTGCAAGTAGCAATGAAACATATGCGGGAAGAGATTCCTTCGATTCGTTCGTTTAATCCAACGTTGCCTCAAGCGCTTGAAAATGTGGTGATCAAAGCGACAGCGAAGAATAAATTGAATCGTTATAAAACAGTCCATGCCATGAGCAAGGATACGGAAACCTGCTTAGATCCGAAACGGGAACAAGAAGAAAAACTGGTGTTTGAACCGGAAGAAGCGCTGCATGACAAAACTATCATCTTGACGACGGCAAATGGCAATGCACCGGTTACCAAGAAAAATCGGGTCAGCTTATCTTTTGAACGGCTTCTGGGATTATCGGTCTTGTTGTTTTCGGTGATTGCGATCGGGGCAATTGTTTTCTTAACTGGAAATACAATCTTTCGCCAAACAGAGCAAGTCACGATTCCCAATGTCATAGGATATGATTTGGAAAGCGCCATTGCGAAATTGGAAGAATTGAAGCTGCAGGTAAAACCGGTCCACCGCTACGAGTTATCCGATGTTTATGAACGAGGAAAAGTAGTTGGTGTTGTGGAAGGAATTGACAATGTCGTCAAACCAGGATCATCCGTACAGTTGATTGTTTCCGAGGGGAAATATTTCGTTGTCGGCAATTACGTGGGCATGTTTATTGATGATGCAGAAGCATTGATCAAAGCAGCAGATACTAATATCAGAGTAAAAATAAATACGGAAGAAACGAGAGATTATACAGCAGGAACAATTATCCGCCAAGAAGGAAAAAAAGAAGGCGATAAAGTCAATCCATCCATTTATACGGAAATACTATTTACAGTAGCTCAGGCACCGCGCTTAACAATGGTGGATGTAATTGGCTGGGATGCTGCGGAGGCAAAAGTAATGTTGGAATCACTGGGATTTAAGGCGGAAATAACTCTGCTGGATCGGAGTACCTTAACAGAAGAAGAATTGGCAGAGATAGAAGAAGGAAAAGTTGTAGATCAGAATCCAAAGAAAGATACGCTTTGGAGTATTGAAGATCAGGTCGACTTGTTTTGTTACTGATGCAGGGGCGGATTCACTGCATTATCTCCAACCGCTATACCGTGCGGCTGGATGACGGAAGAGAAGTAGTTTGTGTTGCGATGGGAAAACTGCGGCTGGGACAATCGCCGATTGTCGGCGATATTGTCGAAGTCTGCCAATATGATGACCAGCATGGCATTGAATCCATGGCACCGCGTCGCAACATGCTGATTCGTCCGCTGATTGCGAACGTAGATCAGGCATTGATTGTCATGTCGGCAGCAAATCCCGAGTTCTCAACAACACTGGTCGATCGCTTGATTTTTCTGATTGCGCATCAGAACATTGAGCCGGTTTTATGCATCACCAAAACCGATCTGGCTGATCCTGTTCAGCTGCAGGGCTGGGTTGATGAATATAAAAAGAGTGGATACCGGGTCATTGAAAGTACCAAAAAGCATAAAAACGGGGAATTGGAAGAGTTGTTTGCCAATAAAATAACGGTCTTAACCGGGCAGAGCGGAGTTGGCAAGTCCAGCTTATTGAATTTGATGGATGCGTCCTTTGAAATTAAGACGCAGGAAATTTCCAAAGCACTTGGACGAGGGAAGCACACGACCAGGCATGTGGAATTGATGCCGGTCAAGGGTGGCTGGGTAGCAGATACCCCGGGCTTTTCTTCCTTGGATTTCTCCCAGATCACGAAAGCAGAATTAGAGACCAGTGTGCCTGATTTTAAAGAATGGCGCAGCAAATGCAAGTTTACCGATTGCCTGCATGACAAAGAACCGCATTGTGCGGTCAAGCAAGGGGTAGCAGATACTGTTATCTCGGCTGTCCGCTATGAGCATTACATGGAATGCTTGGCATTGTGCAAGGGAAAGGATGTATATTAATGAAACAACTAATTGTAGCACCTTCCGTATTATCTTTGGATTATACGGATACCAAGGGACAAATTGCAGCATTGAATGAATCGAAAGCGCAGTGGCTGCACTTTGATGTCATGGATGGTCATTTCGTCAATAATCTGACGTTCGGCCCGGATATCATGAAAGCATTCAAACGCAGCAGCAGGCTGTTTTTGGATGTGCACATCATGGTGGATGATCCAAAGAAAGTAGCCCCGATGTTTTTAACGGCAGGAGCAGACAGCATTGTGTTCCATGCAGAAGCACTTCCTGATGTAGAAGATCAAAAGAAACTGATTGCGGCGATTCATGAAGCGGGTGCCAAGGCGGGCATTTCGATTAAACCGGCAACAGGTGTCGAGGTTTTGCAGGAGGTATTGCCGCTGTTAGATATTGTTTTGATTATGAGTGTAAACCCCGGCTTTGGCGGTCAGGCTTTCATGGAGGAAAGCTTGGACAAGATCAGCTATTTACGCAAGGCAATTGATGAGAACCACTATCCGGCTGTTATCCAAGTGGATGGCGGCATCAACAAAGAGACCGCTAAACGTTGCTTAGATGCAGGTGTCGATGTTGTGGTAGCGGGAAGTTATGTCTTCAAAGGCGATATCGTTGCCAATGTGGCTTCTTTATGGGCACTAAAATAACATTAGTTGCCAAGATGGCAAAAAAACTGCCGGAGGAAGGTCCGTTTATCGGCGTGGATTACGGCGCTTATCTGGTTGCCAAGCAAAACAAGCAGATGGTGCTGGCAATCGGCGACTTTGACTCGGTCAATGTTGAGCAGTTGCAGACGATCCGCCAGCATAGCGATGAAGTTATTGTTCTGCCGCGCGAGAAGGATGAGTCGGATACGGAGAGTGCGATTGCATGGGCCCGGGAACATGGTTATGAAGAAATTGAGTTATGGGGGGCGATGCATGGCCGTGCCGATCACTTCTTGTCAAATATCCTGTTGCTGTACTACCAAAACCATAATCTGATTCTTGCGGATGAAAATAATAGACTGCAGATTTTAGAAGCTGGTGTTCATGCAATCAGCAAGCAAGGCTTTACGTATCTGTCAATGATCGTGCTGGAAGCTGCCAACGTGTCAATTGAAGGTGTTAAGTATCCGCTCTACCAAAGACGGATTGTTCCCGAATCAACACTGACAATCTCCAATGAGATTGTGGAAGACTATGCTACCATTACGATTTACCAGGGAAAAGTAATTCTGATTCAATCCAGAGATGCAACCCAGTAAACAAAAAAAAGATCGCTGTCGGCATACACCAAGCAACGATCTTTTTATTTACAGTTAGTTTGATACTAAGCTTTAGAAGCTTTCAAAGTTTTTAATGCACGAGCGGATATACGCACCTTTTGTGGTTTGCCGTCGATGATCACTTTAACTGTTTGCAGATTCACATTCCATTTTCTGCGTGTAGCACGTAGGGAGTGGGATCTATTGTTTCCTGATAAAGCTCTCTTTCCTGTAATTTGACATACTCTTGACATCAGCGTACCTCCTTTCGTCAGCAATATCGCTTGACTATAATATCATTAACGGATTGAAAAAGCAATAGCGAGTTCGTAAAAAAAAGTAAGAAAAATCAAAGAAATTGATTGCTATTCTAAGAGTATCGCTAAATTGGCGATGAATTGCAAACATAAGTTGAAAAACTAATCTTTTGATATTTATCTATTTTCCTATTTATGATATGATAACAAAGAATTATAGGAGGCGATTTTTGTGAAGTTAAAACAAATTTATGCAGCCTTGGATATTGGTAGCTATGATATTAAGCTTGTTATTGGGGAGTTTCACAATACCAGATTTAATGTAATAAGGGTCGAAAGAGTGCAAACAAACGGTATTTTGAATTATAAAATTGTTGATATTTCTGCGGTTAGCCAAGCAGTGATGCTTGCAGTTAAAAATGTCAGTGATTTGCTGCAAGTTCGCATAGAACGAGTTTTATTATCAATTCCGGCGGTAAATATGAATCGAGTTTCTCAAAGAATCACGGTTCCTATTCTACATGACAGCAAGCAGATTATGATTGCTGACATCCAAAATGCGATGAAGCTGGCACAACGCAGTGCTGTTCCTGCGGGAATGGAAATTGTCAATGTCGTGCCTGTGAAATATATTGTGAATGGCATCTCTACAAGACGGATTCCGCTGCAGGAAACGTGTGAGGTATTATATGTTGATGTTGATCTGCTTTGTGCAGATCGGCAGTCTGTATATGATTATGTTCGGGTTGTTGAAAAATCGGGATTGGAAATCTTGGATATTTTCATGCAGCCGTTTGCTGAGGCAAAGGAAATCGCGATCTTTGAACAGACGGTGGATCATCATGTTGTCTATTTGAACATCGGATATCAAATGACAACAGCTTCCCTGTTCTCGCAAGGCAGGCTGGTTTCCAGCGAATTGATTGGATTCGGCATGGAGCAGATTGATCAAAAGATTTCGGAGACATTTCATATCAGCAAAGAGAGCGCTGATCGTTTGAAGCAATATAACTGCCGCTTGATGGAAGAGATTCAGGATGATCTGCCTATTTATATGTGGACCAAAGAGCAAAAAAGCTATTCTTTGAGTGAATCTGATTTGTCAGCCGTAATAAAAGAAAGTATGATCGACTTTTTAGAACAAATTTATGACTATGCTTCTGATATACTGCAAACACCAAAGGTGAAAGTAATCATCGGCGGTGGCGGCGGTGAGTTAATGGATTTGCCTGAGCTGGCAGCAACAATCTGGAAAGTGGATGTACAGTCCTATGTTCCGGAGACGCTCGGTGCCCGCAGTTCTACGTTAATTACATCGCTTGGTCTTTTCTATGCATATAAAGATGCATGCGAGTATACGCTGTCGCAAAAAGGGAGTATTGATTCTCTGAAGTTTGCGGAAGCGATTTTGCCAAAGAAGCCGGGGGAAGAAGAAGGATTCACCGGTCGCTTGAAAAATTTATTATTTAACGAAAGTGAAAGAAAGAAATAGGAGTGGGTGATAGTATGGGCGTATTACAATATGATCAAGTAGCGAAGATTAAAGTCATTGGTGTGGGTGGCGGCGGCTGTAATGCTGTCAATCGCATGGTTGAAGAAGGGGTAAAAGGTGTTGAGTTTTTTGTAGCCAATACCGACCAGCAAGTATTAAACAACTCCGTTTGCGAGCATAAAATTATTCTGGGTCAGGAAACAACCAAAGGGCTTGGTGCCGGCGGTGATCCTGAAATGGGACGCAAGAGTGCCATTGAAAGTGAAGAGAGCATCAAAGAAGTATTAAAAGGTGCTGATATGGTCTTTATCGCGGCAGGATTAGGTGGCGGCACCGGAACTGGGGCAGCTCCGATTATTGCGAAGATTGCGAAGGAGCAAAACAGCTTGGTCGTCGGAATTGTGACAAAACCATTCAGTTTTGAAGGCAAAAAACGGATGGATCAGGCACTTTCCGGGTTGGAAGAATTACGTCAATACATAGATTCTTTGATTATCGTCAGCAACAATCAGTTGTTGCAGGTGATTGGCCGTATTCCGCTTGTAGATGCATTTAGAGAAGCGGATAATGTACTGCGTCAAGGCGTTCAGACTATTACGGATTTGATCGCTGTGCCTGCATTCATTAACTTGGACTTTGCGGATGTGAAGTCCGTTATGAAGGGACAAGGCAGTGCTTTGATCGGGATTGGTCTAAGCAAAGGCGAAGACAAAGCAAGAGAAGCTGCGGAAAAAGCAATTCACTCCCCACTCTTGGAAGCTCATATTTCCGGTGCAAAGAATGCCATTGTTAACGTAACAGGCGGTAACAGCATTTCCTTGTTTGATGCCAACGATGCTGTTGAATCAATCAGAGAATCAGCAGGCAATGATGTCAATATTATCTTTGGTATTGCAATTAACGAAAATCTTGGTGATGAGATTATTGTAACGGTCATTGCGACAGGGTTCGATGATTCTGCGTTGCAGGCTACAAATCGGATGGCAAAACCGATGGCGACTGCTCCAGTAAGAGAAAGAATGGAACCTGCTTCCCGGATCATCAGCAAAGAACCAGTGGAAGAAGATATTCCAGAGTTGCCGGGCTTCTTCAAGAACAGATTGAAATAGGCATAAAATATTATAGGAAATGTTTGATAATAATCATCCATAAGGCATATTAAAAAGCCATTCTTCATAAGTACAAAAACTTTGAGGAATGGCTTGTTTAATGAACTCTTAGAGGATCGTTGTTAGTAGAAACCAAAATAGAATTAGTTGGCTTATATATATAACTTAAAATATTTTTTTGATAATGGTGTTATTTTAACTGTTTTAGTTACTTTAATATTTATTGGAGGAAGTTATGAATGAATTGACAAATGAACAAAAAAGAATTATTGGATTATTGTCTGGATATTATAGAAAAGAAAAATATAAAACAAATAGTAATATAAATAGTACTTGGCGAGTTGAAAATTTTATACTTGATGAACGGGGATTTCAACTCTGCTCATTAAGGACATATGAACGCATTGCAACAGGAAAAATAATTGATAACGATGTGATCTATTATAATATTCTAAGAAAATTAGGATATGTAGAAATATGGGAAGCGAGTTTAGGCGATATACTATATGAATCATCTGAAAGGTTACTGAAAGCAATTTGGGAGTGTAATTTAAGGCAATTAGATGATGAGATAACTAATTTACAGAATCTAATAAAACCATACGAAGAATATTTTTATTTGTCGGAATATAATGTTTTGCTAAGTATAATTAAAGAATATTATTTATGTGGGATTTACATCGATGATAAACTCTACTACAAATATCTTAATATATATTCTATATTTGATGGAAATTTACAGGTGATTATAAGAGATATGCTGTTTGATTATGTGACTTTCAGAAAAAATAGCTACAAACTCATTTTAAACTTATTCAAGAAAATAAATTATGAATTTTCTGGACATCCAAATGATGAGTTAAATTATTGCTTATATTTAATGTATAATCAAGAAGCTGTTGCAGCATTTAACAAGCTTGAGAAACTAAAATTAAAAGTAAAACAGTCAGTTTTGCTTTTAAGGTATATTGAAATATGTTGTTTTCAGTTAAATCTGGCTGATAGTATTCAGCAGTCATTTACTGATAAATTAGAGAGTGAGATTATTAGTTTGTTATCAGAAAAAGGTGCTTCTTTAGTGGCATCTAAGGTTAGCAATTTTTATTATATGTTAGGTATGAGAAAATTTAATCGAAAGTTGTATTTAGAAACGTATCCATTACTTATGCAATCACTTTTATATGGTCAAATGAAGCAAGCAAAAAATATTAACATTTTTTTATATCATATTTTGAAAGAAGAAAAAAATTCGCAATTAGATTTCATATTTAACTATGATTTAGAATATAGTCTTAACGATGCAATTGGGGTTTTTTACAGATATTTCATTATTAAGAATATGGACTCAAAAGCACTTGATTTAGAAAATTATATCATGAATAATATCTTGCCGAAACTAAATAAGGAACATATTTTCTTCCATGAAATTTTTGAATCTGAGTTAATTGACTTAATAGCTATTACGCGAAACTATAAAAAACTATTAAAATTTAGAAGGAAATTGGCGGGAATTAAATAAAATATATACTTAACGGCTAATAAATTATGTTTAGCCAAGTGAAACATTCTGTGACAAACTATGGTAGAATTTATGCAAAGGAGGGGTGTAAATAATGATTAAATTAGTATTTTGTTTATTATTATCTTTAAATTTATTTAGTAGACCAAATATCATGCAGGATTATTTGTCGGTAAGACCTTATTGTATGATACCTGACTGTGGCATAAAATAATTGCCAGATTTATTTTATTAGAAAATTACGAAAAGAAATAAATTTATGAAAGGAAAATAAAATGAAACCAATAAAAAAGTTGTTAGGTAATTTGCTAGTTTTTATTCTTTTAATTTCGATGGTTAACAATGTTTATGCACAAGAAGTAGACGGAAAGTTAACATCTCAAAAAACAGTTAATGTCTATGCTGAAACTATCAATCATTTTGATGAACAATTATATGGTAAGAATTTTAATTTTGCTAATTTAAGTAAAGTAAAAAGTGAAAAGGAATTATATATACAACAATTTGATAAGCATATTATCGATATCGGCGAAAAGTATTCTGATAAGGAATTACGAGAATATTATAATTATAAAGATGAGCAAATTTATGCTATCAGGAATTTTGATGGTACTGAGGCAATGCGCATGCTTGCCGCTGCCACAATGAATTTTAATTTTTATGAATCAGCTTATAACTATAATTCTGTTACGGATGTAACATATTTGACAGTGAATTATTCAATGAATACTAATGGTATTGATACGTCGAACTACCAAAGAAATATAGCGTTGGGCGCATTAGGATCACAGGCAAGTTATTTTCATATCAGTTCAAACGTAACTGCTATTTATACAAGTGGAAGTAAAACAATAAGTTATGGATATGATAGCAGATCAATTGAAAATGGAGCTGGAGTAGTTATGTCATTTCAAAATAAGCGGTATCAACTTGTTGATCCTGCTGCTGGGTTATATGAAGAATACTATTTGCAAAGCTTTAGTTCCCACTATACTGCTGTTGCAGGTGGAAAAGTTACAATCGGTGGTATTACAGCAGCATTTGCAAAACCTTCGGTATCATTCGGAGGGTTTGGTCTATCTTTTGATCTTGGTGGTCCTTCAATTTCTGTTGAATTGGCACAAAATTGGTCGTTCATTAATAATTCCTACAAAACAGTTCGAATGCCTTAGGAAAAGAATATGCGTGATAGCAAGACGTATGCGATACTAGCATTTGTGACAACATTTATTGCTTGTGCATTTTTCTACGAACGACTGCAATTAGTGTACATCAATATAATAAATGTTTCATTAACATGCTCATTATTTGCTTATATTTATATTCATATTGAGAATCTTAAATTTGAAAAATCTGATAAAGAGAATACAGATGATAAACGTAAATAACAATTATATTCGAGGTGGTCAAGAAAATTACTGACAAAGTGAATAGTGTGCTAACGTTTTCATTGGTGTTGATGCTTAGTTATAATATTTTAATACATGGATCAGAATGTAAATATTGTGATAAGAAGAACATAGTTATGAATAACGAAACTAGTAATATTTTCTGGAAAATTCTAGTAATAACCAATAGAGGTGATCGTGTTCGGGATTTGATTCTGCTATCAGTATTAGGGCACTTGTGTGTATTGCATGAAGATATGGGCTTTCCATATCTTTTTTACTTATATCATGTATCTTATTCTTATTTTAATTTTTAGCATGATTTTCTATGAATATAAAGAATAGCATTTCAGTTTTTGAAATAAGATAGTAACTATTGGGAATCAACAGAAAGCCACAGAAAAAGACAAGTTTTTTCACGGAATGTCGAGTTTTGAAACGATATGCAAACAAGCTGCATCCAAATCAACCATAGCATTTCTGTTTCTATTTTCAGATAAATTTGTTATACTGTTAATAGAAACAGTGAGGAGGTGTTGGGATGTTAGTTTATATTGTCTGTGAGGAATTGTTTTCTCCATATAAGAGTGATACGTTGGCTTATGATCGCTTTCTATCGTTGATTGAAGAGCGGGATGTTGATGCCGTGCTAATTGCCAATGCAACCGGCCAGTACCTAAAGGAAATTCAGGATTTCAAAGGAACTTATAGTCATTTGGTTGCACGGATAGTAGAAAGCGAAGCACCGGTAAAGATGATGGGAAAGACTTATCATTTGCGTTCATCGGGTGTTGTGACTCCTCGCCGTGAGATGATTCATGCGGTAGATGATACTGTTTGTGAGTTGACGATGCAGGAAGATGGGGGTTATAAATATCAATATCTTTGCTTGGATTTATTTGATTCAGAGCACTTTGACTCGCTGGCGAAGCAAAGCGCTGCCAAGCAAATTGTAATCCCATTCCAGGATATTATGAAATTTCTTGAGCAAAACATGGATGATGAAACGGCTGAGCTTTTGAAGAAAGCCAAAGCAGATTTCTATTATAAGACAAAGAGTTAATTATTAGGTGGGTATCATACTCACCTTTTTCTTTCGAGCAATGATTATCACCATAAGTTTAACTGTACATTAAAAAAATTAATTAAATTATTAAAAATATTAATTTTATTGTTGACATTATTGCTTTTCTGTCATATAACTATAGCAGAGGTGATCTTGATGGCAACTAAAGTGAAGATCTGCATTGATACGGAAGCACATAAGATTCATTTACCTGCACTTCCGTTTTCCATGATTTCATTTATCGCCAAAATAGCATTGCGTTTCTCGGCTACAGATACAACAGAAATGCAAACTAGGCAGCTGCTTTTGTTTACTTCCGAATTTTTAAAGCATGCAAAACAGGAGTTAAAGCATATGGAACCATTCGTGCTGGCGGAAGTGCAAGATGAAGACAATTATATTTTAATAGAAATGAGGTAGAAAGATGAAAGAAGCAATACAAAGATGCCCTGTATGTGATGAGGTGCTGACCATTACCAAATTGACTTGCAAGCACTGTGAAATTGAAATTCAGGGTGAATTTAAAGGTTCGCGTTTCAGTCAGCTGCGAAAAGATGAATTGGATTTTGTTGAGGCATTTGTAATTGCCCAAGGGAATATCAAAGAAATGGAGCGTCTTTTCAAAGTTTCTTATCCGACAATCAAAAAGACATTGGAAGGAATAATTTTGAAACTGGATAGTAAGATTGCAGTCTCAGCTGTTCAAGATGATGAACTGCTCGCTAAGATTAAAAACAAGGAAATTACAGTGGATGAAGCTGTACAACTCATGAAAGGAAAGAGATAAGATGAACAAAAAAGAAATTCTGGATTTAATTCAAGATGGCACGATTACTGCTGAAGAAGGAATGAGACTTTTAGAAGCTGCGGAGGAAACACTGCCAATGGCGAAGCCGCAACGGGGAAAAGGCAAAATGAAGATGCTGAAGGTGCTCATTGACAGCAATGAAAATGGCAAGAACAGCAAAGTGACTGTAAATGTACCAACTTCGTTAATCAAACTGGCACTGGAGACGGGAAAAGGAATGAATATCAATGGCATGGATTTATCAGATAAGGTTGATATTGATTTGATCTTGCAGGCGATTGAAGAAGATGCACAAGGTGAAATTGTGAATATTCAGGCAGATGATGCAACGGTTCTGGTAATCATTGAATAAAGAAAAATACAACTTTTGCAAGCAAGCAGAAAACTCTAAAGAGATAACTGCTTGCTTTTTTATGGATGGCAGAAAAGGATATTTCCTGAAAATCGGGTATGACAGCATTTTAATTAATTGTTCGTACCTATGGCGAATCGCTCCTGCTGTCTATTGTTCTTGTTTGATGGATAGTTCTTTTCTTTTGACTCAAATCGACAGCTTTTCTCTTGTATCATGATGATGATTGCAAGGAGGTACATCTGTATGGCATATCGAAGACCAAAACATATCGTATTGGAAGAATTGAAAGTAAATGCGAAGCTGGGGCTGGAAGAGTCAAGGGTCGATTTACATAGGAGCAAATATGGCATCAATGCCCTGGAAAAAGGACATAAAAAAACACTATGGGAGATGTTGTATGAGCAGCTGAAAGAACCCATGGTAATTGTGCTGTTCGTGGCAGCGGCAATCTCCGTGATCTTGAAAGAACCGCTGGATGCCAGCATTATTCTCTTGGTTGTTGTGATTAACGCTGTTATCGGAGTAGCGCAGGAATCCAAGGCTGAGCGAGCATTGGAAGCACTAGAAAAACTATCCTCGCCTCATGCAGTCGTGCTGCGCGGGGGACACATTCGGGAAATTGATGCTTCTGATTTGGTGGTAGGCGATATTGTGATGCTGGAGAGCGGTCGCCAGATCCCGGCAGATTTGCGGCTTCTGGAAACCCATACTCTGAAAGTGGATGAATCAGCATTGACGGGAGAATCGGTGCCGGTGGATAAAGATGCGGAACTGGTGCTGCATGATGCCAATGTAGCGGTCGGAGACCGTAAAAATATGGCATACATGTCCACCTTTGTTACATATGGAAGAGGAAGCGGCATTGTAGTAGCTGTAGGTATGCAAACAGAAATCGGGAAGATTGCGACGCTCATGAAAGAAGCCAAAGAAGAGCTGACTCCGCTGCAGAAAAATCTGGCCTCCTTATCGAAGCTGCTTGGCTTAATCTGTATTACGATCTGTGTCTTATTATTTGGGATTTCCCTAATTCAAAAGCGCGAGATAATGGAGATGCTTTTAACAGCGATATCCTTGGCAGTTGCAGCAATTCCCGAAGGGTTGGCAGCTGTCGTTACGATTGTTCTTGCCATGGGCGTACAGCGCATGAGCAAAAAGAATGCCATTATACGGAAATTACACGCAGTGGAAACACTGGGATGCATCAGTGTCATCTGCTCGGACAAGACCGGAACCTTGACGCAAAATAAAATGACTGTTGTGAATATTTATGAAAACCACCAATTTGTCGGGGAACAAGGAAAAGCATCTAAACTTTTGATTGATGGTTTTCTCTTATGCAATGATACAGTGGAAGAAGAAGGGCAGCTTTTGGGAGACCCAACAGAAACAGCGCTGGTAGCTTACGGGCATCGGCTTCAATGCAAGAAGACTGAACTGGACATGAAATATCCGCGGCTTGGTGAGATTCCTTTTGATTCTGCTCGCAAGCGAATGAGTACCTTCCATCAATATGACAAAGAAAAAATAATATTTGTAAAGGGTGCATTGGATGTACTCCTTCCGCTCTGTACGAAAATTCGCTGCAAAGAGTCGGTTATGGCACTGACGGAAGACCATCGGCGCAAAATCCAGGAAGCTTCATCAAGCATGGCCAAAGCAGCGCAGCGCGTGCTTGCCCTCGCCTATAAGCCAGCGGCACAGCTGAAACAAGATGCGGAAGAGCAGCTTATTTTCATTGGCATGGCAGCGATGATTGATCCGCCGCGGCTGGAAGTAAAGCCAGCAATCCAGCAATGCATCCGCAGCGGAATCCGTCCTGTGATGATTACCGGAGACCATCCCGATACAGCGATTGCAATTGGAAAACAACTGGGGCTGATCAGCAATGACAGCGAATGTGCGATTGGTACGCAAATTCAAGGATGGACAGATTCCCAACTTGAACATGCCGTAAATAAATACAGTGTGTTTGCACGGGTATCACCGAGCCATAAAGTACGTCTGGTGCAAGCCTTCAAAGCCAATGGTCATATCGTAGCCATGACCGGCGACGGTGTCAATGATGCACCATCCTTGAAAAAAGCTGATATTGGTGTCTCGATGGGAATCAGCGGAACCGATGTGTGCAAGCAGGCAAGCGACATGATATTGACGGATGACAACTTCGCAAGTATCGTCAGTGCGATTGAGGAAGGTCGCAATATTTACAAAAATATAGCAAAAACAGTATTGTTTTTATTGTCATGCAATCTAGGTGAGGTAACGACCTTATTTCTTTCCATTTTATTTTTGCCAACTATGCCTTCTCCGCTGCTGCCAATTCAAATATTGTGGGTCAATCTGGTAACAGATGCCTTTCCGGCGCTGGCTTTGGGAGTTGATCCCAAAGAACCAAGAAGCATGGAAGAACCGCCGCGCAATCCCAAAGAGAGTTTATTTGCGCATGGTGGCTGGTGGTTTTTGGGATTCAATGGTTTGTTGATTGGTACCATTTCTCTTGTAGCTTATCGAATTGGATTGCAATATGACATTGCTACCGGACATACCATGTCATTTATGGTGCTTTCAATTTCGCAGTTATTCCATGCCTTAAACTTGCGCAGCAGAACGACATCTATTTTTCGCTTAGGATTTTTCAGCAATCCCTATTTGATCTTAACGCTTCTAGTGGGCATTGTGATTCAGTTTATGGTCGCCCAGGTATCGCTGTTTCATACCATTCTCAAAACAGCATCATTAAATGTTGTGCAGTGGGGAATCGTATTCAGCCTTTCTTTGCTCGTGATTGTAACCAATGAGATTTCAAAACTGCTTGGCAAGGAAAAATAAATGGTTGATTGAAAGCTAAATCAGTCTGCAGAATTACTTCCCAATCACAATTCACAGATAACTTTCCAATTTATAAAACAAATGGCAATTGCCTTTGCAATTTATGAGAAATTGAAATGAAGATAAAAAATAATACCAGCATACGTAATATTTTTTAGACTTTAGATGATATAATGCTTGTAAGATAAATGGTAAATTGCGATAAGGAGGAAAAAGATGATAGTGATTCTAGGGGCAAGCTTATTTATTATAATTGCACTCATGACAATACTTGTAGCCTGTGGACTTCCGCTGGGGGAATTCACAATGGGCGGACAGTATCAAGTGTTACCTAAAAAGTTACGATTTATGGCAATTATTTCAGTTGTTATTCAATTATTTGCAAGTATTACCATTTTACAGGCAGGAGGATTTATTGATATGTGGTTTTCATATCAAGTAACCAAATATATAACTATGTTTTTTGCTATATATTTATCTTTAAACACAGTAATGAACTTTCTGTCAAACAGTAAAAAGGAAAAATATGTGATGACACCAACTTCATTCATAACAGCAATGTGTTTTTGGATTACGGCATTAACCATGTAAATTAATTTGCATTATAAAAAAGTGTTTAAACAAGCGATAAAGAGGCAGTTATTATACCGAATACTCGGAGATAGCTGCTTTTTTAATGAAATAATGATTGTCTGGAAAGAGAATGTAGCAGAATAGCAAGCAAAAATATGATAGTGTACATCGCCACTTTTTGAGATTCATATAAGCGTAAATATACAGCTTTCCACCTGTGTTCACACTTGTATACTGCAATCCATGCTTCTCTTTTGTATGAGCGAATACGCATTCAAGTGTTGCATCAATGCAAGAAATAAAGATGGGCTTGTATGGAGAACTTCCGCATTCCTAAACAGGTATGGATTTTTTACAGAAATAGAATGAATAGTTGCTGCAGGTAAGAATAATTCTTGTAACCAAAGAAAAAGCGTGTATAATAACTTTTGTTATGAGGATATTCTTATGGAACTTGCTATTACACTTGCGACGCAAGTATTTATGATGTTTTTATTAGCCGGCTTTGGCTATGTATGCTACCGCAAACAGTGGATCAACCAGGAAGGAAGCCGCCAAATCTCGTCATTGTTGTTAAATGGTGTGACTCCGATCTTGATTATATTGTCTTATCAGATGGAATTTGATATGAAGAAATTGCAGACTCTTTGCTTGACAGTTGTGATTTCCGCGATTAGCTTTGGCATTTCGATTTTGGTTTCGCAGCTATTGTTTCAAAAAGACGGTGTCGAATTGGTATTTGCTTCCGTATTTTCCAATGCCAGTTTTTTTGCGGTGCCTATTGTAGAGGCAACTTTAGGAAATGAAGCATTGCTTTACTTAACGGCCTATCTGGCATGTTTTAATGTTATGGTATGGACTTATGGGTATAGTTTGATGAAACAAGACAGTAAACGGGTATCATGGAAACAGCTGGTTACGAATCCGGGGGTCAGCGGGGTGCTAATTGGTCTGCTGCTGTTTGTCTGCTCTGTAAAACTGCCACCTGTAATTCAAACAGCAATGCGCAATATAGCAAATTTGAATACGCCGCTGGCGATGCTTGTTTTTGGTATCTTCTTTGCTCAAATCGAATTCAAATCCATATTCGAACATAGACGGATTTGGCTTGTTTCTTTTGTTCGTTTGCTGGTGCTTCCAGGTTGTATTTTGGCGATTTTGTTTTTTGTTCCTTCGTCCTATCATACGATGAAGTTGACATTGGTGATTGCCAGCAGTGCGCCGGTAGCAATTACGACAGCATTATTTGCCCAGAAACATGAACGGGATTATCAGCTGGCAACCAAGAGCATTGGTCATAGTTCCTTGTTTAGCATTGTTACGATTCCTATGTTGATTCTTCTGGCAAATCAGCTTTGGTAGAATGCAAAATTACTTTTAATAAAATCTTTCCCGATTAGATAATGCAAATAGAGCGTTATCTGTGACAAGAAAGATTTTTTCTATGGAGTCGCGAGTATAGCATTGTAAAGACGGCATCAGCGCGCAAGGCATCCATGACAGTCATTTTTTAGATTTTGTGATACCATTTTCTGAAAATTCATGATAGAGTTAAAGAGGAGGAACGAATCATGAAATTATATCAGAATGGCATTATTCACTCAGCGATACAGGAAACAGCATTTGCTGGTGATATCTTAGTAGAACATGGAAAAATTAAACAAATCGGAACGATCCAGCCAACTGCCGGCATGGAAGTGATCGACTTGGCAGGAAAGCTTGTATATCCTGGCTTTATTGATGCGCACTGCCACATTGGAATGTGGGAAAGTGCAATTGGCTTCGAAGGAAGCGATGGCAATGAAGCGAGTCATGTGAATACAGCGAATTTGCGCGCCATTGATGCAATCAACCCAATGGATGAAGCGTTTGAATTTGCCCGCAATGCTGGTGTAACAACAGCAGTAACCGGTCCGGGCAGTGCCAATGTCATCGGCGGAGCCTTTTTGGCTATGAAAACAGTGGGCAAGCGCATTGATGACATGGTGATCAAGAATCCGGTTGCGATGAAAGTTGCGTTTGGCGAAAATCCTAAACGTACCTATAAGGAAAAAGGCAACATGACCAGAATGCAGACGGCAGCGAATCTGCGGGATGCGTTGTACCAAGCAAAAGAATATGCACATAAGCTGGAAGAGGGCGCCAAAGATGCAGCTAAGATGCCTACTTATGATGCGAAACTGCTGGCGTTGATTCCGGTTGTGAAGAAGGAACTGCCGCTGAAAGTGCATGCGCATCGTGCAGATGATATCTTTACGGCTATCCGCATTTGCAAAGAACTGGATATTCGCTATACGCTTGAACATTGTACAGAAGGACACTTGATCGCTGATGAGTTGGCAAAAGAGCAAGTGGTGGCTAATGTAGGTCCGTCTTTGAGTGATAAATCAAAATTTGAACTTAAGAATCTGACCTTCCAAACACCATCGGTATTGACCAATGCCGGTATTAAAGTAGCGATTATAACTGACTCACCGGTCATTCCGCTGCAATATTTGCCGCTATGTGCTTCTTTGGCAATGAAATACGGATTGTCGGAATTTGATGCATTGAAGGCCATCACTATCAATGCTGCTGAGATCACAGGCATTGCAGATCGTGTCGGCAGCTTGGAAGAAGGAAAGGACGCAGACTTTGTTGTGCTGGATCGTCCATTCTATGATGTGCAAGCCAATACCGTCATGACAGTGATTGACGGCCAAATTGTTTACCAAGGTTGAATAGGAGATATACATGAAGTATCAGTTGTTATTGACCGACATTGATGGAACATTGATTCCCTATGATCGGCAGGAAATATCCGAAGCCCACAAGCAAGCATTGATCGGGCTTCAGCAAAAAGGATGCATTGTAGCCATTGCATCCGGTCGTGTGACCCAAGGGATTGAGAAATTTGCGCAGGAATTGCGTTTGGCTGAGTTTGGTGGTTTCATTATCAGCAACAATGGTGCCGAAATCATCAACTGCAAAACCCGTGAAGTCTTGTATCGCAATCCTTTGACAACGGAAGATGTCCATACGCTCTATCAGGAAAGCGTCGAGCATGATATTCATACCATGCTGATGCAGGAAGAGTTTGTGATCATGACGGGTTATGATGAAGCAGTCCATTTCGACCACAATGCAGTGGGTATGGATTTTATCTGGCCAACAGATATGAAGCGTTATTTAGATCGCTATACACTGCGTATGAATTTTACGAAAACACCGGAACGACTGGATGAAGTAGAGCAGATTTTCGTTGCAAAATATGGGGATCGCTTTGAAATCATGCGTCCGCAGCGGCGTTTTCTGGATGTAATGCGCAAAGATGTCGATAAAGGAACAGCACTGCTGCGTTTGGCCGAACATTTGAATATACCGTTAGAAGCAGTTGTTGCCTGCGGTGATGGCGGGAACGACTACGGGATGATTCAAAAAGCAGGATTGGGCGTTGCTATGGCAGACGCTTTTGAAAGTGTCAAGGAAATAGCGCAGGTAATTGCGCCGACTGCAAAGCAAGACGGTCTGGCATGGCTGATTGAGAATTATTTATAAGAAGACGGCAATCCGTCTTTTTTATTTCCCTTCCACATACAATGAAGCGAGGTGAGCGAAGTGGTGGAAATGAAACGAATGGAACTAAGCGAAAGCAAACATGTGTTAGGAATGCAGATCTATTTGCCGCATCTGAATCTGTATCTGATCGTCACCCCGAATGCCATTTTATGTGATGAGAGTTTCCAATTGGCATACTTAGAAACACGCTATCCGGATTGTATGATTTTGCAGGTGCCAAAGGCACGGCAGCTGGAGGATTTGCTGGAAGGCGAACTAGTTGGATTCAGCCATGCTGCCGGTAAATATGGCGTGACATGTCAGATGAAAGGGAAGGATGGTCTTGAAAAACTACCGTAAACAAAAGCGCTGGCGCAAATGGGTATTTCTGGTCATCCTTCTGTTCGCGCTGCTGTTTACAGCTAGTTATCAGATCGGGAAAAGAAGCATTCCGTATATGCGCCAGATTGCCCTTCATGAGGCACGTAATGTGACTTCGCAAATTTTGATTCAGTCGGTGCAAGCCCAGTCTTTTTCTTTGGAAAAAGAACAAGGGAGCTATATCAGCAGACAAATTCAAGAGGCATTGTCTTCTATTTTAAATCGTGCATACGAGCAGTTTCAGGAACATCAAATTGATGTCTTAGAACCCAAGCAGCGCTCCATTTCTTCCAAAGTTATTTATGAAATGCCGCTGGGAATGCTGCTTCATGTACCTTTTTTGGCAGAATTAGGTCCTAAAGTTCCGATCCACATGCGCTTGCTGGGTGATGTGATGGGAATGGTTGTCAGCAAGGTTACACCATATGGCATAAACAATGCGCTTGTGGAGATCTCGGTGGAAATGACAGTAAGAGTACAGGTATTTTCCTTTTTTGTCGTGGAAGAGCTGGAAGTGATGCAAACGATTCCTTTGTCTTTGGAGGTATTTGAAGGAGAAGTTCCGACAATTTACCCATGGATCGAAAAGCAGACACAAATCCCGTAATGCAATAGACAAAAATTAGAAAAAATGGTATTCTTATAGAGCAAAAGTTCACTGAAACAAAGGGGATTGTCGAGTTCGGATTTGTAGTATGGAGCTACTTTAGAATGGGGTGTTGTTGTGAGAAAATGGATTATAATATTGGTTGTCTGTCTGGCAGTTTTGGCTGGTTGTGCCAAAGAGAAAGAACAGCCTGTTTCCTCTACAACGCCATCCTTTGATTTCCTGCAGCGTGTTACATTGCCGGAACTGGATCATCGCATTGAAAAGAAAGAGCCGATGTTTGTGTATTTCTGCTGGACGCAAAGTGCCAATGAATGTACCAAAGTGCAAGAGAACTATTTGGAGCCGAATATCGAATACTTTCGCTGGAATGGCTTATTGACTGTAGTGGATTTGGATGAGGAAATGTCTGAAGGATTTGAAGATAAAAGCAAGCGGGCTGTTTTAACGGAGAAATACGGGATTCGATATGCACCGGCATTTGTCTTCTTCTATGAAGGCAAAATGCAAAGTTTTATTGAATGGACCCCTGAAAATAATGATGTAACTACGGGGATTCCGATGGATGACCTAAATGAATGGATGAAAAGCGTCAATTTGATACAGTGATGTATGAAAGAGATGCTTTTTTAATATGCTATCATGAGGTGGTTGTATGCAACAGTGGTTTTATGAAATGTATGGGTTCTATCCGCTGGAGATGGTGGGTGGTGTCTTCTATATGAATCATACAAAGTATGAGCTGGTTCCCATTGTTGATGATGAACCATGGGGAGAGTATGAAACGCTGATTCAGCAGGTTTGCCAGCAATTGCAAGTTCAGCCCATTACCATTATCAAAAATCGGCAGAATCAGTATGTTTCCGACTATGAGGCCATGAAGTATATTTTGATTGCAGGCAATGGGAGCGATCTTATATTATCTCATGTCATGCAGATCCATGCCTTTACGTTCCGCAAGAAGACTTTGGATATCAGAACAACAAAAGCAAAGTGGATTGAGCGTACCGATCATTTAGAGCATGAGATTATTCCGTGGCTGCCAAGAACATTGCCGAACTACGATCAATTGATCGTAGATTGCTATGTTGCTTTGGGAATGGCAGAGAATGCCGTTTTATATGTATCAACAATCCCGCAGATGGCGATGATTCCCACTTGCTTATGCAATAAGCGCATTGAAGAAATGTCTTCCTGGGTGGTTTGCAATCCCCTTCATGTGATCTTTGACCATCCGGCACGCGATATTGCAGAGCTAGTCAAGCTGGATTTGATGAGTGATGAGGATGTCTTTGCTTATATTGAAAATAACCGGCTAACCGAGCCGGAATTGAGCTATCTGGTAGCTCGGCTGCTGTTTCCGTTCCAGTTGTTTGACTGTGCGGAGCTGCTGTATACGGAGCAGGGACATGACATCAAAATGAGCCTAAATGAATATGAACTGCAAATTCAGCGTATTATCGCATTGGTGCGGACCTTGTTGATTCGCTACTCACTGCGTCCGATTGAATGGATTTTACGATAAAAAAAGATGCCGCAGCATCTTAATAATAATAACTCTCTTCGGCTAGGCGGACTTCTACAACGCCTGGCACTTCTTCTAGCAAGATGGCTTCAACGCCACCTTTTAGTGTGTCTTCAATAGACATGCATCCGGCGCATGCACCACCCATGCGTACCGTTACGATACCATCTTCTGTCACACTCACGAATTCAATATCTCCGCCATCAAAGCGAATGTATGGTCGAATGCGATCAATCGCTTCTTTGACCATTGTTTCCAAGTCGTTCATTTTTCCACCTCTACTGAAACCAGTATAATACTCCGGCAACGGTTATGCCAAGTAAAATGCCTCCAATGACTTCAAACCATTTATGGCCCAATACATCTTTCATTTTAGTAAAATAGATCGGGTCATCCAATTGAATCTGGCTTAATTCCGTAATGTCACGGATCAATTGCTGGGTTATCTGAATATTCTGCCCCGCGTAATAGCGGACATTCATTGCATCATAGGAAATAACTAAGGCGATGATCAAAGTAACTGCGAACAAGTCAGAACTGAAGTTTTGCTTCAATCCGATTGCCAGCGTAACAGCACTTACACCAGCTGTATGGGAACTTGGAAAACCGCCGCTGGCCACCAAATATTTCCAATCCAGTTCTTTGCTCATCAAGTAATGAATCAGCGGTTTCAAAGCTTGTGCAAGAATAATGGCACTAAAGGGTGCTACTAAAGTGTAATACATGAAAAACCTCCTCATCACTGCTCCTTATTATAGCGAAAAACGAGTAAAATATCTATAGAAGTCTGCACGGATTTCGTAAAAAAACAATCAACTTTGTGTTATACTAGAAAAAGGAGGACATCATGAAAATCAAAGTAGGAGATATTATTACGGCGACTGTCAGCGGCGTTCAGCCCTACGGTGCTTTTGTTACGATAGAGAAAGATGTAACAGGATTGATACATATATCGGAAATTTCTGAAGGGTTTGTTCGGGATGTTCACCAGTTTGTGGAAGTGAATGACAAAGTACTGGTGAAGGTAATCGACTATGATGCTGTCCACAAGCAAGCGCGGCTGTCATTGAAGGCTCTGAAGAACTCAGGACGCAGAGATCGCATGAATATGAGAAATCTGAAAGTGGAAGTGCCTAAGCTTGGTTTTTCGTCGTTGGCAAAGGCTCTGCCGGAGTGGATTGAAGAAGCATTGCACCGTTTAAAAGGAGAACAAATATGAAACTGAATTTAGAAAAGGCATTTTTATCACAACCAATACAAGACTATCAAGAGCAAGTAACAGCATGCCATCAGGCATTGCACGGAAAAACAGGAAAAGGGAATGACTATGCAGGCTGGTTGGATTGGCCAAGCACCTATGATAAAGCAGAATTTGCACGGATTCAAACAGCAGCAAAAGAAATTCGGGAACGTTGTGATGTTATCGTTGTGTGCGGGATCGGCGGCAGCTATTTAGGTGCCAGAGCAGTGGTTGAAATGGTGAATGGTTTATACCCAAGTGATGATTTTAAGGTTATTTTTCTAGGTAATACCTTCTCTTCGACATATATCAAGCAAGTATTGAACTTTCTGCAAGACAAAACCTTTGCGGTGAATGTCATCAGCAAGTCGGGGACAACAACAGAAACATCTATTGCATTTCGTTTGCTGAAGAAACTGGCTGAAGAAAAATACGGCAAAGAGCAGGCAAAACACTATATCTATGCCACAACAGATCGCAGCAGAGGAACTTTGAAGCAGCTTGCGGATCAAGAAGGCTATCAAACCTTTGTGATTCCGGATGATATTGGCGGCCGTTTTTCGGTCATTACCGCAGTAGGCTTACTGCCAATTGCAAGTGCAGGCATTGATATTGAAGAATTGATGCGCGGATGCCGCGACGGGATGGAAGCATTCTCCAGTGATCAGCTGGATCAAAATATTGCATACCAATATGCAGTTGCCAGAAGAATTTTGGAAAAACAAGGAAAGTCGGCAGAAATGCTGGTTTCTTACGAATCCCAAATGGCGATGGTTGCAGAATGGTGGAAGCAATTGTTTGGGGAGTCCGAAGGAAAAGATGGAATGGGGATCTTGCCTGCTTCCGCAAACTTTTCAACCGACTTGCACTCACTAGGTCAATTTGTGCAAGACGGCAAGAAAATACTGTTTGAAACATTGATTAAAGTAGAGAAACCTACACTTGATCTGACTGTTCCAGCTGATGCGGATGATCTGGATCAGTTGAACTATCTTGCCGGAAAGTCTGTGGACTGGGTCAATAAGATGGCTTGCGAAGGTACTTTGCAGGCACACGTGGAAACAGGGAATGTACCGAATATTCAAATCACGATTGATGATATGAGTGCATATAGCTTTGGTTACATGGCGTTCTTCTTCTTCAAAGCGATTGCGATGACTTCGTATCTGATTGACATCAATCCATTTGATCAGCCAGGTGTTGAAGTATATAAAAAGAATATGTTCAAGTTATTAGGTAAAAAATAAGTAATTTAGCAGGTGAAAAACCTGCTTTTTAATTACTATAATTGTTTTATATTCAAAACATTAGTATAATAAGCATATACATACTTTAACATGTGAGGAGAGTCGTTATGAAGCATGTGTTATCAACATTATCATTGGTAGCTTCTGTATTATACTGCGGGATTGGATGCTATGCGTATGCGCAGAATCGGCAGTCAATCTTACATAAGAAATTTTTGCATCTAAGTATTTTGATGACAATATGGGCCTTTTTTTACATGTTTGCATACTTGGCAACAACAAATGCAAAGTTTGTTTTATTTAATAATATTGCAGCAATCGGCTGGTGTTTATTTCCGGCAGCGGTCTTGTCGTTTTGTTTGACATTGGGAAATTATCAAAGCATTAAGTCTAGCATAGTGACTATGTTATTGTATGTACCAGGTATCTGTTTCTTTCTATTTGCAATCTATGGTTTTTCAGGTGATAAAACACAGCGGCTGCTGATGTACCAAGTCTTTAATATTGGCAATTTCCTATATAATTTTCTGTATCTTGTGGGAGCTATGGTGCTGATCTATTTGTGGGGTAAAAGAGCAGCAAAAGCACATGAGAAAAAGCAAGCTGCGATCATTTTATATGCAGCCTTGATTCCGTTTTTATTGCAGTTGCTGCTGGATATCATTCTTCCGTCGCAAGGTATTTATCAATCATTGAATGCAGGGCATCTGTATGCGATGATTATGTATCTAGGCATCTATTTTGCGATTGTAAAATATCATTTTTTAAAAATTCCAAGTGAACGTATTAATCATGAGTTATTTGAATACATGATGGATTTGGCGCTGATTGCGGATTCCGAGGGTTTGATTATAAGAGTAAATAAGAAATTTCAAGATTTGCTGGGCTATGATGCAAGTCAGGTAGTCGGCCAGCCGCTTACCTCCGTTTTGCCGCTTTCCTGGAACGAAATTTTTGTTTCTTTTACACAAAAAAGAGCAGAGTTTGTGAACCTCTGGATTTCAACCAGCAAGCAGACTTTAATTCCGATGCGCCTGACTATTACGAAAATCTATGATGATCAGTCTCAGGAAATCAATGGATATCTGCTGCTTGGTCAAGACAATCGTTTAATTCATAGTCTGAAACATGAAATTGAACAGCATAAGGAAACGATGGAAGAGCTGAAGCGCAGTGAAGTGCTGATGCAGACCGTAGTGAATATGACGCCGTTTGCAATTATTTTGACTAAAGTAGCAGACAACCGCATTTTGTTTGCGAATCGCAAAGCGGAGCAAATGTTTCAGCAGCCGGTTGAAACAATCATTGGGTTCGATGCGAATCATTATTATAAAGCTGGCGTTCGCGAAGAGATGAAACAAGTATTGCTGCAAGGAAAAACCATTGATGAAAGAGAAGTAGAATTCATCAGAGAAAACAAAAGCAGTTTTTATGGATTAATTACCATGAGGAAAGGGACTTACCAAAAAGAAGAAGTTTTGGTTTCCTGTATCAATGATATTACGGAGCAGAGGATCTTGCTTCAAAATATTGCCAAGTCGGAAGAATTGCTGCGAACAGTGATGAATGCAATCTCGGATGTCGTGCTGATGACGGATTTAGATGGTAACATTACCTACGGCAATCAGAGTGCACATGAAATATTTGGTTTTTCAAGGAATTTGCCAAGCAATATTGAGGAATTGTTTGGTGCGAAGCAAAAACTGCATTTGGCAGCGATTCATGGCGAGGAATCCGGCCATTATGAATTTACGTATCTGTCCAAGCAGGGATTGTCAATGGATTTTGAGATTTACCGCAATGTTTTGGTTGATGAGATGGGTGTCGTAGAAGGAATTATTTATGTGATGCGCAATATCACTGATCGTAACATCGCAAGAGAAAAGCTGGAGCAAAGCAAAGTGGAAATAGAAGCTATGTACAGCAAGCTGCAGAATACAAATCATATGTTATTGGAAAAAGCGATTCGTGATGGACTCACCAATCTCTATAATCACCAGCATATCAATCAGCTGCTGGAACAGGAAATGCAAAGATGCAAGGAGAATGGCGAGCCCCTATGCTTGATGATGCTGGATATTGATTATTTTAAACGAGTGAATGATACCTATGGGCATCAGTTTGGGGATCATGTGTTGGTAACTTTGGCAGAGATTATGAGAACCAGCATTCGCAGCATTGATTTGCCGGGCAGGTATGGCGGAGAAGAGTTTATTATTGTCCTTCCTCAAGTAACAATCCAGGAGGCTGTGCAAATTGCCGAACGGATTAGAAGGCGAGTTGAAACCCATTTATTTGAAGAACACCAAATGTATGTTACGATCAGTATCGGCGTGTCTGATATGATCTTCGATTTAGATGATGCCAAGCGACTTGTGAATAAGGCAGATACGATGCTGTATATGGCCAAAGAAAATGGGCGTAATCGCATTGAATCTTCTCATCATGCTGATCAGCTGGTGCTTTCATAGATTGATGAAGTCCTCGACTTTTTCCGATATTCTTGGTGGCCTCTATCAATTCATGGTATACTGATAGCATGAAAAAAGGGGAAGAGATATGATTGGAACAGTAGCGGCGATCTTAACTACAATTTCTTTTGTCCCACAGCTGATTCAGGTCTACAAGACAAAAGATACCTCCAGTATTTCGTTGTTTATGTATATCTTGTTTGTGGTCGGTGTAGTTGGATGGGTGATTCATGGTTTTATCATCCAAGATAATGCAGTGATATTTGCCAATGTATTTACTTGTATATTTGCAGGTTATATTCTGATGGTGAAAATTCAGAATACAATCAAAAAGGTTGATCCGGTTAGATAAGCAAAAAAAGGTCTTTGGACCTTTTTTGAATTGAAAAGCAGCCTTTATGATAGCTAGGATACTAGTTCTTTTAGAATCGGCATTAGTTGCTTAATCACAGCATCAACAGAGATAGTATCATGTTGAAAAAGCCAGGATATGGTTGTGAGGATGATGGATGCATATAAACTGCTTTGATAGTCTGCCGTTTCCTTTTGATAACCGTGTCTTGCGAGTAAGAAGGTATAACATTTTGATTTTAGTAAAATTTCAAAATCACGATATGGATGTAAAAGTCAATACATTTTTGTACAATTTCCGGAAAATGTTTTTGTTCCTAATTGTACATTTTTATTTTCCACTTTTTGTACATTGCTCATTCCCTCGCTGCACGCTACGATCACCGCTTAATTG
>JAEWFD010000013.1 GCA_023388995.1 Bacillota bacterium
AAAGTTATGTTTTAGTGCGCAAGGGCAACTATTACTATAAATCCCGGCAGTATCTTGTAGAACAAGATTTAACTATAATTACTGATCAATATGATCCCCAAAATGTTTCCATTTCCTACGATGCACAAACGCAGGAATTGATCGTTACTTATCAGCACAAAACAGGAAAGCAAGTCTATAGAATTCCAGGAAGGAAGGGAAGACCATGAACCGCATCTGGCTGGGCCTTATTTTGATTTCTATCATTGTCGGCATCGCTAATCATCAAGTCATTGAAATCAATCAGGTGATTGCCGGAATCGGCAAAGATACTTTGACTCTTGTTCTGCCTTTAATTGCCATGAGCAGCTTTTTCAACGGCTGGCTGCACGTGGCAAAAAAAGCAGGAATCATGGATGGCCTGACAACTTTACTGCTTCCTGTATTGCATCTGATCTTTCCGGAATTGAAAAATCAGAAAGAAGCACTGGGCTATATTGCCAGCAACATGGTTATGAATATTTTTGGCTTGGGATCAGCAGCGACAGCAAGCGGCTTAAAAGCAATGCAGTGCCTGCAAGCATGCAATCCGCAGAAAGATACCGCAAGCCGCTCCATGATTACGTTTATTGTTTTGAATACAGCAGGAATTACTGTTTTTGCCAGCACTGTAATTTCCTTGCGCTCCTTATATCATGCAGCCAATCCGGCAGATTTTTTGCCATTTGCGTTTTGGTCCAGCTTGATTGCCTGTATCTTGGCGCTGGCGATTGATGCTATTGTGCATCACCTGCAATGAGCGCCTATATTCTGGTCGGTGTCATCGTGCTTCTTTGCATTGTTTCCTGGGTAAAGAAGATCAATGCCTATGACGCTTTTATCGAAGGCTGCAAAGAAGGTATTCTGCTGTTTTATTCTGTCTTTCCATCCATGCTGGCAATGTTGTTTTGCGTGAATCTTTTGCGGGTCAGTCAGCTGTTTGAATGGATTACCCAGCTGATGATTGCCATAAATCCAAATATTGATCCTGCCATCATACCGATGATTTTATTCCGGCCAATTTCCGGCAGTGCCTCGCTGGCAGTGTTAACGCAGCTCTATGAAACCACGGGGGTGAACTCTTTGGCAAGCCGTATGGCAAGCGTGATTCAAGGATCAACAGATACCACTTTTTATGTCATCACCCTTTATTTTTCTTCTGTTGGCATCAAGAAAATCAAGCATGTTATTCCGGTCAGCTTGGCAGCTGATATTATTGCTATCGTGCTTGCCATCTATTTTACAATCTATTACTTTCATTCTTGAGGGAAATCGGGTAAAATAAGAAGAATGAAAGGTGGAGTATTTGTGGAACGATTACAAAAAGTACTAGCTGCTGCCGGAGTTTGCAGCCGGCGCGCAGCTGAACAATATATGCTGGATGGGCGTGTCAGTGTGAATGGAGATGTCATAACAGAGTTGGGATTCAAAGTGAAGAAGGGGGATCTCATCGAAGTTGATGGCAAGCAAGTTCAAAAAGAAAACAAAGTGTATTATGTCATGTATAAACCACGCAGCGTAATTTGTGCCGTAACAGATGATCGCGGCCGCAAAACAATCGTGGATTTGGTGGCGGGAGAAGAGCGTGTATTTCCGGTCGGACGTCTGGATTACGATACCACCGGAGTGATTATTCTAACCAACGACGGTGATTTTGCGAATGCAGTCATTCATCCGCGCAATCATATTGCCAAGACATATGAATTGACGGCGGAAGGAATCTTGACAGCTGAGCAAATAAAGCAGCTGGAACGTGGCGTTCGTTTGGATGACGGTTCTGTAACCCAGCCAGCCAAAGCATGGATTACCAAGAAAAACTTTGAGAACAACTGGACCCAAATGGAACTAACTATTTACGAAGGACGGAATCATCAAGTAAAAAGGATGCTGGAAGCAGTCGGCTCGAAAGTCAAAAAATTGCATAGGGCATCTATTTCCTTCTTGCACTGCCGCGATTTAAAGCCAGGCGAATACCGGCGTATGAAACCCTTTGAAATAGAAACATTGCGCAAAGAAACAGGATTGAAATAAAATGTTTCGTCATATTATCTGGGACTTTGATGGTACGATTATGGATACCTATCCTTGCATCATTGAAGGTTTTTTGACTGCGTTAAAGCAAGAGCATGTTGCTTGCTCCAGTGAAAAAATTGCTCAGGCACTGCGAAAATCAGTGAAAGATACGTATGAACAGATAGCGGAGGAATTTTCTATTTCCGAGCAGTTCTATCCAAACTATCTGGCTGCATGTGCTAACCTGGAACCACTTCATGCTACGCTTTTTGCAGGTATTTATGACCTTTGCCAATCTCTTTGCCAAAGAGGGGTAAAGCAATATATTTTTACGCATCGCGATCATACTTCTACGACGCACCTATTACACCTGCACGGCATGGACCATATGTTTCAAGAAATTATCTCATCGGATTCGGGATTTGCCCGCAAGCCCGCACCGGATGCCATCTATTATCTGATCCATAAGTATCATATGAATCCGGAAGAAGTGCTGATGATCGGAGACCGTGAGCTGGATCTTTGTGCTGGTTATCGAGCAGGGGTACATACAGGATTTTATGGTGATCCAAATAATTTAACGGAAATCACACCAAATTTTATCTGGAACTGCTGGAGTAAAGCAAAAAATAATCTTATGCCATAAAAAAAACTGGTTAGTCCAGTTTTTCTTTATCTTCATATAATGTATATCGCTCAAAGGAATCATCCAGCAAACGACAAGCAGTTGGAATATCCAGCCAGCCAAGTACATGGGTACTTTTACCTGCTTGCAATTGTTTGTAAGTCGCAAAGAAGTGCTCCACTTCTTTCAACATATGCGGTGCCAGATCTTGAATGGTATCTACATGTTCATAACGGGGGTCACCGGTACAAACAGCCATTAGTTTTGTATCTACCTCACCGCTGTCAATCATATCTAACGCACCGATAATACGTGCTTCAATGTAACAGCCAGGGAAAGTAGCATAAGATGTAAACACCAGAATGTCAATTGGATCCCCGTCCAAGCCCAGTGTATTCTCCACATAGCCATATTCAGCGGGATAGAAGATAGCAGAGTATAAAACACGATCTAGTTTGATACGATGTCTTTTTTTATCGACTTCGTATTTATTCTGACTCCCCATCGGAATTTCGATCAATGCTTCTACGATTCTTGTCATACAAAATTCTCCTTCGTTTTCTTACACCTAATAGTATCATAGAACGAAAAAAAAACATACTCTATTCGCAAAGCTTTCAAGGCATTACGAAGTGGAATGCTCCAACAACGCAAAATCTCTGTTCATTACAGCGAAAGCATGGTAAAATACGTAAGGAAAGACAGGGAATCGTAAATGAAACTTTGGAAGTATATTCTGATTACACTTACATTCTGGCTTTGCTTGCAAGTTCAGAATACAAATGCATATACCAATCCTTCTGCCTCCTTATTCAGTGAAGCAGGTATCCTCTATCATCGAGAAACAAAAACCATTGTATGGGAAAAAAATAGCCGTCAGAAAATGTATCCTGCGTCATTGACAAAGTTAATGACAGCGGATGTCATTTTACATTCCGATCTGTCGATGCAAGAGACGGTTACGATTTCTTCTAAGATGCTGGCCGGGCTGGAAGAAGCCAATGCTTCAGTCGCTGGCTTTGTTGCTCAGGAAACGGTGACTGTAAAGGATCTGCTGTATGGGCTTCTGCTGCCATCAGGCGGAGATGCTGCCAATGCATTATCGCAGTTAGTCAGCAACGATGAACATTCCTTTGTGAAATTGATGAATGAACGAACCAAGTCCTTAGGACTTGCAGATACCAATTTCCAAAATCCTACGGGGTTAGATCAAGCTAATCAATATACCACAGCGTATGATATGATGCTTCTGCTTGATCATTTGCTGGAACATGAAGAATTCAGAACAATTGCCACTACCTCAAAATACACTGTCATTACCAATAAACATCCGCAGGGATTAGAGATGCAGTCATCGATGGTGGTTGGTACGGACCCGAAAAGCCGTTATTATTCACCGTATATGGCTGGCGGCAAAACCGGATATACAGGAAAAGCGGGACGCTGTCTGGCATCCTTCAGCTCTGATCAAGGAATGGAGTTCATCCATATTTCTTTGAAAGCACCATTTGAAGGATTTACAGCCCCGTCCAAGAGCTTTGCTGATGCAAAAGAGCTTTATACATGGGCATATGACCGCTTTTATCCAACTGTTTATGCGGATAGTAAGCAGCCGCTTACTGCGATTACAATTCCAAATGCCTGGCATCATCAGCTTCGTGTCGCCTGGGACAAGCCGGTTACGGTGCTTTTAGACCGCTACTTTGAAGACAATGTGATGATGGTGCATACCATTCCGGAAACATTGTCGGCACCAATTGCCAAAGGTCAAAAATTGGGTTCTGTTCAATTGTATTATCAAAACCTTTTAATCCATGAACAAGAGATGTACAGTCCAGAAGCGATTAAATCCAGTATCATTGCCCAAGCTGTTTGGTATCTGTATGATTTTATTGCAGCTTATCCGTTCGCATTGGCAGCTGTCAGCATTATATTGATGATTCTTCTTATCCGTCGGTATCATATTGCTGCGCAGCGGCGAAAAAAAATGAAACGACGTAAATACAGGCAGCCGCAATATATAAAACGACAATTCTAATACACGATGTCTCAAAAACGGCAATTCGTTATACTGATAGTAGGAGGGATCCCATATGCACCAACAAACACGCATGAAAAAATTTGAACAATTGCGGCAAAGCATCAATGAAGAAAGCAAGGAAGTAGTCGAAACACCAAAACTATCCCGTTTTGCGAAGAGGCTGCAGTCAATTGATTCGCAATATTTTCAACCTGTCGTAGAAACGATTGCGCAAGAGAAACTGCCAGCACCGGAGTATTTGCCGACGCGTGCGAAGAAAATAGTCGATGGAGAACTTTCCTATACAGAAGTGAATGAAAATGATTCTTTTTTTGATGAAGAAGAAATTTTGGCACGAGCACTCCGCTTATCTAATACCAAACAAGCAGGAACTGAAGATGACATGCTGAATCAATTCCTTCAGGAGATTCGTACGTATAATCAAAAGCAAGGTGTTCGTTCTCAAGACGACACGAAACTGGAAATTTTGAAGCAGGTCCGGGTCGAGCATGAACAGGAAAGCAAAGCCAAGAAGAAAGAACCTAGCGCAGACACGATGCATCGGTTAAATATTGCCCGCCAAGTGAAAGAAATGATTCGTTCCTCCAACCAGGAAGACCAAGAAACATTGCCGAAAGAGGATGCAAAGCAAGAGTCTTATCAAGCTAATTTGGATCAAGAGCGGGAGCATCGCCAAAAACTTTTGGAAGAAACCCAGCAGCTGCGCTTGCAGCTTCATGAACATGAAGAAGAATTAGATGAAATCGGAACAGGAATAGACTATACACGAAAGTTATTGAATTTGCTGCTGGCACTGCTATTGATTACTGTTTTAATTGCCGGCGCTATTTTAGGTTATTTGCTAGTAAAAGGATAGAAAATGATGAAGAAAATAAATATTGCAATTGATGGACCGAGTGCCGCAGGAAAAAGCACCATTGCCAAACGATTGGCACAAGTTCTGCAGTATTCCCATTTAGATACAGGAGCGATGTACCGCTGCTGCGCATTGAAAGTAAAGCAGCTGGGATTGGCCCGCAATGATGAAGCAGCAATTGCTGCAATGCTGAAACAGACAACGATTCAGGTGCATCCTGACGGAACCGTATATTTAGACGGTACAGATGTTTCCAAAGAAATCAGGGAACATGATATCTCCATGCTTGCTTCGGATATTTCCAAATTGCCGCTTGTGCGGGCGCAGCTTGTGCGCCAGCAGCAAGAAATGGCCAAGGAAAAAGGCTTTATTTTGGATGGCAGAGATATCGGCAGTGTCGTCTTGCCGGATGCCGAGTTGAAAATTTTCCAAACTGCTTCTGTAAAGACACGCGCTAAGCGTCGTCATTTGGAGATGCTCCAAAAAGGAATTGCATGTACGCTGGAAGAGATTGAAGAGGATATTCAACTCCGTGATGAGCAGGACAGCAATCGTGCTGCTTCACCGCTGCGGCAAGTTGATGATGCGATAGTGCTGGACACTTCTGACTGCACGATTGAAGAAGCTGTACAGAAGATTATTGCCCTTGTGCATCATATGTTAGAACAAGAGAGTTAGAAGGAGGATATTACATGCTTGATGGAATCATAGCAATTGTTGGAAGACCAAATGTCGGGAAATCCACAATATTTAATCGAATTATCGGAGAGAGGAAGTCTATTGTTGAAGATACACCGGGTGTTACAAGAGACCGGCTGTATGCCAAAGGCGAGTGGCTGACAAAACAGTTTTACCTGATTGATACCGGCGGTATTATGATGGAGGATCAGCCGTTTCAAGCGGAAATTCAAATGCAAGTTGAAATTGCCATTGAAGAAGCAGATACTATTTTATTTATTGTCAATGGGCAAGATGGCTTGACCAATGACGATCGTTTTATTGCGAGAATGCTGCAGCGCAGCAATAAACCCGTTGTGCTGGCAGTCAATAAGATCGATGATTTCATTCACCATGACAATATTTATGAATTCTATGGCCTTGGCATCGGGGATCCGATTGCCGTCAGCGGCAGCCACGGTATCGGGATCGGAGATGCGTTAGATCAACTCATCGCCAACTTTCCGGAGAAGCGCCGCAAGGATTATGAAGGCATGGTTCGTTTTGCGATCATCGGCCGGCCAAATGTCGGGAAATCATCATTAACTAATGCAATCTTAAATCAGGAACGAGTTATTGTTTCTGCTATCGAAGGAACAACCAGAGATGCGATTGATACACCATTTAAACGGGAAGGCCGCGATTATGTCGTTATTGATACGGCCGGTATCCGGAAAAAAGGGAAAGTTTACGAGAATATCGAGAAATATTCTGTTTTGCGGGCTATGGCAGCCATTGAACGAGCAGATGTCATCCTAATGGTCATTGACGGTGAGGCTGGAATGCGCGAACAAGATAAGCATGTAGCGGGATTAGCACATGAAGCCGGCAAGGGTGTTATCATTGTCTACAACAAATGGGACGCAGTCGAAAAAGATGAAAAGAAAATGAATGAGATTACCAATAAAATCAAAACTGAATTCTTATATCTGAACTATGCGCCGATTGCATTTGTATCGGCACTGACCAAACAAAGAGTTCATACGTTGTTTCCGCTGATTGACGAAGTGTATGATGAGTGTTTCAAGAGAATCCCGACTAGTGTAATCAATGAAGTTATCATGGATGCACAGATTCTGACACCTCCGCCAACTCATAACGGACAGCGGCTGCGTATTTCTTATGCATCGCAAGTATCTGCTGCACCGCCGACGTTCGTGCTGTTTGTCAATGACGTAGAATTACTGCATTTCAGTTATAAACGATATTTGGAGAATAAGCTGCGCGAAGCCTTTGGCTTTACTGGCACACCAATTCATATCATAGCAAGAAAGAAGGGTTAATTTTGAAGATTGCAGTTGTAGGCAGTGGAAGCTGGGGCACTGCATTGGCGCAAGTCCTCTGTGATAACAATCAAGATGTGATTCTTTGGGGACGAAATGAAACCGAAGTTAATGAAATTAATCATGCTCATCAAAACAGCAAATACCTGGGAACCTTACAGCTGCATCCTGCACTTCAAGCAACAACCGATATTGCTGTATTAGATGATTGCGATATTTATGTTTTAACAGTACCCACAAAAGCCATGGAAGATGTGCTTATAATGCTAAAAGCCCATATGAAACGGCCTTGTTATGTGATCAATACTGCCAAGGGATTCCATCCTAATACAATGGAGCGCATGTCGGAAGTCATTCGCCGCTGCTTGCAAGACAGCCCCATGATCGATATTGTTTCGTTAATTGGTCCTTCCTTGGCTGAAGAGGTAGCAGTTCGCATGCTCACGACAGTAAATGCGGTTTGCGTCAATGAAACAAGTGCTGTCTTAGTGCAGCAGCTATTTTCCAATGAATATCTGCGGGTCTATACCAGCACCGATGAAGTAGGAGCGGAAATTGGAGTGGCATTGAAAAATGTCATGGCTATCGCCAGCGGTGTTGCCTGCGGGCTTGGCTATGGAGATAATACAAGAGCAGCATTGTTAACCAGAGGTCTGGCAGAAATGACGCGCTATGGCTTGCAATGCGGCGGACGCGTGGAAACATATCTGGGCTTATGTGGACTTGGCGACTTAATCTTGACTTGTACCTCCGTAAAATCACGGAATTATCAGGCAGGATATCAAATTGGGATTGATAATCAGGCTGCTCTATTCTTAGATCATAATAAGAAAACAGTCGAGGGAATCAAGACTGCTGAAACAATATACCTCCATAGTTTGGAACTCGGTGTTGATATGCCGATTGTGACTCAGGTTTACCGCATTTTATTTGAAGGTGCCATTCCCAGTGAGTGCATTATTGAATTGATGAATCGCCGTTTGATTTCTGAATAAGTTTCATAGAAGAGCTCTTTTGTCGGTATACTAAGTACGAAAGAGCTTTTTTCGTAAATTTTTGGTAAAATAGATTGATAAACAATCTATTTATGATATACTTACGCATATTGTTCTTCCAAAAGGGGAGTAGCGCATGAAGCAATTCATGATTGTATTCGTCAACACGATGCGTAGGCATCCGGATACAATATTCCAAGTGAATGCGCAAGACCTTTACCAAATCAGGAGGAACATCGTTCATGTATTACAACAAATCTGTAGAAGAAATCGAGTCTGAATTACAGACTAGCCGGGAGGGTTTATCTTCTGCACAAGTCAGTAAAAAGCAGCAGGAACAAGGTTATAATGAATTAAAAAGTAAAAAGCAGGCACCTTGGCTTGTACGCTTTTTCATGCAGTTTAAAGATACGTTGATTATTATTTTGCTGGCAGCTGCCGCAATCAGTATTCTTGTTGAACCGGAAGAATGGATTGACAGCGTAATTATCTTATTAATTGTCGTAGTGAATGCTATTTTAGGAGTAACACAAGAAAGCAGAGCTGAGAAAGCATTGGAAGCTCTGGAGAAAATGAGTTCTCCGACGGCTAAGGTCATTCGCGATGGCCAAAAGATTGTTATCCCGTCACGGGAAGTTGTCGTCGGTGATATTCTGTTGCTGGAAGCCGGAGATAGTGTTGCCAGCGATGCTCGTATTATTGAAGCATATAACCTGAAAGTGGATGAAAGTGCGTTGACTGGAGAATCCGTTCCTGTCAATAAACACAATAACCTGATTGATCAGGAGAATGTTGCCCTTGGTGACCGCTTGAACATGGTATTCCAGTCTTGCAATGTCACGTATGGACGTGGTGTTGCGATTGTAACAGCAATTGGAATGCAAAACGAGGTAGGAAAAATTGCAGAAATGTTGATGGATGAAAATCAGGAATTGACACCGCTGCAAGTAAAGCTGAATCAAATTGGAAAAACAATCGGGATTCTTTGCATCGCAATCTGTTTTGTTGTCTTTGGTATGGAATTATGGGTAGGCTTAACAGTCATTGATGCCTTCAAGACATCGGTAGCCCTTGCAGTTGCTGCTATTCCGGAAGGACTGGCAACCATCGTTACCATTGTATTAGCAATGTCTGTACAACGCATGGTAAAAGAAAATGCAATTATCCGTCGTTTGCCAGCTGTAGAAACATTAGGCTCTACTTCTATCGTGTGCAGCGACAAAACTGGTACTTTGACTCAAAACAAGATGACAGTTGTAAAAACATATATGCCGGATACAGGAATCCAGCGATTGGAAGATGCTGGTGACGATCAAACCATTACCATGCTGAATTATTTCACGCTAGGCAGTGATGCTGAGGTAATCGAAGAAAATGGCGTGCGCAAAGAAATTGGTGATCCGACCGAGACAGCACTTGTTGTTGCCAGCATAAAAAAAGGATTCACCAAGAAGCAGTTGCTGCAGTCTTATGAACGTTGCGGTGAGCTGTCATTTGACTCTGACCGTAAAATGATGACGGTATTCTATCATTTCAACGGCAAGATTCTGTCTATTACCAAGGGCGGCCCGGATGTCATCTTGTCTCGCAGCAATAACGTTAACATGGCAGAAATTATGAAATACAATGATGAGATGGCAACAGATGCACTTCGCGTCCTGGCTGTCGGTATCCGCTATTGGGATGCAGTTCCTGAAGAAATGGATAGTGAATCAATTGAACGTGATTTAACCTTTGTCGGCCTTGTCGGTATGATCGATCCAGCTCGTCCGGAAGTGAAAGATGCAATCACTGTAGCAACAAAAGCCGGTGTCCGTACCATTATGATTACCGGAGACCATATCACAACGGCAGTTGCGATTGCCAAAGAATTAGGTATCCTGCGTGAAGGGGATAAGGCGATTACCGGCAATGACTTAAATAAATTAGATCAGGAACAATTGCAGGCGCAAATTGAATCTTACTCTGTCTATGCGCGGGTTGCTCCGGAGCATAAAGTTCGGATCGTGAATGCTTGGCAGACAAAAGGCCATGTAGTAGCAATGACTGGGGATGGTGTCAACGATTCTCCGGCATTAAAAGCAGCTGACATTGGTTGCGCAATGGGCATTACGGGTACAGATGTAGCCAAAGGCGCTGCAGCAATGATCTTAACAGATGATAACTTCGCAACAATTATTACCTCTATCCGCGAAGGTCGCGGTATCTATGACAACATCAAGAAAGTTGTTCAATATTTATTGTCCAGCAATATCGGGGAAGTTCTGACAATCTTTGGTGCTTCAGTTATCTCCGTATTCTATCCGGGAGCTGATATTGGTGTTCCGTTATTGCCAATCCATTTGCTATGGGTTAACTTGATTACCGACTCTTTGCCAGCGTTTGCGCTTGGGGTAGAGCCAACAGAAGCAGATGTCATGGATCGCAAGCCTCGCGAGAAAGAAGAAAGCTTTTTCAGCAACGGCTTAACCTTTACGATCGTATGGCAAGGGATCATGGTAGGATCATTGACATTAATCTCTTACTTCATTGGTCAGCAAGTAAACCATGACTATGGTATGACAATGGCCTTCATTACATTGTCAGCAGCACAATTATTCCATTCCTTTAACGTGAAGAGCCATCATTCGATTCTGAACAAATCAATCTTCAATAACCGTTCCTTGTGGTATGCTGCCATCGTTGGCGCATTGCTGCAAGTTGCCATTATTATGGTAGACCCTTTGGCGAAAATTTTCCGCCTAACACCGCTTGACATGAATCATACGTTGATCGCAGTTGGATTATCCTTCTCAACAATCATCATCAGCGAATTGACTAAATTATTTATCAGAATCTCCAGAAAGTAAAATCCCTTCTGGGGATTTTTTCTTGCCTTTGATCAATACCAATTGATGTGCTTTATTTTTTTGCCATGATATCGTGGCATTTGCCGATAACTTTCATACTCTATTAAAGGAGGCGAATAAAAAACATGAAAGATCAATTGTTTAAGAATATTGAATCAAAAACAAATGTAAAGAAAGAAGATATCTTAAGTCTGGCGCGTGCCGTGCAAACACAGGACTTAACCAATGAAGATAATCTTCGCAAATTGATTCATGACGTCGCATCTCTTGCGAACAAAGAAGTATCAAAAGACAAAGAAGAACGAATCATCAAAGCGATTCGCGGCAAAGGAATGAAGGATATTGATAAATTAATATAACTTCCGTTAACATTAGGAATAATCCCTTTTATCTGTTCGTAAACTAGAACTGACTAGAAGGGGGATTTGTGTGAATACGACAGAAATTCTAAAAAATATTGGTGAACGTACCGGTGGTGATATTTACTTAGGGATAGTTGGACCAGTAAGAGTCGGCAAATCTACGTTTATAAAACGCTTTATGGAACAAGCCGTGATTCCATATATGCAGGATGAGTACGAGAAAGCTCGTACCATCGATGAATTGCCGCAATCTGGCGAAGGCAAAACAATCATGACAACGGAACCTAAGTTTGTTCCCAACAATGCAGCAACGATTCAGTATGATGATGGATTCCATGTAAAGATCCGCTTGGTAGATTGTGTAGGTTATGTCATTCCGGAAGCCAAAGGCTATAAAGATGAGAATGGTATGCGCATGGTGCGCACCCCTTGGTTTGAGGAGGCCATTCCCTTTAATGAGGCCGCTAAAGTAGGAACAAAGAAGGTTATTCAAGATCATTCAACCATTGGTATTGTTCTGACAACCGATGGCACAATTGCAGACTTAAGCCGTGATGCTTATATCGATGCCGAAAATGAAGTGATTGAGGAGTTGCTCAGTATCGGCAAGCCATTTATTGTGATTGTGAATTCTAAAAACCCAAGTAGCAACTTAGCTACTGGTATTTGCGAGAAACTGCACGACAAATACAATGTGCCGGTATTGCCGCTGGCAGTAAATCAAATGAGTGAGGCTGATGTACTTGGTGTTTTGAAAGAAGCATTGTATGAATTCCCGGTCAGTGAAATCAACATGCAATTGCCACGCTGGGTTGCTGTTTTAGATGAGGATCACTGGCTCAAAAAAGGCTTCAATGAAACGATCTCCAACTGTCTGCGCAATATTGAAAAGCTGCGCGATGTGAACAGTATTGCAGATGAATTGCTGGCCAATGAAAACATTGTGGCAGCGAAACTGTCTACGGTTGATACCGGAAAGGGTATTGCGGTTGTAGATATTGAAATTAAGCCAGGATTATATAATCAAGTATTAAAAGAAATCATTGGCAAAGAAATCAAGGATAAATCTGAATTAATCTCCCTCATGCAAGATTTTGCCAAAGCTAAAAAAGAATATGACGCCATTTCCAGTGCATTGAAAATGGTAAAGCAAACAGGTTATGGTTTTGCAGGAAGCAGTTTGGAAGACATCAAACTGACAAAACCGGAAATTGTGAAGCAGGGTTCACGATATGGTGTTAAATTAAAAGCTACTGCGCCTAGTATTCATTTGATTAAGGTGGACGTTGAAAGTGCCTTTGAGCCTATTATCGGATCCAAAGAGCAAAGTGAAGAGCTTATTCGCTACTTGCTGCGTGATCAAGACAGCGATGAAATGGCAATTTGGGAGTCTGAAATATTCGGCCGTAAGTTATCCGATTTGATTAAAGATGGAATGAATGCGAAATTGGCGATGATACCGGAAAATGCCCGTGTTCGTCTGCAGGACATTCTAAGCCGCTTAGTCAATAAAGGTAAAGGCAACGTCATTGCCATTGTTTTATAACTGCTACCGCACCTGATGCTTCAGGTGCTTTTCTTTTGAATTCATAGCTGAAATCTTCTTTGTGATATCCTTCAAAAAGATAAATCATGCTATAATAAGCAAAGGCAAAGGAGAATATTATGCATCTATTAGAAACAAGAAGACAAAGCATCACACGCAGTATGAATGAAGGCAGCATTCTAGTTCTTTTTTCAGGAAGCTTGCTTTATGAAAGTCAGGATGAAACTTATCCTTTCTCCGTCAACCGTCATTTTTACTATTTAACCAATCTGGCAATTGCTGATAGCATTCTTGTGCTGTTTGAGCGTTCTAATACGATTCAGGAACATCTGTTTATTCAAAGAACCGATGAAATGATGGCTAAATGGGTGGGTAGCAATATATCAAAAGAGGAAGCAGAAAAAACAAGCGGCATTAAGCAAATTCACTATGTTGATGAATTTGACGGATTGTTTGCAAGGTGGCTTCTGCCAGTCGAAAAACCTTCCGTATATTTAGACTTGCAACGGCAAACTACGCAAGCACAGGATCAGGAAAGTCACCGCTTTGCGGCTAAACTACAACACCTTTACCCGCAGATTGACTTGCTGCAAATCCATCCCCTCATGACTAGACACCGCTTAATAAAAACAGCAGATGAAGTGGAGGCAATGGTTAAGGCGATTGCGATCACAAAGGGCGGTATAGAACGTATGATGCAGACGGTCAAAGAAGGAATGAAAGAATATCAGCTGGAAGCAGAATTCAATTATGCATTGCAGTACGAAGGATGCCGTAAAACAGCGTTTAAGACGATTGTAGCCTCAGGAGAACATGCAACAGTTCTGCATTACAATGACAATGCAGCGAGTCTTCAAAGCGGCCAGCTGGTGCTTTGTGATTTAGGCGCTACAAGCGGCATGTACAATGCAGATATTACCAGAACCTTTCCCGTATCCGGAACCTTTACGAAACGCCAAAGAGAACTGTATGAGATTGTTTTGGAAGCAAATGAGAAAGTCATTAAACATGCGAAGCCAGGTATCACTCTACGTCAGTTAAACCAAATTGTTGTAGAGTTATACCAGCAACGTCTTGGCGAGCTAGGTCTTTTAGAAGATGGCAAAACCGTGTTTGATTATTATTATCACGGTGTATCACATATGCTGGGATTAGACACCCACGACCTTTCCTTGCCTGACTATAAATTGGAACCAGGCAACATTATCACCGTGGAACCGGGTCTTTATCTTGCAGCAGAAAAAATCGGCATCCGAATTGAAGACGATATTTTGATTACAGAAACAGATCCAATCAACCTTTCTAGTCAAATTATCAAGCAAGTGGATGAGATTGAATCATTTATGAAACAATAATAAATCCCACAACTTACCCATAATATGCAATTACGCCTTGAGATAATGATATTTTTTTCTCTTAGATATTGTATTTTGGGAAGTGGAATGCTAATATAACAATAGGAATAAGGAGGAAACTTATGAATATCATTAATAAAAAGTCATTAGCAGAAGTCGTAGCAAACGAACTTGATATCACGAAAAAAGCAGCAAGCGTAGCAGTAGATGCTATCTTTGAAGAAATTACGAACACCTTGCAAAATGGTGGTAAAGTTGAGATCAGCGGCTTTGGAAAATTTGAAATTAAACAACGTGAATCTCGTGAAGGTGTGAATCCGAAGACCAAAGAAAAAATTGTGATTGCAGCTTCCAAAACTCCAGTCTTTAAGTCTTCCAAGCTTTTGAAAGATGCTGTGAAATAAAGAAGCGCAACAGCTTCTTTTTTGTTTATAATAAGGAGGTTTTGTTATGGAGTTACTATTGTATCTGGCTGCAATCGTAATTATGATGGCAGCACAAGCAGGGGTGCAGGGACGATATCGCAAATATAGCCAAATCCGTTCAGACCGTGGAAGAAGCGGCGCTGAGGTTGCCCGCAAGATCTTAGATAGCAAAGGTTTGTATCATGTCCGCGTTGAGCAAAATTCAAACAGCGGAGTACTATCTGATCACTTTGATCCGAAACAAAATGTAGTGCGCCTGTCCCGTGCCGTTTATATGGATGACAGCATTGCATCTGTTGCAGTGGCAGCCCATGAGGTAGGACATGCTATTCAGTATGCGGAAGGGTATCGGGCAATTGCTGTTCGAAATACCATTTTGCCATTTGCAATTGTTGCCCAAAATTTAGGCTGGGCAGCTATCTTTCTTGGCTTTATGTCCAACTTTGATGGATTTATTGGCATCGGCATCTTAATGCTGCTCATTATTGCTGCATTCCAACTGATCACATTGCCGGTTGAATTCAATGCTTCCAAAAGGGCGCTGCTCTTGCTGGAAAATGGCTATTTGGATGAAGATGAAGTCCGAGATGCAAAAAGTATGCTAAGTGCAGCTGCTTTCACTTATGTAGCAGCCTTGATTGCAACATTAGCCAATATATTGCGAATCTTAATGACAGTAAACCGCAGACGGAAGTAAATACCAACAGGTATGAACTGCCGTTTTTTTTCATATAATGAAGTGGTGATATGAATGAACTGTGCAATCTGCGGAGCAAATGGAAAAATGGGGCAAACGATTATGACGGAGTTTAAGGATCTTTTTACACTATATCCTGTAACCCGACAGCATCCCTTGCATCAAGTGATTGATGAAGTAGACGTAGTAATCGACTTTACTTGTGCCAATTCCAGCTTTCAGCATGCGATAGAAGCAATCAAGCACAGAAAACCGATTATTATCGGTACCACCGGCTTGACGAAAGCAATGTTGGACGTGCTGGAGGAACAGGCAAATGAAAAAGGTGTTGGCTGTCTGTATGCACCTAATTTTGCGTATGGAGCTATTTGGATGAATGCAGTCATCGGTGAACTTTCCAAAGCATACAAGACTATTGACATTAAGGAAATTCATCATATTTCAAAACTTGATACACCATCAGGAACGGCGCTCCGGCTCAAAGATGAAATGCTCGCTGCCAATCCTGATAGTACAATCCACATATCCAGCGAACGGCAGTATACAAAACAAGTTGTCCATCGGATTACGTTCCAAAAAGAAGGGGAGTCTCTTTCACTGCAGCATATTGTCACAAATCGCAAGGCTTATTTGCATGCCTTAGAAGCAGCTGTGCATGCAATTGTAAAAATAGATGGATGGATTCCTTATGACATTCATTTTTTCCAGAATAAAAATACTTGAGAAATCAAGTTTTCTTTTAGGATTTCTTTCTTTCTGCGCGGATCATGGAAAGAAAGGAGATTTTGCATGTATCCATTTGTACTCTTAAGTACCATTTTCTTCCACCGCGGTGATATGATACCTGCATATGAGTTTATGCACTATCCATGTGCGATTGAGCCTCTTTATATCAGCGGTCTGACCGATCAGCAGGCATATGCGCAGTCCGGCGACTTGTTTCTTCATGAAGATCGTATTATCTATCATCTTTCGCCAAGGCAAACACAATTTGCAATACGTCGCAAAGAAGATGATACTCTAATCGATACATTATTTATTCGCTGGAAAACGGATTGTAGTAAAGAAACAGAAGGAAGTGCAAAACCAGAAACAACATCGCCTGCTAGCACAAGCCCTAGAATAAGTACAAGCACTGGCAGTACCACAATTCCTGCGGTTGCTACAACTTCCGCCCCTCTAATCATTGTGCGTAATCCAACCACTGCCAAAGCAAATCTGAGACTATATGGATTGAATAAAAGAACTATCTCTCAAAACGAAATATTTAATCCTTTGCAAGATATCTATCTGTACGATCAGAAAGGAACTGATCATAGCTACGGACTGCAGCATAGTCCGTTTCATGCAAACGAGATCGGTACACATTACATAGAAATTCGTGGGAGAGTAGGGGAAGAGACAGTTACCGGCATTCTTGAAATCGAGGTTCTTCCTTCCTCTAAAAAAACCAATAAAACAAATACAGCTTTTCTATGTTTAATTGGTATCATAACAACTTTTTTTTGCGGAGGAATACTCGCATGGTTAAAAAAACACTTCTAGGAATTATCATATTTTTTTGCTTTTTTTGGACTTTCTACTCTTATGCATCTGCAAGTACCTATACTGTCAAGAAATTTTTAGTATATGAAATCAATGAAGTAGCAGTACAAAACAATTCCTTTTTATTAACCGGCTGGGCTTTTATCAATGCTGTGCAACACTATCGCAACCAAGAAGATATTGAAGGACAACTGCTGGTCAAAAGCACAAAAGAAGTGCTGCAATACCAGCTGCAGTTTCATGCACTGTCAATGACAGACTTGATGAAAATGGAAGGACGCCGGCGCTGTCAGGATACAGAATATAATCAGCCCGCCAGTATCTGTTATTATGACTATGATATGGTTTCATTTCAAGTTGAGATTCCATTCTCTGAATTGAAAGATAACAGCAAGTATACATTAATTTTACAAATAAAAGCTAAGAAAATAAGTCAAAGCTATATGATCGATGCTTTCTTCATCTCTAGTAAAGATCGCATTGCTGCCCATAATGGACGCACAATTAAATTATCAGCTAATTTAAATCAATCGCAATTTTATGTCAATCATGATTTTGTGCTTGCAAGAAAAACCGCAAGCAAGAACAGTGCGGTTCATCAAGCAGCAACCAGTTGTTCCTCAACATACGGAAGACAATATTATTTTGAGCCGCTGTCACAGTACTATCATGTAAAAGAAGCAACTGTAAAAGAGCGCGTAACCTGGTATCAAGTCTTAGCAGAGGCAGCTCACTGCTCTGCTAATGGCAAATTTTATATCAAAGAAGGGCAGGGGAACCCAACCTGGATTCCCTCCACATTTATCGAATATAATGGTACACCAGCCACAATTGAAGTTTTCAAGCTGAATACTCCTCCAGAATTGATACTGAGCAATCCAACAATCTACGTCGGTGATACTTCATTTAATCCGGATCACTATGTCAGTGCAAGAGATGCTGAAGATGGGGAACTGGTTCCCAAACGCGGCATGGGAAATTGGACAATACATAAAGCAGGTACCTATCTGCAAGAATACAGTGCAATAGATTCAGGGGGCTTGCGTACATCTAAAATCATGATGATCTATGTAAAAGAGAAGCCACCAAATACGCCACCTAAAATTCATGCTGGAAACAGAACCATTCATCAATATCAAAACTTTGATCCATTGCTAGGTGTACGTGCAGAAGATTTAGAAGATGGCGATATTACAGATAGATTACAAATAACCAAGCAAATAAATCCAAGTAAAGTTGGCAGTCAAGATTTGTGTTTCTATGTTGAGGATAGTCTAGGTTTACCAGCAACAAAGTGCGTTATCATTGATGTTCTTGCAGTTCCAGAATATAGCGGGTTCAGCCAGTTACGTTTTGTTGACCAAATTAATCTATTCTATAAAGAATCGATTCCATCTATATGGAGAGGGAATGTAACACGAATCCAAAAAGCAATCAAAACTAAAAATGCAATACAGTCATCTATACTCAGATGACTGTATTGATATTGGTTTGCAATGTTCTTAGTAGATCCTTAGTATCATTTGTTGATAGTTGATGAATTAATTGCAATACTTTGAAGTAATGTAGATTTCAAATTTAAAATACCATATTGTTGGTTTCCAATACTTACATATACTTTACCTTCATATACTGTACTTGCATCATCAAATATATAATCAGTAACCTCATTTCCGTTTTCATTAATATAAGCCCATTTTCCATTTTTCTTTACTGGACAATATCCTTCTTCAAATACTTTTATTTCCTCAAACTCATAGTCAGTGATTTTCTTGCCAGTGGAAGCATCAACGATTGCGATTAGACCACTTTGCTTGTTTTGAAGTCCATAGAAGCCATTGGCAAATGCTACACTATGTTTATTGCGTATAGTTGCTAATGTGGTAGACTCAAAATCAGGTGAATCAGCTACATATGTTGAATTACCATCATAGATGGCTAATCCTATTTGAAAACCATCATCATAAGGATCATGATTTGCATCACCAATTCTGACTAAGCATGAGAAGCCGTCACAATTTAGATATTCTTCAAAGGAATCAAAGAAATAACCAATTTTCCCGTCTATTTTGACATACCCATATCCATAATCTCCACCTAAACCACCGACACTTTCAATCGAATAGGAACTAAAATCACTAACTAAAATAGGGACTGAATAAGTTGTTTGATCCAACATTGTATTAATACCAAATCCATGTATATCGAAGTATTGAATAGGACATTCATCATCTTCAACGGTGTTTTTTTCATATATGGGTTCTAAAAGCTGATCTCCATCATAATCATATATTCCATATTTACCATCTTTCTTTACAATGATAGCATTATCAGTATAAGTGATGGCTTGTTGACCAATTGATTTGTCTTTATATAAATCAGAATCCCAATCTTGTGGATATCCTAACATCTCGTTAACAGTTGTAGATATACTTAAATTATATGAATGTGCATATAATTCTTGTATACCATCTAATTTAAGTATAGGTTTTTGAATCCAAATTACTAGTTCATCTTTTAAACCTATATTAGAATATCCTTCGTCAATATTAGTATCTTTACCAGTAGAACAGCTTATCATACCAAAAACAAGTAAGCAGATGACTGCTACACATATATTTTTTCTTTTCATAATTAATTCACTCCTCGCTACAATTCATTATATCACTTTATGTTGAATTATCACTCACGCCCAGCTACATCAATTCAAGAAGATTATGAATATTCTAAGATGGACATGGAAGATATTGTAGATAACAATATCCATATTTTAGGACCAAAAGGGGATTATTATACGAATTGAATTGTTACTTTTGCAGAAAGTAACTCTGTAAAATGGTAAACATACAGTAGACAAAAAAGAGGGGATAGATAACAATATTGTGCTACGATAAATTGGTGAATCATTACAAAGCAATCTCTAATTTGCAATTTTCTGTCGTTAGTTATCTAACAGATTATATATGACGCGACAAGCATTATATAAGAAACCGAATACTGAAACAGCGGCTTTTGAACCAGCTATCACATAAGGAGTTATTATCTTGATGTAATAGCATCTAAAAGTATTGATTGTAAGGTAAGTATATAAAAGTTATCAGGCTTAGCCAAACTAACTACTTCGCATAATGTATATTATGTTGCAAATAAATGGTAGAAATTTAATATTAAATTCACTGATTGCTTTGCATCGTTTATAAAAAAAGATGGTTTTACCCATCTTAACTAGTTTTTATAGCATTTCAGCTAATTTTGATTTACCGTACGGTGGCATCTCTACTTCGAAGTTTTCAGCGATCGTTGCTGCGATATCAGCAAATGTATTAGAAACCTGAATTAGTCCTGAACCCTTGAATGCCGGTGAATATGCAATAAACGGCACCATTTCACGAGTATGATCAGTTCCCGCAAACGTTGGATCATTTCCATGATCAGCAGTTATGATCAGTAAATCATCTTCTTTCATCAGCGGAAGCAATTGGCCAAGCTGACGATCAAACAATTCAATTTCCTTGGCATATCCGACAACATCACGGCGATGTCCCCATAATGCATCAAAATCTACCAGATTTACATAGCATAAGCCTTTAAATTCTGTTTGAGCAAGTGCAATTGTACGATTCATTCCATCTTCATTGGAAACAATCTTATGTTTTGCGGTCAAACCTTCGCCGTCAAATATATCATAAATCTTACCAACACTGATTACATCGTAACCAGCTTCTTTCAAAGATACAAGTGCCGTTTTTCCGGATGGTTTTAGTGCATAGTCATGGCGATTGCTGGTACGCTTGAATTCACCGACTTTTGAGCCTACAAATGGCCGTGCGATTACTCTTCCAACCATCCATTTTGGCTCCATTGTAAGTTCTCGGGCAATCTCACAGCAGCGATACAATTCTTCTAATCCAAAACTCTCTTCAGAAGCCGCAATTTGAAGCACAGAATCAGCTGAGGTATACACGATCATACCACCTGTTTTGATATGTTCTTCTCCATATTCATCAATAATCTCAGTACCACTTGCAGATTTATTGCCAAGTATACCATGACCGGTACGCTTAATTAATTCATCAATCAGATCTTGCGGAAATCCTGTTTCCGTAAACGTTTGGAATGGCTGTTCAATATAAAGACCCATCATTTCCCAATGTCCGGTCATCGTATCTTTTCCATTGCTCATCTCAATCATTTTTGTATAATAACCCTTAGGACTTTTGACCGGTTCAATCCCCTTCAATTGATGCAAATTTGCTAATCCCAAACTAGCAAGATGATCAATTTTCAACCCTGGATACTGTTCAGCAATGTGTCCAAACGTGTCACTTCCGCTATCATGAAACTGATCTGCGTCTGGTGCTGCACCAACGCCGACAGAATCCATTACAATCGTAAATATTCTTTGAAATTTTCCCATATAAGCCTCCTATAATGCTACTGCTATTATACCACGAGTTTCATGCAATATGTATTTCTTTTGCTTCTAATTTCCTGCTTCCAGTCACTTGAAAGTAATCGTTTTCTTACTTCTCGGATGAAACTTGTCATAATCTTCACGAAGTTTTTTTGTTCCTACATGTGTATAGATCTGTGTTGTTGAGATATCTTGATGACCAAGCAATTCTTGAATCGTGATTAAATTAGCACCTTCTTCGAGCAAATGAGTCGCAAAGGTATGACGCAAGCTATGGGGTGATACTTGTTTTAAAAGACCCAATTCTTGACTTCGTTCTTGAACCAACCGATAGATTGTATTCCTGGTAACAGGATTGCCCTTCTCATTTAAGAATACCTGGCTGGAATTCTTTTTTGCATAATGCGATCTAACGCTTTCTAAATATAATGTCATCGTTTCAATCGCAATAGCAGGAAGAACAACCAAACGTTCCTTATTCCCTTTGCCGATAAAGCGAATCAAATCTTGCTTGAAATGTAAATGCTGCATTTGCAAGTTAGCACATTCGCTGACCCGCAACCCGCAAGAATATAGCAACTCAAAAAGTGCTTTGCGCAGAATGTTGCGGCTTGTGTCCGTTGGAATGTTCAAAAAAGCTGCGGCTTCAGCTTCACTCAAATAGATCGGAAGATGGTGTTCTTTTTTCTTGTTTTGCAGTAACAAAGTAGGATTCTGACAATCATGGCGCAAGCAATAGTCTTTATAGAAATGCCGCAACGTAGAGATCATTTGATTTATTGTATTGGCACTGTAAGATTCTATCAAACTAGATAAAAATAAATCAATCTGTTTCACTCCAACTTCAGTTGGTGATAAAATACCTTGCTTTTTCATCTCCTGGGCAAAGCGTACTAAATGATTGCGATACGCAGCGAGGGTATGGTTGGAGCATTGCTCGATCATGGATAATGTTGTTAAAAATTGCGCTATCGCCCTCTCAAACTCCATGACAGCACCTCCTTGTTATTATGATTATATCATAGAAAACAGCTTCATCAGATAGATAATAATTGTTGATTTCAAAAAAGTGGCAATGAGAATCAACAATAAGGAAATAATCAAATCTGTTAGGGTATGATTCAGCACCGATAAAATTGGCAAAGTTTTTGAATGAAACAAGCAATATAAAAGTGATAGTGAAAACTCAATTGCTGTCTTGCAGATCAACGTATACGCAACTAATTCAAATATAATTTGCGGAAACAATGTCATAATAATGCCCACAATTCCCTTAAACTGATAAGCATGCCAGAACAAAGCACAGGAAAAACCAATTTGTACACCTTTGGTGAACATCACAAATGCAATAAAAGGAATGCCTATCATGGATAAGCCAAGTAAGTAAATAATGATAATAAATGCTGAATTCAATACAATTTGTGTTGAAAAAAAGGATTTCATGTCTAGTGATGAAGATGGTATTGTAATCAGATATTTGCTCAATAGTTCAATATCATTCCCATCCAGCCATCTTGTCAGCAAAACACCGCAGAAGAATCCGCTAACTACCAAGATGGATAAAAAGGAATAGGTTTTGTTATGTTCGGCTAAGTGTCGTTTTAATAGATTCATAATAGAGCCTCCTGTTTCAAAGATATGAAATTGGAGCCAAAACATGCATCCTATCTGTTCGACATAATCGTCGTTTTATTTGCGGTAAATCCCGTGAAAAGACTGTTCAGAAACAACTAAATCACTTAGTTTTTTGATTGCATTTTGTTTCAACATCTCATTAAGCTGTGTAATTACCTGATCAACAGAGTTCACAGGATCCTGCGACTGTGTAAACAAGGTATACTCTTGCGAAAATAAACTTTGCTTTAAATTATGCAAAGCAATTCCCAAATGACGAATTGGCAGTTCCTTGTCGTGGGCATCAAACAGCATCATGGCAACCGCAAACAAATCATCATAGGATTGTACCAATCCTGGCATTTTCTTTGATCTGGTGATTGTCTCAAAATTATAATAGCGGATTGAAATAGAGATACTATCCCCTGCTAATTGTTCTTTGTGCAGCCGTCGTTCCAGTGATCGCGCAAGTCCCGAAAAAACAGTTCGAATGGTATCATAATCTGTAATATCCTGATCTAACGTTGTAGATTGGCTCATAGAGGTCATTGTCTGGTTGCGAACTAATTCAGAATCATCTTCTCCATGTGCGTATTGGAGATAGGTATGTGCCATATTGCCCAAAACGGTGTGGATCAATTCTCTGTTTTGCTCTGCTGCCATATCTCCGATCGTTATGATTCCATGCTGTTTTAATGTGGGTGCGGTCTTTCTGCCAATTCCGCCGATTGCTTCGATTGGCAGAGGCCATAATTTAGTTGGAACCTCTTTCTTGCGCAATACCGTGATTCCCAGCGGCTTACGCATATCACTGGCAATCTTGGCAAGGAATTTATTAGGACCAATGCCAATGCTGCAGTCAAGCTTGAGTGTCTGCTGCAGTGTTGCCTGCAATTCCACTGCCAAGTCCAGCGGCCGTTCATAGCGCCCAATGACGGCACTCATATCAGCATAGCATTCATCAATACTTGCTTGCTCTACCAGCGGTGTATAGCTCTTGACGTGCTGAATAAACTTGCTGGACAACGATTCATACAAGCTGTAATCCCCTTCCACCACAATTAATTCCGGACATAATTTACGAGCCTCAAAAATGGGCATTGCCGAGCGAACACCAAAATTTCGAGCTTCATATGATGCAGTACAAACGACACCCTTTCGGCTTTTGCCACCGACAACAACAGGCTTCCCTATCAGAGTGGGATCTTTGACCATCTCAGCACTCGCAAAAAAAGCATTTAAATCAATATGAAAGACGACCATTAGTCCCACCTCTTTAGCTTATTATATCATATTCTTCTCTGCCTGTTCGATCCGTTGACATAAATATTGGTAGGCATATTCCCTGATTTCTTCCATGCGTTGTTTCGTTTCTTCCCTCTGATATGATAAGCGATCCACCATTGCATCTATATAGTTTTTCTCTTTCAAAGTGATCAGTGCATAGTGAAAATTGATGTCGAAGATAAATGCCAAATAGGATACCCACATATCCAACGATGTTTCCCGGTCTTGCGCCAAGATAGCCCTTCCCGTTAAAAACATAGTAAAAACATGATCTGATATCACATCATGCTCAAGCTGTTCTTTAGTGAAATTCCCGATGCTTTCAAAATCATCTTGCACTTTCACACGAAAATTATCCAATTTATCAGCATCTCGAATCAGCATTGCATGTAGTTTTACATAATCATCTAAGTCATTTTGGATCTCATAGCGATTGTGATTTAAAATAGCAAGTCTGATCGTTTCATCATAGTTTGTGTTTTGTACAAAGGCACGAATCTTATTTTCGCCAAACAAAATCTGAACTCCATATTCAGCATGATCCATAGCCTGATGATCCGTAAAATCTTGATATTGTTTGGCTTGTTCAAAGCGTCCAATGTCATGCAGCAAAGCAATTAACTTTGCCAATTGAACATCTTCTTCTTTTAGTTTCAGCTGATGGGCAAGCAGTTCACTTTGCTTTACAACCCCGAATGTGTGCGCAAGTTTCAGCTGAATTCTTCCATCTGCCTGGTCATACTGCGACACATATTCTAAAAAGCATACTTTTGCAACCTCAAAATCAATCATAGAACTCCTTTCAAAAGGCAGGATTGCTCCTGCCTTAGTTCATTACCGATATGGTATCAATTTGATATCCGGCTTCAATCGCCAGTTTATTCAATTCAAGCAACTCTGCATCTTTATGCCCCAGTTTCTTAACCACAATTTCCAGCAAGGAAAGTGGTGAGAACGCGATCAAATGTCCCAAAATGCCATAGGCAATCATATTCTGCGTTTTCATATTCCCGATTTCCTTTGCCATAGACGCAAAATCAACGGCAATTACATGGATATCTGACCGTTCAATTTCTTTGTTAATTAAAGATGCGTTGACGATCACATAGCCTCCTGTTTCCACAAGCGGTAAAAACTTATCTAAAGATGGCGTATTCATAGCCAGTAAAATCGTAATACCTTCACTAATCAGTGGTGATCCGATTTCTTTATCGTCTACGATAACACTGCAGTTTGCCGTTCCGCCGCGCATTTCCGGACCATAGGAAGGCATCCAGCTCACTTCAAAATTTTCATGCATGGCAACAGTTGCCAGCAATTGCCCGACAGTCAAAACACCCTGACCACCAAATCCTGCTAAAACGATACGCTGCTGCTTCATCTTATTCTTCCTCCTTATAAATTCCCAGCGGATAATAAGGAATCATGCTTGTTTCAATGTGCTTGAGTGCTTCTACCGGTGTCATTCCCCACCCAATATTACAAGTGGACAAAACTTCGATCATGGAGAAGCCTTTGTTATTCTTTTGCTTCTCAAATGACTTTTTAATCGCCATTTTTGCTTTTCTGACATGAGCCGGATTGTGCACTGATACGCGTTCGATATAGCTGGCACTAGGAATCTGCGCCATCATTTCCGACATTTTAAGCGGCATTCCCTGACTGATCGGATTGCGGCCGTAGGGCGAGGTTGTTGTTTTTTGATTTGGCAATGTTGTGGGTGCCATCTGCCCGCCGGTCATTCCATAAATCGCATTGTTTACAAAGATAACGGTAATATTCTCACCACGGGCAGCAGCATGAATAATTTCTGCCGTACCGATACTTGCTAAGTCACCATCACCTTGATAGGTAAATACGGTTTTATTCGGATTGGTACGTTTGATTCCAGTCGCAACTGCCGGAGCCCGGCCATGCGCTGCTTGTACAGCATCACAGTTGAAGAAATTATAGCTTAATACCGAACAGCCAACCGAAGCAATCAAGATACTGTCATCCAGCAAGCCAAGTTCTTCTAAACTTTCCGCAACAAGACGATGAATCACACCATGCGTACACCCCGGACAGTATGACAGTGTTTGATCTGTCAGCCCTCTAGTCTTTTGAAATACCTTAGGCATGGTCGTTACCTCCTGCTACTTCTTTTACAAAATCAATAATTTCCTGCGGTGTGAAAATCATTCCTCCTGCACGACCATAGTGGTGTACCGGAACTTCGTCTTTCGTATATAACCGTACATCTTGAACCAATTGACCCATAGATAATTCACACACAACGACATGCTTTACAGATGCCGGCAGTTGAGCAAACACATCCTTTGGAAATGGCCATAGTGTGATCGGACGAATCAAACCTGTTTTAATGCCCATAGTATTAAGCTGACTCATTGCATTCATTGCAATCCGTGAAGGCGTACCATACGCAACAAGAGCCACTTCTGCATCTTCTATGCCAATCGTTTCATACATGACTTCTTGTTCTTCAATTTTCCTATACTTGGCTTGCAGACGAATATTATGATCTTCCAGCTGCTTTGGATCCAAATAAAGAGAATTCACTATATTACGATGTCCGCGTGTTCCGCTTTCACCGGTTGCAGCCCAGCTGCGATCAAATTCCGGAGCATCAGATGGCGACAATTCCACAGGTTCCATCATTTGTCCGATCACACCATCTGCAATGACCATGACGGGATTGCGATATTTTTCTGCAGTATCAAAAGCCTTCTGCACTAAGTTTGTTGCTTCCTGCACTCCCTTAGGAGCATAAACAATTACTTGATAGTCACCGTTTCCACCACCTCGGGTTGCTTGAAAATAATCCGCCTGAGATGGCAAAATACCGCCAAGCCCCGGACCTCCTCTGGTCACGCTGACAATAACTGCAGGTAATTCACTTCCTGCCAGGTAAGAGATTCCTTCCTGTTTCAATGCAATTCCGGGACTGCTGGAAGAAGTCATAACCCGTACGCCGCTGCTTGCTGCTCCATATACCATATTTATGGCACTGATTTCCGATTCTGCCTGTACGAATACTCCATTATTCAGCGCCAGTTTCCGTGCCATATATTCGGGAATTTCATTTTGAGGGGTAATCGGGTACCCGAAAAAAGCTTTGCATCCCGCTTGGATTGCCGCTTCAGCAATGGCCTCATTTCCCTTCATCAATACTTTACTCATACCAGTTCCTCGATTTCTATGACTGAATCCGGACACATCATCGCACAACTCAAACATCCGATGCATTTAGTTGTATCGATGCACGTCGCTGGATTATAGCCTTTACTATTAATTGATGATTCATCTAATTGCAATATTTTTTTCGGGCAAACGGAAACACATAAGGAACACCCTTTACAGCGGTTCCGGTCAAACTGTACATCAAAACTTCGCATATTTCTCACCCATCCAATCTTCGCGCAATAACCACTCTTCCACAAGGATGGCTTTGCTTTCATAAAACATAAATCCTTCTTGCAAGGATGCAGGAATCATTGTATATGCAACAGGAAGACCCGTCTCCCGGCTGATCTGCATAATCATTTCCTGCCCTCGTTTCAAATCATCCAGTGTAGTGGCATCCAGCAAATTGCTGTTGTTTACAATGCCTGTTATTTCTAAGTGACACGTTTCACGAAATAACACGACCATTTCTTTCACTTCCTGAAAACTCATCTCAATCCGAAAGGGATTCATTACCAATACTGTCTCATATGGCTGCTTTTTAATCACTTCATCAAACAAGCGAAGTGCCTTCAAGCCATTTTCGCTGCCCGCCAAATCAATGATCAAACGCTTATCAGGATTCCGTACATAACCGCCAATCGCCCCGCTGATTGCCGGGATATCCTGGTTCAGCTGATGGCCCAGACTGGAATCAATCACTTCCACTCCGAAAGACGCTAAATAAGCATGCCGTTCCCGCACTCGAAAGTACGGGTTGATGACATCCATATCGGCAATTGCACAGGGAGCATTCCGCAGCGCCAACTGTGCGCAGAATTCACTCTTGCCACTCCCGTAAGCACCAGTCACAACGGTAATGCGACTCATTTTTTCACGTGAATGCTTTGTACGTTTTTCATCATTTCGATTCGACGTTCTGCAAATTCATCCGCAATAATATATGTCGGACGATTTGTTTCGATCGACAGACGAATGATTTCACGCACCCGATCGAAAATCAAATCGATATTGCGAATGACCGTATCGCGATTATAGCCATGAATTTCTTGATACACATTAATCAAGCCGCCAGCATTAATGACATAATCCGGAACATAGATGAATCCCATGTCATGAATTTGCTGACCGTGAATTTTGCTGTCTTTAAGTACATTATTAGCAGCACCTGCGATAATTTTGCATTTTAAACGAGGGATCGTATTGTCATTTACCGTAGCACCAAGAGCACAAGGAGCATACACATCACAAACCACATCATAGATCTCATCCAGACCTACTGCTGTTGCGCCAAACTCTGCAACTGCCTGAGCCATTTTATCGCTATCCATATCTGTCACAACCAGCTTTGCACCATCTTCATGCAAGTGCTTGCATAAATGATAGCCAACGTTGCCAAGACCTTGGACCGCAACTGTCAAACCTTCCAGCTTTGCAGATCCCAATTTTTCCTTCACTGCAGCTTTGATGCCTTTATATACACCATAAGCCGTAAATGGAGATGGATCACCGCTTGTTCCGGATAATCCTGTTACATAATCTGTTTCACAATGAATATAATCCATGTCAGCTGTACATGTACCGACATCTTCTGCTGTAATATAACGTCCGTTCAAAGATTGCACATAACGACCGAATGCTCTCCAGAATGCTTCTCTGCGAACGGTGTCTTTTCTCAATTCTTTGCTGTCGCCAAGAATTACTGCTTTCCCGCCACCAAGGTTCAAGCCCGCACAAGCCGCTTTATAAGTCATACCTCGCGCCAAGCGAAGTACGTCCAAAATAGCGTCATCCTCTTCCTCGTACATCCACAAACGTGTTCCCCCTAAAGCTGGCCCTAATACTGTATTATGAATACAAATTGCGCCTTTTAAGCCAGTGTTGCGGTCATGGAAATAGACAAGTTGTTCATACCCATATGTTTCCATGTAATCAAATTTTTTCATCCTGTTCCTCCTATCCTATCGGATTTACTTGTGAAGATGAATCATTTCTTCTGCCCTATTGTACCAAATAATCATCAGAGTTGAAAGCGCTTTTAGAATGATAGTAACAATTCTGATTTCATTTATTTTCACGATTTTTTTACTGAAATTTCATCCAGCTGATCAGCAATCATTTTCAGTAAAACATGGAAAATAAGTAAATTGCTGCAAGTACCTCATCACTTTTCAAGGAAAGCATGAATAGAAATTCTTCCAATTTTTGATCTTGTTTCAAGAGTTCTTCCAGACGGTGAAATAAGAAAACAACCATAGTCGTCGGCTCCAACAAGCGAATAATATCTCTGACATCCTTTTGCAGCAAATCACTCACAACGAATTGTTTTTTCTTTTCTAAAAACTTTGTTTTCAAATGGCTGTGAAAGACATCGATCTGGTAGATAAGCATCCGGTCCAACCCAAACACTTCCCCTGTCACTTCACAACATCGAAGCGCCAAACCAAAATCTTCCAAAAATTCATCCATTAAAATGGAATTTCTGGTTCGTGCCGATAAGATGCGCTGAAAGTACGAGCGGAAGCGGGGATGTTTCGCAAACCGTTTCTCCAGTTTCTGTTTCATGTGTAAAAATCTCATAAGATAAGGATGTTTCATCGATATTCCTTGCACCTCAAACGTATAAACAAATCCAACATAGCGGTGAAATCGCTTCATGGCATCCAAATATCCTAAGCGGATATTATTTCTGGCTGTCTGTCCATCAAAATTTAAGAAAGAACTTAGATCATAATAGGGAGATATAAATGTTACATTGCGATAAGAGCGGTATTTCGGTTCCAAAGACATCCTGCTTTTAAGATCTACGACAATGAATTCTGTAGCTCCCATCTGATGTGCCAGTTGAATCGGAACATTATCGTAATATCCTCCGTCGATGTAGAATTTATCCCCGATCTGGCAAAGCGGAAACACGGGAAAACAAGAAGCTGAAGCCAGCAAAAAATCTTTCAGCTGCCCTTGCGGAATCTGATCTATCGGCAGTAACAACGGACGATTCTTCGGCAATTCAACTGTGCAAAGTCCAAACGAAATAGGAGAATTCCTAACCCGTTCTTCATTCAAATACTCCGCAATCAATTGTTTCAAAGGAGAAATGTCGACACTTTTTTGCTGCACAAACTGCTGGATGAATTTCTCCAGTTGATTTTTCTGGCTCATCATAAAATCCAAGTCAAAGTCTACATTGACGCCATTGGCAATGACTCTCTCTGGATTCATATGATACCAAATATCCATGGCCTGTTCAAAACTTCCTTGAGCATAAAGAGCTCCATTTAATGCGCCAATCGAAGTTCCGCAAACAATCTGGGCCTGTATTCCAAGTTCTTCCATGGCTTGCCAGACACCTACTTCATAAGCGCCGCGAGCACCGCCGCCGCCAAATACCAATCCAAGCTGTTTCATGTTTTCATCCTTTCCTGCTGATCCAAAGCAAAATCATATCTAATCATACAAAGTATATGATACAATACTACCATTGAGGTGATAAATTTGATAACAAAAGAATTAGGATTTCAGGTAATCGAAGCTGCCTTGCAAACAGGCGGTGATTTTGTGGAAATTTTTGAAGATCACAAACATCGAAGCAACTACTTGATGATCAACGGAATTATCGAGTCTGCTAACAGCGGAATTGAGTATGGCATCGGCATCCGCATCTACCAAGGATTGCAATCCGTGTATGCGTATACCAATGATCGTACTGCAGAAGGTCTTCTTTCCTGCGCAGCAACACTTGCGAAAGGATTTCATGGCAAGCAGAGCACACATTGCGCACCACTCAAAGAAACAACAGTTGAAGTCGTTCATCACATTGCGAAAAAACCAAGCACATACAGTGCCGAAGAGAAAGTCGCTTTGATGAAGCGGGCAAATGATACAATGCTGGCATATGACCCTGTCATCAAAAAAGCAGTTGTGAATTATATGGAAGAAGAACAGCAAGTTCTCATTCTAAACTCTGATGGCAAATACATTCAGGATGAACGCATCCGTACCAGGATGGGGATGGAAGCAATTGCGATGGACGGTGAATTGATGGCAACCGGAAGCAAACGCCCTGGTGCTCATTGCGGGCTTGAACTGTATGATCGCTTTTCCATTGAAGAAACAGCAGCAGATGCCGCAAGAATGGCAAAAACGATGCTATATGCAGACGAATGCCCAAGCGGTGATATGACAGTTATCATTGATAATGGCTTTGGCGGTGTTATTTTTCATGAAGCATGCGGGCACTCATTGGAAGCCACCAGCGTTGCGAAAGGAAGCTCCGTCTTCGCCAACAAATTGGGACAAAAAATTGCCAGCGAACTGGTGACTGCCGTAGATGATGCAACCATTCCGAATGCATGGGGCAGCAATCATATTGATGACGAAGGAAATCCAACCAAACGCAACGTGCTCATTGAAAACGGGATCTTAAAAAGCTATCTTGTGGATACTTTGAATGGCCGCCGTATGAATACTGCCAGCACCGGCAGCTCCCGGCGTCAATCTTATCAATTCGAACCAACATCCCGCATGAGCAATACCTTCATTGAAAACGGGACATCAAGCTTTGATGAGATCGTAGCAGCAACAAAATTAGGTCTTTATGCGAAAAATCTAGGCGGCGGTTCTGTAAATCCTGCTACCGGTGACTTTAATTTTGCGGTTTTAGAAGCCTATTTGGTAAAAGATGGCCAAATCGTGAAACCTGTAAAAGGAGCAACTCTCGTAGGAAAAGGCAGTGATGTATTACTAAAAATCGATATGGTCGGTAACAATCTAAGCCGCGAGCAAGGCATGTGCGGCTCCATTTCGGGTTCTATTCCAACCGATGTCGGCCAGCCAACCATCCGTGTCAGCTCTATGACAGTGGGCGGCAAAGGAGGAACATTGCATGAATAAACAGATCTTATTTGAGAAAGCAAAAGCACTTGGCATTGAAGCCTTGGAAGTTTATACACAAACCAAAGAAACACTAAAAATCGCGGTATATGAAGGAACCGTAGATTCCTTCCATACCTCCCGCTCTTCCGGAACTGCTGTCCGCGGCATCTACAATGGCAAAGTAGGAAATACCTATACAGAAGAACCTGTATATGAAGACGCAGATGCCATCCTTCGCAAAGTCATCGAACAGGCGCAAACGATTTCGAGCAGTGATTTGCAGGAGTTTTTCGCCGGTTCAACGTATCCGGAATTGCAATGCTATTCCCCTGCCTTAAAAGAAAAAAGCGTAGAAGATATTATTGCCTTGCTGCAATATATGGAACAAACGCTGCTGGCAAAAGATCCTCGTATCACCAAAGTCTCTCATTGTGCATACAGCCAAGCAGATCTTGCAATAGAAATTACCAATTCGCTCGGACTGGACGCATCACGAAAACTAAATTATGGTGCACTTGTCATCGAATGTATCGTAAATGAAGAAGAAGACACACAAAGCCATTACGACTATCTCATTATCCGGGATTTTGATACCATTGATGTGGATGCCTTCCTAACACAAGTAAGCAAGGAAGCGATCGCGAAACTGCACGCCGGAAAAGTGCCATCCAGCTCCTATCCAACAATTCTAAAAAATACAGTTATGTCCGATCTTTTAGACGCTTTGACATCCCTGTTCAGTGCTGATCTGGTTCAAAAAGGAATCTCAGTTTTAAAGGATAAGCTGGATACTGTCATTTTTGATGAAAAACTCACGATGATCGAAGATCCGCATTTGGCCAATGGCTATGCCTCTACACCATTCGATGATGAAGGTGTCCCTACCCTATCCAAAACAGTCGTGGATCATGGCAAGCTGCTCACCTATTTCCATAATCTGAAAACAGCAAAGAAAGACGGAGTGAAACCTACTGGCAACGGCTTTAAAGCCAGTTATGCCAGCACAGTTGGTGTGAACCCGACTAATTTCTACGTACAACCATCGGCAACCACCTTGGAAGATATGATTGCCGGCATAGATCGTGGTATTTTGATTACTGAAGTTGCGGGACTTCATGCAGGTTTGAATGCTGTCACGACGGATTTTTCTTTGCAGGCATCCGGCTTCTTCATTGAACATGGAGCAATTATCAAGCCTGTTAATCTAATTACGGTGGCAGGTAATTTTATGACAATGATGAAACAGATTGATGCCATTGGAAATGATTTGAAATTCGAATCATCCGGCATCGGTTCTCCTTCCGTATTATTTCATTCCTTGCAGATTTCCGGCGAGTAACAACCTTCTTGGACCTCCAAGAGGGTTTCTTTTCATTTGAAACAATATGCAAACTAATTTACAACGTATTTTCATTACATCATTTTTTCAGCCTTTTCATTCGCAAAAAGCCTAGTAATTTACTGCACTTTTGATACAATATTGTCGAAGAGGAGAATCATATGAAAGAACTTGAAGCAAGAGTCATCGCGGAAGAGATCAAAACACTGTTCATGAATACCAATTACCATATTGGAACAGATGTCTATTCACGGCTAACAAAATATCGTGATAAAGAAGCATCTCCGATCGGGCTCAATGTATTAAATCAATTGATTGAAAACTACGACATTGCCAACAAAGAAAGAATCGCAATCTGCCAGGATACAGGAATGTCTATTATATTTATTGAGTTAGGACAAGATGTTCATATTGTAGGCGGCGATTTAACACAAGCCATCAATCAAGGTGTTGAAGCTGCCTATGCAGAAGGATATCTGCGAAAGTCTATTGTGGATGACCCATTATTCACTAGAATCAATACGAAAACAAATACACCGGCTGTAATTCATATTGATATCGTTCCCGGTGAGACAGTTCGCATTCTGACGGTTGCCAAGGGCTTTGGCAGTGAAAATATGAGTGCCATGAAGATGCTGGTCCCTGCTGACGGTGTCGAAGGCGTAAAGCAATTTGTACTGGATACGGTCAGAAAAGCAGGACCAAATGCCTGCCCGCCTTTGGTGGTTGGTGTCGGCATCGGCGGAACAATGGAAAAAGCAGCCATTCTTGCCAAAAAAGCAACCGCCAGAAATCTGGAAGTGCATAATACGCATCCAGAGTATGCAAAACTGGAAGATGATCTTCTAACTTCTATCAATAAACTAGGGATTGGGCCAGGCGGACTTGGCGGACGAACAACCGCTATCGGCGTTAATGTCGAATACTTCCCTACCCATATTGCAGGTTTGCCGGTTGCGGTGAATATTTGCTGTCATGCAGCACGTCATGCCTCCAAGGAGATCGTCTTATGAACCAAATCAAACTCACTACACCATTAACGGATGAAGTTGTCAAGCAGCTTCATGTCGGAGATCAAGTATTGTTAAGCGGCGTGATTTACACTGGCCGTGATGCCGCACACAAGCGTTTGATTCAACTTCTGAAAGAAAATAAACCATTGCCGTTCGAATGTCAGGATCAAATCATCTATTATGTAGGTCCTGCACCTGCAAAACCGGGTTTCCGTGTCGGCAGTGCCGGACCAACCTCCAGCTATCGCATGGATACCTATACACCTGCCCTCCTTGAACGAGGCTTGAAAGGCATGATCGGCAAAGGACGTCGCAACGCACAAGTTGTAGAGGCAATGAAACAATACAATGCCGTATATTTAGGTGCAATTGGCGGAGCAGCTGCGTTAATCTCTAAATGCATTGAAGAAAGCGAAATAATCGCCTTTGAAGATTTGGGCGCTGAAGCCATTCATCGCTATGTAGTGAAAGACATGCCGTTAATTGTATTGATCGATTGTCAGGGAAATGATATTTTCGAAATCGAAGAAGCAAATTATAGAATAGAGGAATAAGAGATGGAAACAACAATCACATTCCGTACCGAAAAAGACTCTTTAGGTTCAGTTTCGGTTCCCAGCAATGTATTATATGGTGCTCAAACTATGCGGGCACTCTCCAATTTTAAAATCACGAACCAAACAACAAATAAACGAATGATTCAGGCATTGGGCATGATTAAAAAAGCATGTGCCCTCACCAACAACAAATGTGGCTTGCTGGATGATGAACGTACTGAATATATTGTACAGGCTTGTGATGAAGTAATCGAGGGCAGCTTGAATGAATATTTTATCACGGATGCAATTCAAGGTGGTGCCGGTACTTCTGTCAATATGAATGCCAACGAAGTAATCGCCAATCGCGCTGCACAGCTGGCAGGCAAAGAAATTGGTGTCTATGACTACATTCATCCCAATGATCATATCAACTACGGACAATCTACCAATGATGTTTTTCCAACTGCCGGAAAGTTAACCTGCTTATTCCTTGTAAATGAACTGCTGGAAGAATTAGATCTTTTGGAACAAGCATTATCTCATAAAGCACAAGAATTTAATGGTATCATCAAGATGGGGCGTACCCATCTGCAGGATGCAGTTCCAATCAAACTTGGACAGGAATTCAACGCTTATGCAACCTCACTTACCCGTGACATGAAAAGAATTCGTGTTGCTTTCAATGATTTAAAATCAGTTAATATGGGGGCTACCGCCGTAGGTACCGGAATTAACACTGACGAACGCTACAAACGAATGATTGTTCCAATCCTTTCCGATATATGCCGTATCCAATTGACGAGTGCACGCGACTTGGTAGATGGTACACGTAATTGTGATACTTTTGTCTTTGCTTCTGCTTCACTCAAAACATTTAGTGTAAATCTATCAAAAATGTGCAATGACTTACGTTTGATGGCAAGTGGTCCAAAAGCCGGTTTCAATGAAATTCATCTTCCGGAACGCCAGCCAGGTTCTTCTATCATGCCCGGCAAAGTGAATCCTGTTATTTTAGAAGTTACCAATCAAGTTTGTTTCAATGTCTTCGGCAATGATCTCACGATCTTAAAAGCTGCTGAAGCGGGACAATTGGAATTGAATGTCTTTGAACCAGTATTGTTCTATAATTTATTCCAAAGTTTAGAGACACTGGCAAATGCATGCCGTACATTGCGCGTAAACTGCATTGAGGGTATTGAAGCTAATATAGAAAACTGCCAGCATTTGGTCGACATCTCTGTTGGTTCCATCACAGCACTGGCTCCGCACATCGGATATGCCAATGCAAGCACCATTGCCAAGCAAGCGCTCAAAGAAAATCGCAAATTCCGGGAAGTATTGCTGGAGGTTGGCTTATTAACAGAAGAAGAATTAAATATCATTTTAGATATCGATGCAATGACCAAACCAGGCATACCAGGAAAAAAACTGCTGGAAAAGAAAAAGAAAATCGCCCAGGGTGAGGGGCAGTAAAAAATACCGGGATCAGTAAAATGATTCCGGTATTTTGATAAGTGATACTAACATCAGAATTTTGCTTTGTCATAGTTGAACGGAATACTTGTTCCCGCTACCACATCTGCTATTTTTTCAAGAATAAGCCAATCGTCCATATTTCCCTGGTGCTCAAATGTAAGAGGAGTTATTTGTTCTGCATCATAAAATTCAATAAGGCATAAACATTTTTTGTGCCAGCGAGTTTTTTGCTGATCTGTTAAACATAGCTTCGATTGATTTGCCGCAAGTATTTCCAGCACTTCTTCATCAGTTAATTTAACATAATTGCATACCTGTTTGACTTTTGCTTTTGCTGAAATGAGTGAACTGCCCTTTTCTATAAAGTAAAGTTCCTCTTTTTCAAATACTCTGCTATGCGGGATTTTTCTGCCTGCAGCTCCCCGAACAATCATTGTCTTCTTCCCTGCTAAGATTTTATCCAGTACTCTCTCTCCTTTTTTCCCTGCATTGTCACAATATACCAAATGTACCATTTCTATTCCTCCTCTATAATTGGTATCCAAATTTGACTTAAATAATTATCATCGTATGCATTTCCTTCGCTATACCATTCCAGTTCTGGGCACTCTGCATGACGAAACGGATATTTTACCAGCCATTCTTCATTTAAATAATTCCATCCCTTCTGAATTGACTGCGGTACTGCACCCTGACAATCAAAAATAGCCCATGTAGCGTTTGGAATTACAATTTCAATAAACTCTTGAGGCAGTTTTTGATCAGAACTAACCATAATGGAGTACTCTATTTCATTTCGTTGCTCATCATAAGCGCCAAACATGCCATACAAACCTTTTGGATTGCCGGTATCATTGAAAATCAATCTGGCAAAAACCCCATTACGCTGGCATTCACTCCAAAATTCAGGAATTTTTATACAATGCAAATTATTCTCACAACTTACCCGGACGCGCTTTCCGATTAAACGAAAGTCAGTTTTCCGCTCAAGCCTCCATGTATATTCCTTTTTAGATAGGATCTTCATTTTAGGAGTAATCTTTAATTCTGCATTTGCATTCCGGGCATCCTTTGGTGTTACGCCATGAAATAGCTGAAATGCTTTTGTAAAGGATGTCGGCGATTCATATCCATATTTGTAGCTCAAATCAATCACTTTGATATTCGTGCTTTTTAAATCATAACCGGCTAGCGTCAACTTGCGAGAGCGTACGTATTCAGCGAAGCTGATACCATTCATATACGAAAATACTTTTTGAAAGAAATCAAATGAACAGCCTGCCATAGCTGCAATTTCAGCATTGTTGATAGGTTCTTCTTTTCTTTGCAGATGGCATTCAACATAATCAATAATTTCTTGCAGTTTCTCATTCCACTCCATATCAATCTTCCTTTTCTTTCCAATATTGTAATTTTATCAGAATTATGGAAGTCTTTCATCTTATTTTGCGAACTACGTGGATAGCAAATGGGCTGTTAATTATGAATCATTAAAAAATAATTCCTGTAATTCATTTACTCTATAATACTGACATCAAGCACCGCGTAGATCGCTAACTTTCCTTCGCTATTGCAATGAACGCCTCATCTATATCGTTTGCCAAGGGCAGAGGAAAGGAAGCAAGGCTGACCTTTTTAAAAAAATCCTCGAAAGTAATTCCTTTTTTTCCGCTAGATGCATGTCGAATCATCGGAAGATAAGGATGATTGATTAACTGCTCATATTCGATTCTTGCTTGCGATTTCGATTCTTTGTCGGAAGGTGCTTCCGCTCTTGAAACAATACAGTCTTCAGCAACTGCAATGAAAACATTGCAGTAATTGGTTGTATGTATTTTCATTCCTATCAATTCCTCATCTTCTCTTGCAGGCATCTTATCAAATTTCATAAATTATTCATCTGCTTTCCATCAAATCATCAAAAAAAACAACACCCTAATTGAAGAATGTTGTCTTGATGTATATTCTAGTATTTACGAGGACGATTCGCAAGGGCAATAACACGGTTCATCTCATTGTTGACGATCATGTATCCTTCATCTACACCCATGCCTGGTTTTGCCAAGCATTGGACCGCTTCACAAGCGATTGCAATTTGGGTTGTAACTTGGGCGGAACGATCTGTTTCATTGCATGTACCGCCGCAATATGCACCAATCCCTTTTTCCTTGCAATAGAGAATTGCCTCTGCGACATTATGCACACTTCCTAAATCAGGTGTTTTAATCTGAATCATATGCCCTGCTTTGCGGTCTGCAAACTCTTTGATATCTTCCAAAGTATTGCACCATTCATCAGCAACCAGTTCCACACTGCTGCTATTTGCATCCAAATATGCTGTTAAGGCAGCTAAAGCATCAATCTGCCGGTCATGATCTTCCACATCCATCGGACCCTCTATGCGAAGATGCAGCGGTTTAGCAACTTGCTCCAAGTCCATGATGTAAGCACCCATCGCTTCGATATTCTGATTGAAAATGGTGCCGATCGTACCGTAAACATCCAAATGAAGAATCGGCTGATACGCTTGTTCTCCAAGACTTAGCGAGCGGTCACGCAGCCAGGCAATGTAATCGCGGAGCAGTTCGCCTCGTTCCCCTAATTTTTCTTGAACATTGTTAATCAATCCATGCGGGATTACTTCCGCACCTTTTATAATCATCTTATCCACATTGTTGTAGCGATCATCACCGCTTTGGGTAAAGATCGGAATGCGGTGGAATTTAGCAACTCCGGTCTGATATTCATCCCGAATAACTTCAGCCATTGTACAATGCTGTTTCTTTGCTACAGCATCCAGCAATGCCTGAGAGATCCCATAGCGAATCGCTGTATGGAGAGATTTGCCTTTCCATGTTAATGCTTCCATTTCTTTTGCCAATTCTTTAAATGTTGTCAGCTCCCGGCCAATCAGCCAAGGTACAACATGCTCTTCTAACAACGGGATAAACTCATTTGCCAGAAACAACGGATCACGACCACCGGCCCCGGAATATTGGACTGCTGCGCAATCGCCATATGCCACCTGACCATCTTCTAATACCAATTGCACCGAAATAGATTCACCTGCTTGGCGAATGGCCCTAAAACCACTCGTAACCGGCGTACCTACATAATTGAATCCATCATGAGCAGCACCAGCTTTGATTGCTCGCTGATCATCAAAATAAAATCCTGTTTTACCATCACTTAAAATTACATCTATGATTTTCATTTTAAATTTCCGCCTTTAAATTGTTCTGTAATATGCTCCGGTCTTCCGATCAGTTTCCCTTTGCCAACAGCGAAGATATCATCCACTGTCATATCAAAACTCACTTGGCGGCCTTCATATTTTGCCCGCTCCTGAATTTTTTCTCTGTTGTAAATCACCAAATCATTGCTTAACGGAACATTTCCCATGTTCAGATAGCGGATGGCTCCTTTATTGTCCCGAACAGGCATCATTGCACCAAGATTCCCTTTGCTAGGAGCAAAAGGTACATCCAGAATACCACGCTTAAATGCTTCCACAACCCCTTGTGCCAAATCGCCGTTACCAGCCTTAAATACCGCGTCCACGATACATCTGGTTTCTGATTTGATAATCATTTTCTCAACGTCGAGCTCATAGCTGTTTGGTTCATTTTGTCCTTCCAGCAAGCGAATTGCCATTCGTGTTGCTGTCAAACCGGCTACATTGGCTTCCTTTGTCGGAACACCAAATGCCTCATGAGGTGTCTTGACAATCACTTTGGTTGCTCTTGCCAAAGCTGCTGTGATGGAAGCATAGGATATAATCGCAAATGCCCGCGGTTCATCTTGCGGGAAGCCGCCCATCCATTGATGGAATACCGTTGTAATAACCGTATCATGATAGCCATAGCGGCTCATATATTCTTCTGCCAATTCCCGCAGCGCAGCAATTGCAGCAATATCCTGTATTTGATTTCCGCACTGCCCATAGCCCAGTGTTAAACTTTTAACACCTTGCTCAGCAGCAAGAAGGGCCTCACAAATACCGATTGCCAAACACATGCTTGGAGGTACCAACGTGCCGGTTAACGGGCCAAACGGCTCTCTGTTTATTGGCACACCATGTTCTTCATAAATTGCTGCCAAACGATCGATATACATCCAGTCCCGCACTGATTTTTCCAGCGGAACATTCTTTGAGTACGGTATATTATAAGAAATCCCGCCACCTTCATTGCTGGTCCATCCAGAGGCATGAATAATCTCTGCCAGCAATCTGGCATCGGGTGTTCCGTGTCTTGCTTGCAGCGGACGATCCACACTTTCCAGTACACGACGACATCCGGCAACCCCGTGATTGACTGCCGGAAAGCCATTCAGCATCGAACGACGCATCAAGGTAGATTCCTTAATTCCTCTCTCACATTCCTCATATCGATTTTGACGAGTATAAGAATCAATGGTACTTGGAAGTACATCCGCGCGTCCATCATCCTGCAAGGTACGCAGCAAATCGATATGATCCTCAATCAGAGCTACACCTGCCCGTGGCTGCGTCAAAAGCTGACCACGATTTTTGGCATCTTCCATCTTCAAAGCAAAATTTTTATGCTTTGGAAGTGCTTTTGCATAGGCAATACCCTGTTCTAATTCTTCTACTTCTTTCCCTGTTTTCCAAGTGCTCAATACTTGTTCCCGCTCTTTTAAGAAAACATCCATTTCTAATTTTTTATTTTGCACTTCGAATTTCTCCTTTTAGGCTTTTCTTCAATATTCTGATGGCTTGATTTGGATACTCCAGAGCCAATAAGCCGATTGCATATAAGATATATTCCTGATCCACAAGCAGCGTTGGATGCTTCGGTTTTAATATTGTCGGATCTTGATCCACCAGAGCAGCTTTTAACAACTCAAAGGGCTCATCATGATGGACGAGAATGCCTCCAGTTCCGATCAAATATTTTAGTTCACTAAGATCCTTGCCGTGTTGAAACAGCACAACACTGCCTGGCATATATAAAGTTTCCAAATAACCAGCATGCCGATTTAGAGAGGTCTCAATCGCACATTTTGCGATGGCATTGTCAAATTCCGTTTCATCTGCATCTTGCGGCAGAAATTCAGGATTTAACTGACGATATTGGCACTTCTGTTCAATTGCATTGCGTTCACCGTGATAATATTTGCTGATGTTAGTTGCACCGCAGGAATGATACAAGGAAACTGCAGAGACCCGCATTCCCAAATCACCTTCAACACTTCGTTTTGCGAAAGGTTCTTCCAATCCCTTCATGCTGACACCACCCATGGTTGGATATCCTTTGCAGATGGAATGCACATCAGTAGTAGCTCCGCCGATATCAACAATCGCCAAATCCCCGTAACCATCCTCAGAAGGTGTGCCTTGGGCCAGCATTTGTGCCGCTTTCAGGACCGCTTGCGGTGTTGGATATAAAATATCCGAAACATACGTCGTGGCATCATGAAATCCTTTTGCATACACAATTTTCTCCATGAAACACTGTCTGATTTTTTCCCTGGCACTATCCACCTGCAATTTATTCAAGACAGGCATGACATTATCTGCCAGATAGTAAGAAATACCATGTTCTATAAATAATTCTTCGATTTCATCCTGTGTCGATTTATTACCGGCAACCACAATCGGAAAGGTTACTTTTTGCTTGGCCAATGCTGCTGCATTGTGCAGGATGCATGCGCGATTTCCGCCATCCGTACCCCCTGCCAGCAACACAATATCAGGATTCAGCTCCAGGATTTCTTTGAGATCACTTCGATTTAATTCAAAGCTATACGTCTTAAGAATGCGAGCCCCTGCACCCAAAGCAGCTCTTTTAGCTGCTTCCAATGTCAATTCCGGAACAAACCCAATCGCAATCATCCGCAACCCGCCGGCAGCCGAAGAAGAAGCAATCCTTTTATGAATCTCTACTTTCCCATAGTGTTCAATAAATTGCCGCTCTGCTTCGTAAAAGCCATTCATAATATTTGTTGTTACTGTTGTCATCGCTTTCGCAGTACCGATGATCTTTTCCTGATCAACATCAATTACACAAAGTTTTGTGTAAGTACTGCCAAAATCAATCAGCATATAATTCATACTTTTAGTGCTGCAAATCTTGCTTCAACAAGACAATCCCGTCCTGAATGGTTTGCCCTGGTGCAAAAACCCGATTAAATCCTAACTCATGAAATCGTTCTTCCACACTCACAAAATCTTGCTTTCCTACCACAATATTACCGCCAACATAGAGCAAAATATCGGATAATCCTGCCTCATTGCATTTTTCTCTCATTCCTTGACAGTCAATTTCACCATGTCCATACAAAGAGGAAACCAAAATTGCTTGTGATCCCGTTTCTAATGCAGCATTGATGAAATCTTCCTGACTGGAAAGCACTCCAACATTTGTAACATCAAATCCCGATTCTTTTAACGCATACTCAATAATCTTGTTGCCAACCGCATGACAATCCGCCCCAATGACACCGATCACAACCTTGTTTTTATGATCCATAAAAGCCTCCATTCATTGTCATTTTAGCACTTTATAAGTTGTGATACAACAAATGATCAGTATTTTCGTAAAAATGAAAACATCGCAAATATATGTAAGCGCTTTTCAATAACTTATTTAATAACTATGATTTATTTAATGTATATTTGAATACTATAAATAAAAAGAAACAACCTATCTTTTTGATAGAATTGTTGCTTTTTACAATCTGATTGAACATTTAAATCCAATATAAAAAAGCAATATTCGAAGCAGCTTGACCTCTCTGTCAATAGAATCAATATCTATTTTTCCAGCCTCAGACAGATCTTGTTTCTTATTTTCAAAATTTCATCATTATCATATTGTCTTTTCTATAAAATTCCTACATAATAGGAATCACTTACATGCACAAAGAGGGAACCTATGCATTCACAACAAGTTTTAAAATGGAAAACCTGGCTTATTATGGCATTTGCTTTTGTTTTGTCATTGTTTCATCGCGGATCATTGTCTGTGATATCAAATACCGTCATGCAAGAGCTGCAATTGACAGCAACCCAGTTAAGCAATGCCGCATCCATCACATTTTATACCTATGCCATTATGCAAATCCCTGCCGGTATTCTGCTAGATCGTTTTGGCTATCAAAAAGTCAGTTTCACTGGCATTTCCGTTGCGGGTTTTGGTTCCTTAATTCTGGCCGTCTCCCATTCCTTTTTCACATTGATGATAGCGCGATTTCTGATCGGTCTTGGAACCTCAGTGTTATTCATATCCGTATTAAAAGCCCAACGTACTTGGTTTACCATGCGCGAGCTCATCAAAATAAGCGGTTTATTGTCTGTTCTCGGATGCGTGGGAGCAATTGCATCAACCTTTCCATTAGCTAGTTTGACTACCCTCATTGGGTGGCGTACAACAATGATAGTCATTGCTTGTATTTGCTGGTTCAGCGCATTTCTCATCATGACGCAAGTACAAGAACAACCTGCAGAAGCAACTCCTTTCACGAAGAATACTAGAGCCGTAGAACGTTTCACATTAAAACAAGCATTTCGGGAATGTTTAAGCAATCAAGTGGTTTTACGCAACTTTCTTGTCTTGTTCTCTTCGGTTGGTTCCACAACTGCCTTGACCGGATTATGGGGCATTTCTTATATAACTGCGATTTATCAAGTATCGGCCACAACGGCATCATTTTATATTGCATTCATCTTGTATGGCTTGCTGACCGGTTCCATGCTGATCCATAAAGTCGCTTCACGTTTCCAGCATCAATTGCTTTTGATTCCTCGCTATGCTGCCATTATTTCACTGCTTTGCTGGATTGTCTTCCTTGCCGGGTTCCATGGGAAACCGCCGCTGTCCATTCTCGCTGTTTTTTTATTTACTCTTGGTTTGATGGCAACATCACATTTAATTTCTTTCATCGATATAGCAAATCAACTAGATCATGCTTACAATGGATTGGCGAGCAGCATTGTAAATTCCGGTGAATTTATTGGCAGCAGTTTGATTTCAATTCTAATCGGCTTTTTTCTCGACATGACATATCAAGGTGCTTCTGTCCAAGGTATACGCCTGTATTCCAGCTATCAATACATCATAAGCTTTAGTATCTTTATTGTGGTGTCCTTGATTGGACTTGCATGCACGCTAATTCAAGATAAGAAATAACTCTGTGACTCTATTTAAATATCCCCAACAAGATAAAAACCCTATCAGTCATGATGAAAGTCATTTCTGATAGGGTTTAATTATATTTGCTTAGCGATAAAATTCGGTTTCCGAAAGTCCGTAAAATGAAATGCCCCCCATCTTGATAGATGGTTTATTTTTACCATGAAAATCACTGCCGCAGGTCATTAATAAATTACGCTTTTTAGCTTCTTCATAGAATTGCATTGTTTGAGCCTCACTATGATAGCTGCTGCAAACTTCAATTCCGTCTAGATTTGTCTGGTCTAGCAACTCCACAAATAAATCCCATTTCGACTTAAAATTATTCCCCGGATGAGCAATCACCGCAATTCCGCCTGTACGCTGGATATGACCAATCACTTCCTTGACGTCCGGTAAATTCATTCCTACATGGGCGACTCGATCTTGGGCCATCATATCCCAATAAAAATTCACATAAGGATTGTCTGCTCGTAACCCTCCCGGCAAATAAGGCTTTAACCAATTCATATGTCGATATCGTGAATCGTGAATAATGATTTCTGCAACATCCTCCGGAATGATCACACCCTCCTTCGCATGATCACGAAGCAAAGCATAATCAAATTCAATACCAAAGATCTCGGCTAATTTATCTACCATCTGCCATGTAACAATCTTATCCTGTTCATGGTAATCACGACCAAATTGTTCAAAAATCGGATCCGAAATATCTATTTGATATCCCAATACATGAATGTTGAGACCTTTAAAACTGCAGTCAATCTCAATTCCCGGTATTACTTTAATTCCATGCGGAGTAAAGACTCTGATTGCTTCATTAACACTACCTATTTTATTATGGTCTGTAATTGCAATTGTCTGCAAATCTGCCCTCAATGCAAATTCCAGTAATTGCTCCACAGTATAATCAGCATCACCGCTAATTATAGAATGCATGTGTAAATCTACCGTTGCCATCGTTATCTTCCTCCATATCTGCTCCACTATGGCATCCATTATGATCCCATGTGGACATACCACTAAGTATAGCAGTCTTAATTGCTCCTTACAACGAAAGAATAAGAAACTGCTAACTTACCCATTCAATTTCTATCTCTTTTTACTTGATACTTCACTTTTTGAAATCTTGTTTCCTCCAAATGATCCAAGCAGTGCTTCAACCTATTTCGCAGCTTAAATCCCCTTCGGTTACATGAGTAGCAAGTTCTTAAATTCTACCAGTTCTGCTTTCTTAGATCAATGCTTAACATTTCTGTCAAAGATTTTTTGCCATCTAATCTCTTCTTTTACCCCTTTAATCTATTGAAATTGTTCTAAAAGAGGATCAAATATTTCTCTTGCCTCGGCTTCATTATTTACATTGAATGGCGCATAAGTAGAACTATTTTTGCTGTCTGTTTCATGACAATATCTCTTCATGCTTAATAGCAATTGTAGTTTCCATTCCAGCCGTTGAACGAGCATAGGTAACGCACACGTTGTTTTCTGACCGCATTCCCCTAGCAGAAGGATCATCAATTGCATCAGAAACTGATATTTTTAAAATACAGTTCATCGTTTCCTTTTCTACTTACATTTACTTTTAAATGCTAAAGAAATAGTACCACAGAACTGTATCGCTATTCAATGCAGATTCGGGATCTTTCGTCAAATCAATTACAGATACAACAGTAGATTCAAATTTCTCCTAGTTCAGATCAATTTTGTACAAGTAATTCCACTATCAATCTGACAGCCCCCAAATTTTGTATTGATCAAGTTACCTTACTTCTAAAAATGGAATCAGGCAATATTGCTATCCTATACAAAGCAAAGTTGAAACTTTTTGTCTGATGCACGTGCCATTAAAATTAAAGCTGAGATTTTAATAATGGTATTGCCAAGTATCATAACTAATGTTATAATCATTGAGCAGTCGTTGGAGAGTTGGCCGAGCGGTTTAAGGCACCATCTTGGAAAGGTGGCGTAGTGCAAGCTACCGTGGGTTCGAATCCCATGCTCTCCGCCATATTGTAACAATCAAAAAGTGCTGATATAATCGGCACTTTTTTCATTGTTAAATAGTTCATTCTTGTTACCGTATCATGTAAGATAATACAACATATAATAGTATTCAACTGACCGCAGTACAGTAAAATCGTACAACGATATATGTTCTCAATACCGCCGCACCTAGTTCGAAAGAGATATGTCTTACTCCGAAAGATTCCCATAGGCATGCAAAACCTTTTATTTCAGTGCTTGAATCAGTTTCACAGGATTAATCATCTTCACATTTTTTCCGTGAAAACTAGGATTGAGAACATCACTGTTTATGGTATCTCCCGTCGTCATTGCTGTTTGCCAAAATAGTGTCGGTGTGATACTAGGATTCGCTTCACACGCCAAAGCATATACACCGCTAAGATATGGAATAACCATACTCCAAGCGCCGCTACTATTCATGGTATACTCATCTTTTCCGATTGGGCTTGCCATCCAACGACCATCCTTTGGAGTCATCAGGATATCATCCGCAGTATCATAAACATCTAAATAACTATTTACGCTATATGATTTAATGTCGTTTGGATCTGATGTCGGTAAGCGATCTAAGCCACCAAAATATAAACCATCACTCTCATACATTCGAGCGGAGATAATAAACATATTCTCTTGTTTGGCTAACTCAACTGCTTCAGAAACTGAGGCTCCTTGTTCATCATTTGGGTTCCATCCGGAAGAAATCGACACAACCCTTATTTTTTCGCCTTCTGGCAATTTTCGATTGATCTCAATCATTCGATGAATAGCTTGTGCCAATCTATCTGGTCTAGCCGGCTCACCATCTGCTAGATAAGCGATATAGTAAATGTTTGCATCAGGAGCAACACCAACTGTATTGCCAAATAAAATAGATGTTATCGGTGTGCCGTGGTAATGAGCCGGACCTTCCATAGCGCCTATTTCTTCATAGATAGCAATGTTTTCTTTGAACTCCTGATGATTGACCAAAAGCCTTCCATCAATAATGCCCACATTTACACCATTTCCTGTAAACCCAAGTTGATGCAAGGTTTCAATTGATAAACCCGGTTGTTTGCCAAATTCTATTATTTTGTCTAGATCAAAACTTGCGGGTAATATGCTCGGCCATTTTGTTTGCGTATCAAACATGAATCTATCCAGCATCACATTTGTTAGATTTAGATCAGATAAATCATATCCTCTAAGATCGAATCGACCAACGGTATCAATTACATCATCAATTGTGGTTGGCTTTTCGCGATTCCATACTGATGGTCTTGGATATGCATCTATCTTCTGCTCTTTTGGTAATTTTATCTCTTTTTGCTGCGGTACTTCAGTTTCGTCTTCAGGCATGTTTTTTACACAACCTACTAAAAAATTAATAAGCAAAACAAAGATAAACAAGTGTTGCATTTTTTTAATTAAAGTCATAATCGCCACCCTTTCCTTTTCATTGAGTATTATGTTCATTATAGATCACTTATAGTAGTAAGTCCATATTAAATGGCATAGCATTAATTTATATTAAATCATTGTAACAAAACGTTGATTTTATCAAATATTACTTCGTGCCTTGTTACCAAGGTGTTATCAACCAAAATAATTGACGGTGTGTACTTTTCAAAATATTTGATATCTATGATATCACCTCACTTCCAAATTAACCATTTATTTTGTATTCCCGATTTGAAATAAAAAACTTCGCAGTTTGAATTGAAACATAACGATTAAATAGTGTTTTCTAGCTCTTCTTAGTGAATCTTATTGATAAAAAATACTAAAAAATAAAAAAATATTTTGAACATCACCGCTTGCTGTGGTATACTTAACCCTATTGTTAAGGGACAAGGAAATTCATTTTAGTCTGTTTAAATACACTAAATAGTGTTTCATTCCACGAACAATGTCATTCGGAGAGGAGCGATAAAGATGACGAAGTATATTTTTGTAACCGGGGGAGTAGTATCAGGTTTAGGGAAGGGTATCACAGCAGCGTCATTAGGTCGCTTGCTGAAAAATCGTGGGTTTAAAGTCATTGCACAAAAATTTGATCCTTACATCAATGTGGATCCGGGAACGATGAGTCCTTATGAACATGGTGAAGTTTATGTCACAGAAGACGGTGCTGAAACTGACTTGGATTTGGGACATTACGAGCGTTTTATTGACGAAGATTTGAATCAATATTCCAATTTGACTACCGGCAAAGTGTATCACAATGTCCTGTCAAAAGAACGAAATGGTGGTTTTCTAGGCCAAACTGTTCAAGTTATTCCTCATATCACCAATGAAATTAAAAGTTTCGTCTATCAAGTTTCCAAACAAAGCAATGCGGATGTTGTAATCAGTGAAATCGGCGGTACCGTCGGTGATATTGAAAGCCAGCCTTTTTTGGAAGCAATCCGTCAGATTTCGCTGGAAGTTGGTAAAGATCATTGTCTGTTTATTCATGTCACGCTTGTTCCTTACTTAAAAAGCAGCGGTGAACATAAATCAAAGCCAACACAACATTCTGTAAAGGAACTGCGATCTTTGGGTATCTCTCCGGATATCATTGTGATGCGTAGTGAACAGCCAATTCACCCGGATATTAAACGCAAAATATCTCTCTTCTGCAACGTTCCAACTGAATGCGTAATTGAAAACTTGGATGTTGCTAATTTATATGAAGCACCCATTATGCTGGAACAGGATCATTTCTCGGAAATCGTTTTGAAGCGTCTGCAGCTTCCGGTTATGCCCATCGATATGAGTGAATGGGAAGTTCTTCTGGAACGGATTCACCAGTGCAAAGAAGTGGTTCGCATTGCATTGGTTGGTAAGTACATCAAGCTTCATGATGCCTATCTTTCCGTTGCGGAAGCATTGAAACACGGTGGTTATGAAACTTGTTCTTCCGTTGAAATTGGCTGGATTGACAGCGAAGACATTACCGCAGATAATGTTGCATCCTTGCTAAAAGGATATCATGGGATTTTAATTCCCGGAGGATTTGGAAATCGAGGTATTGAAGGCAAGATCATAGCCGCAGAATATGCCCGCACAAATCAAATTCCTTTTTTGGGAATATGCTTAGGAATGCAAATCGCAGTTATCGAATTTGCACGGAATGTATTGCAACTCAGTGATGCCCATTCTACTGAATTCAATAGTCATACCAATCATCCGGTCATTGACTTTATGCCTGACCAATACGGCAATATGCCGAAAGGAGGAACCATGCGTTTAGGTGCCTACCCTTGCAATATCAAAGAAGAAACGCTCATGGCTTCTATCTATGATGCGCAGGAAATCAAGGAACGCCATCGTCATCGCTATGAGTTTAATAATGAATATCGTTCCAAAATGACAGATGCAGGCCTTGTTCTAAGCGGATTTTCGGCTGATGGTCAATTGGTTGAAGCAATCGAATATCCACAGAATGAGTTTTATATTGCGGTGCAGTTCCATCCTGAATTCAAGAGCCGCCCGAATCGTGCCCATCCCCTATTCCGCTCTTTCATCCAAGCTTCTTTAAAACAAAAATATAAACAATAGCAAAAAGAAAACAAACGAAACATGATTATTCGTTTGTTTTTTTACTCATCAGTTGTGATTTTTGGGCGCAAGCATGCATTGCCTTTATGACTACACCGCGAAAACCCTCTGCTTCCAATACTGCAACTCCTTCAATTGTTGTCCCGCCCGGCGAGCAAACAGCGTCTTTTAGCTGTCCCGGATGCTGACCGCTTTGCAAAAACATGGATGCTGTACCTAGCATGGTCTGCGCTGCGAATTGATACGCTGCATCACGAGGCAATCCTTCTTTGACAGCACCGTCAGCCATTGCTTCCAGCATGATCAGCAAATATGCGGGTGCTGATCCGCTTACCGCTACGATTGCATCAATCCAAGCTTCAGGTACCACCTGGCACTGCCCAAACGAGGAGCAAATTTGAATTATCAAATCCAATTCTTCAGCACTGATCAAGGCATTGGGCATAATTGCAGTCATACTTTGCTGAATCATGGCCGGCGTGTTCGGCATCAACCTTACAAGTTTGGTCGGTACGGCAAACCAAGATGCCAATGTTTCAAGGGTGTGACCGGCAGCAATCGATAGAATGATCTGGTCACTCGACAGCCAAGGTTGTACATCTTGAATCAAATCATAATATCCGTTTGGTTTTGCCCCCAACAAAATAACATCCGTACTGCTCACCAGTTGCTCTATGGAGGATACGGACGTAACACCATATTGCTCTTCCAATTGCCTGGAACGTGCAGGCTTGCGGTTATAAATCAAGATATTTTCCGGCAATATCTTGCCAGCTCTCACAAGACCGCTTAAAATGGCTTCTCCCATTTTACCGCAGCCAATTATTCCTATTTTCTTCATGCTACACTTCCTTTGTCCCATCATCCATAGGATGATATTGCTTATTTGAACCATTCAAAATACCAGTTGTATACATTGCTTCATGATGAAATGGTCGTTCTTTGCTTAACACTACACTGGGAAAACTTGGCTCATTGACAGCATTGGGAAAAAATTGCCCTTCCATTGCAATGCCACTGCGCTCTCCGTAATAGACTCCTTGTTTTCCAATTGCATCGAGATAATTTCCTGTATAAATTTGAAGACCCGGCATCGTGCAGCGCATCATCACAAACCGTTTTGATTTCAAAGAAGTCAGTACAGCGACCAATTTTTTAGGGACCACAAAACAATGATCAAATCCTTTGCCACGGCGCAGCTGTTCGTCATCCTGATCAATTGCCGGATACAATCTCTTGCCAAAACGGAAATCAAAGGGCGTTCCGGTCACATCAGCAAGTTTCCCTGTAGGAATTAAATTTTCATCAACAGGCAGATATGTGTCCGCATAGACTTGCAGTGTATGATGCTTCAATGTCCCTGTGTCATGTCCATCTAAATTAAAATAAACATGGCTGGTTGGATTAAAAACAGTATCTTGATCACAAGTTGCATCATAAAACATATGCCAGCCGTCCGGCAGCAGTAAATACGTAATCTTTACTTCAAGTGTTCCGGGATAACCACCCTCCCCATCAGCACTTGTTGTTTTAAAGATTACGCTGTTAGGTCCTAATTCATATTCCCATATTTTTTCTGAAAGCGGTGCATCACCACCATGCAAATGATTTTTGCCATTATTTACCGCTAACTGGTAATCCTTGCCATGCAGCGTAAATTTTCCTTCTTTAATTCGATTTGCACATCTGCCGATAACAGAACCCATATAGTTTTCAGTATTATCTAAATAATGATCGGGATTATCATACCCCAGTACAATATCCGCAGACATATTCTGATTATCCTTCGTAACAAGGGAAACAATGCTGGCACCAACATTTGTCAGCACCAAGCGAAGTGTAGGGTTTTCCAACGTAATAAAAACCAATTCTTTTCCCTCAACCATCCGAAATATTGTCACGACAGGAAAATCTTCGTGATCAAATATCATTGGCATACTTCCTTGGCACCATCGCCGACAGCGCTCGCAATAAAAGTAGGAACATACCCTGTCTCTTTGGTATATTGCTTACTGACATGCGTTTTGAATTGATCAATGCAGGATGTTTTAACCAAGCTGACAATGCAGCCACCAAATCCGGCACCTGTCATGCGAGATCCAAGAACACCTTCAACTTGCAATGCCGCATCATTCAAAACATCTAATTCACGACCTGTAACTTCGTATAGATCACGCAATGAGATATGAGATGCTGTCATAAGTTTTCCGAATGCATCCAAATCATCGCTCTTCAATGCTTTCACTGCAACCATCACACGATGTTGTTCTTCAACGGCATGGCGTGCTCTTTTTCTTGCTTCACCACGAGCGATCACATGAGCCTGCTGGTGAAACTGCTGCGGCGTCAGTGCACATAGGTATTGAAGATCAGGAAACACACTGCGAAGATCAGCCAGCGCTTCCTCACATTCCTCCCGTCGTTCATTGTATTTGGATTCTACCAGATTATGCGGCTTATTGGTATTGGTAATTACAATGCTGTACTCATGCAGCTTTAACGGCACATGCTCAAATTTCAATGTTGCACAATCCAGCAAGATCGCATGATTTTCCTTGCCGTTGGCACTGGCAAACTGATCCATAATTCCGCAGTTGACGCCAACAAAATTATTTTCGGCACGCTGTGCCACTTGCGCCAACTCGGAACGATTTAATTCGGCTTTGCTTCCTTTGGCTTCCAATCCTAATGTTGCAAGAGCAAATGCCGTTGCGACTTCAATAGAAGCACTGGAAGATAATCCGCTGCCAAACGGAATATCTCCCCAAAACAGCAAATCGGCACCGATCAGCGGATAATTCGCTTTCAACAATTCATCTGCGACACCAAACTGATATGCCCCGTAGGATCTTCCCTTCATATAAGAAAGCAAAGAATAAGGCGACTGAACAACAATACCCGGCAATGTTGTTGCTGCTACCCGCAGTACGGCATCTTTTCTTGGCGCAGCCGCCACCATTGTTTTAATTGTTAACGCAGCGGGAAATACATTTCCTCCATTATAGTCAATATGTTCACCGATCAAGTTTACACGAGCCGGTGCTTCAAATACCCGCACTCCTTGATCATAACCAAACACTTCTTTAAATTGATGAATTAATTCCTTTGTATTCATTCTCTATCACCCTTTCATGAGTATTATTTTACTCCAAAATCAAGATAGTTGAAAGGGCTTTATTCACTTTTGCCATTTATTCTCTTGCACCTTCTAGCTGTGCTAAAAATAGTTCCATACGGTTCATAGCTTCCTTAATCTCTTCCAGGCTATATGCATAGGAAATTCTGATATATCCTTCGCCGCTTGCTCCAAATGCCGTTCCTGGAACTACTGCCACTTTGCTTGTTTGAATCAGCTGCTCGACAAATTGTTCGGAAGTTAATCCTGTTTTCGCAATATTAGGAAACACATAGAATGCACCTTGCGGCAAATGACAAGTTAACCCCATCTGATGCAGCCGATTGACAATATAATTGCGCCGCATCTCAAAACTTTGCCGCATGCGAATGACATCATCATCACCATCACGCAAAGCTTTTATGCCGGCATACTGCGAAATGGTAGACGGACACATAATGACATATTGATGGACCTTGTTCATCGCTTCCAAAAAAAGCGGATGGCATGCCAGATAACCAAGCCGCCACCCGGTCATTGCATATGCCTTGGAAAATCCGTTAATCAAAATAACTTGATCCTTGATGAGATCAAATGATGCAATCGATATATGTTCATTTGCATAATTTAACTCTGCATAAATTTCATCACTTAAAACAATCAATTCATGCTTGTGAATCAGCGGCACCAAGGCTTCATAATCCTCTTTATTCATTATTCCGCCCGTTGGATTGGAGGGATAGTTAAGCAAGAGTGCTTTGGAATGCGGTGTTATGGCAGCTTCCAATTTTTCTTTTGTCAGTTTAAACTGCGTCTTTTCTTCAAGATCAATGATAACTGGTATTCCCCCCGCCATCTGAATGGCCGGTACATAGGCAATATAGGAAGGATTCAAAACAATCACTTCATCACCTGGATTTAAAATACTGCGAAAAGCAATATCCAAAGCCTCGCTTCCGCCAACCGTAACCATAATTTGGGTATTCCAGTCATAGTCCAGTGCAAACCGCCGCTTTAAATAATTGGCAATTTCTCTGCGAAGCTCTGCCAGTCCTTGGTTGCTGGTATAAAAGGTATTTCCTCGTTCAATAGCATAAATCGCTTCTTCTCGAATGTGCCATGGGGTATCAAAATCAGGTTCCCCTACACCAAGCGATATCATGCCCGGAATAGAAGCCGCCAAATCAAAATATTTGCGGATTCCCGAAGGCGGAATATTCTTGATAGTATGGTTCAGCATGGAATCTCTGATCATAACATCAACAACCTTTCCTGATCTTGAACAGGCCCTTCCAAATTTATGCCTGCTACTTTGTACCGTTTTAATACAAAGGTCGTAACTGTTCCGGTCACCCCTTCCAATGGCGCTAAAGATTGACCGACGAATTTCGCTACCTCTTTCATTGTTCTGCCTTGAATAATCACCATAAACTCTGCTCGGCCGCTCATTAAGTATAGTGACTCTACCTCGGGAAACCGGCTAATGCGATCTGCAACTTTATCATAGCCGCAGTCCCGCTGCGGAGTTGCCTTTACTTCAATCATTGCCATCACATGGTCTTGATTGGTTTTATCCCAGTTGATGATGGTATGATACCCGCAAATGATTTTATCTTTTTCTAATGCATGCATTACGTTCGTCACATCTTCTTCTTGTTCATTCAATACCAACGCTAGATCCTTTACTTCCATTCGTGCGTTGTGTTCCAGTACTTGCAATAGCTTTTCTTGTTCCATCCAATTCACCTCTGTAACATTGTACAAATTAAGAAAATATTTTTCAACTATTATTTATTTGTTTCATAAATTTTCATCAAAAAAAACTCATGCCGCGCACGAGTTAGGAGATATCATAAAATGGTTTCAAACAAGTCAGACCTTGATCCAACAAGTACGTTAAGATCTTCACGATCGTTTTAGCTGTATCTTTCCCCTCATAGGGATTATGGCATGTTTTCGCTGCAAACAGAAATTCTGCGTGATCGAGTTCATCCAAAGCATGCAAAATGGCCGCTTTGTTTGCTTCGCAATGAAGCACGCTGACAGCACTGATCCGCCCTTTTTGGCGATTGCCAATATTGATCGTCGGGATGCCAAAGCTTGGTGCTTCAATGATACCGCTGCTGGAGTTGCCTACAACTGCCTTGCAATACTTCATGGCACTCAGAAATTTCTTTTGTCCCAAAGAACTGTAAATGGCGCTGGTATGAGGATGCTTGACCACATACGCTTCCATTAAATCATTAAGATCATTGCGATGCAAATCAGCATTCGGCCGGGTGAACAAGACTTTGTATTGCGGCCTGAGTGCCAAAGCATCTAAAAGAGCCTGCATTTGGTGCACTTGGGACTGGGTTTCCATCGTCACCGGATGGAATGTCACCAGCAATGTATTCTCATCAACCGCAAAGCCAATTTCTCTTTGCAATTCTTCTTTGGAATACAGCGGCAGTTTTTTAACTTGTTCTACGCCCAAACTACCCACATTAAATACTTTATTAGGCTGCTCACCAAGTTGGATAATTCTATTCGCATATTGCTTGGTGGAGGCAAAATGAACATGGGACATCTTCGTAATGGCATGACGGAACATATCGTCCACTGCACCTTGGGTAATTTCGCCCCCATGAATATGACATACCGGAATTTGCATCATAGCACATGTACTGACAAGCGGAATCAACTCATACCGATCCCCTAGCACAACAACCACATCAGGCATTAAGCGGGCCAATGCCGCGCCAATTCTTTGCTGCACATTCGCCATCGTTTGCAAGAGAGCCGAAACATCGTCCCCCTCTTCAAGGACAGTTACATATTCATCCACTTCAAAGCCATCATCGACAATCTGATTGCTTGTTGTACCATACAGCTGGGATAAATGGGTTCCCGTGACAATTAGCTGCAAGGCAATCGCAGCCGATTGCTTCAATTCATACATAAGTGGCTGCAGAATACCATATTCTGCTCTTGTCGCTGTAATGACACATACCCTATGCATCAAACCCCTCCTCTTATTTGGCTTGCAATACTTGTTGCATATGATCTAATTCATCTAACTGCCCCATATCTAAAAAGGCGTCTTCCTTAATGATGTACGAGCCCATTTTTAGTTTTTTGTCGAGGCAGATTTCAAGCAAATCAGTCATATGGAAAAATTCCTGTTCAGGAAAATACGAAAATAGCTTTGGACTCACAACATACATCCCGGTATTGATAAAGGCATTCATGACTGGTTTTTCCTTCACTTCCAAAACTTCTCCGTCATCGCCGAGCTGCAGCACGCCGTAGGGTATCTTCATTGGTTTCAAGGCTGTAACCACGGTAATTATATTCTGCTTTTCTTTATGCAAGCGCAGCAATTCTTCGATATTAAGATCAATCAGATTATCGCAATTGATCACAAAGAAATCCTGTGTCAAACAATCCTGCATTTGGCGCAAGCTTCCGCCTGTTCCCGTCGGTTTTTGTTCTTCAATGTATGTAAAGCTGAGATGGTGCATCACATCATCAAAATAGGCCTTAATGATATTCTTTTTATAGTTCAATGACAAAATAAACTGATGCAAGCCAACTGCTGCGAAGCGTTCAATAATACGCTGCGCAATGGGTACTCCTTGGATGGGAATAAGTGGTTTGGGAAGAACTGCAGTATAAGGATACAACCGCTCCCCTTTACCACCCGCCATCATCACAACCATGGTATCCAGCAGTGTTTTTTCCAACTCTTTGTTCACCACAACTGTTTTCGCAAATACAACATCAACGACATGCATCTTTTCATCCACAATAGGAACGCTTCCGATTTGATGTTCCTGCATCTTACTAAATGCTTCGGCTTTTGTTTGTGCAAACTGACATGGTGCTTTCATCACTTCATGCGCCAGTGCATCATGACGCTGATGCTTCAAGACAAAACGGCGAATATCGCCATCTGTAATAGCACCCAGCAAAGTTTGATCATCCTCCACCACATAAACAATCTTCTGTGCAGATCGTTCCAGCAAGTCCATGACCGCAAGCAGCGTTTCCTGCTTGGAGATAACATATTCCAGCATGCGCATGAGCTACCCTCGTTTTCGGGAAAGGATGATACGAGCAACTTCGCGCGCATCTTCCAATGCCAAATTAGTGGAACATGGGATATTCACAATCAAAGACTTATAATGCAGAGAACGCTCTAACGGTGCCGCAATGCAATCCTGATAAGGTTTTTGCTCATGAATCAATGCCCAAACAGGACGTACTTCAATTCCCTGCTCTTTCAGGGATGTCATGAGCTCATGTCTGGTACAGCCAAATTCTTCTTTCCAAAGAATAGAGAAAAACCAATGATTGCTGCGAATCTGATCGCGGTATGGAAGCAAGGTAATGCCTGTACCGGCAAATTCTTCGGCATAGACTTGATACAGTTTTTGCTTATGAGCAATAAAGTCTTCCAGACGTTCCAGCTGCCCGCAGCCAATTGCCGCCTGCACATTGGTCAAACGATAATTGTAGCCGACTTCATGATGAACAAAATACCAAGCATCATCTTTTGCCTGAGTCGATAAATAGCGGATATGGCGAAGTGCTTCAGCATCTTTGCTGAGCACACAACCGCCGCCCCCCGTCGAGATAATCTTATTCCCATTAAAAGAATAGACACCAAAATCACCGATGGTACCAGCCATCTGGTTTTGGTATTTCCCTGTTTCATAGTAACTGCCGATGGCTTCTGCAGCATCTTCAATGACAGCCATCGGATACTTTGCAACAATTTCCATAATCTGTTCCATATCTGCCAGATTGCCAAAAATGTGCACCACTACAATAGCCCGAATGATACGGCCGCTTGCCTGGTGAATTGTCTGCCTGTCTTTTACAATACAACTGCTCTCTAAAAACGCCCGCAATTTCTTAGGATCAATGCATAAAGAATCATCTACATCTAAAAACAGCGGATCAGCTTGGCAATAGCGAATAGGATTGATGGAAGCAATAAATGTTAAAGAAGGTGCCAAAACCAAATCATCGGCCCCGACTTTCGCTTCCAAAAACGCAAGATGAAGCGCTGCTGTCCCGCTTCCCACAGCAACAACATCTTCTTTCTTGCTGTATTGCGCCAATTGCCGTTCAAAGCTATTTACATAACTGCCAACTGATGAAATCCAGCCATCTGCCATTGCCTGTGCAACATAAGTACTTTCCTTTCCCGTAATATTGGGAACGGATAACGGAATCTGTTTCATAGTGTAACCATCTTGCCTGCCGCAAGACATTCTCCTTTTCTAGCGGTTCGCTTTATACCGTATAGCGGTCAATCTGATATGCATTCAAATGCTCTTTTAGCCACGCGACAGTTTCCGCAATACCCATTTCCAATGTATATGCGTTTGTCCAGCTTGTCAGCGCTTTTATTTTCTCATTGCTGCCAAGCAGCCGCTCCACTTCACTCTTCGCGGGACGCAAGCGCATTTGATCTTCCACAATTCGTGCATTAGGATTAATCTGATCAATCATCATCTGTGCCAATGCTCCCATTGATATTTCGTTGCCTGTCGCAATGTTGATTTCCTGCCCAATCGTCGCATCAGTTTTCAATATTTCAATAAACCCTTGCACAGTATCTTTCACATAATTAAAGTCCCGGGTAGGGTGCAAGGAACCTAACTTGATCTCTTCTTTTCCTGACAGCAGCTGGGTAATCAGCGTCGGAATAAACGCTCTGCTGCTTTGGCGCGGACCGTACGTATTAAAAGGACGCACAATCGTGACCGGCAAATCAAATGATCTGTAGTAGGATTCTGCCAACCGGTCGGCACCAATTTTAGTTGCTGAATATGGGGATTGTCCTTGGAATGGATGCAGTTCATCAATTGGTACATACTTTGCTGTTCCATAAACTTCGCTGGTTGATGTCGTTAAAATGCGCTTGTGGTTGATCCGAGCTGCCTCCAGCATATTCAACGTTCCTTGCACATTGGTTTCTACATACGCCTGCGGCGCCTGGTAGCTGTAAGGAATTGCAATCAGTGCTGCCAAATGCAAAATAGCATCAACATCCTTGGTCAAGGAAATCATTTGGAAAGGATCTCTGACATCTCCTACCACGATTTCCATTTGCTCTTTATAGGGGGATGAGTCAAGCCATCCATTGGTACCAAATGAGTTATAATATGTCAATGCACGAACATCAAATCCCTGCATGACCAATGCTTCACATAAATGGCTGCCAATAAAGCCATCTGCTCCTGTTACAAATACTTTCATGTTTATCACTCCTAACCTACATTATACATGCCAGATAGCAGAAAAACAATTTCAAAAAAAAAAACGGCAAGAAAAAAACCAGAAGAAAATCTTCCGGTTTTATCTAAGCTTAGATTTTATTGGTGCTGCCAAGTACGTGCTTGATCTTATGCTCTACCACTTCCGTGATATTGTTGCGAGCATCTGTCAAGTATTGACGTGGGTCAAAATGATCTGGATGATCATTGAAGTGTTTGCGGACAGAAGCTGTCATAGCCAAGCGAAGATCGGAGTCAATGTTGATCTTGCATACTGCCATGGTAGATGCTTGACGAAGCATTTCTTCCGGAATACCGATTGCATCCGGCATTTTGCCGCCATTTTCATTTACAACTTTTACATATTCTTGCATAACAGAAGAAGCACCGTGAAGAACAATTGGGAATCCAGGCAATCTTCTTTGAATATCTTCCAAGATATCAAAACGCAATTTTGGTTTTTGACCAGGTTTGAATTTATATGCACCATGGCTTGTGCCGATGGCAATTGCCAAGCTGTCAACACCAGTACGGCGCACGAATTCTTCTACTTGGGCAGGATCAGTAAATTGGGCATCTTCATCGGATACATTAACATCATCTTCGATACCAGCCAATTTCCCTAATTCGCCTTCTACTGTAACACCAAATTTATGAGCATAGTCTACGACTTCTTTCGTAACCCGAATATTTTCTTCAAAATCATATTTGGAACCGTCAATCATAACGGAAGTAAATCCACCATCAATACATGATTTACAAATCTCGAAATCTTCACCATGATCCAAATGCACAGCAATTGGAAGACCGGAATCTTCAATTGCAGCTTCAACCAGTTTCATCAAATATACGTGTTTCGCATATTTTCTTGCTCCAGCAGAAACTTGAAGAATAATTGGTGAGCTTTGGCGTTTTGCAGCTTCTACAATTCCTTGAACAATTTCCATGTTGTTCACATTGAACGCACCGATGGCATATCCTTCTTTGTACGCACGTTCAAACATTTCTCTCGTATTTACTAATGGCATTTCATACCCTCCTATAGTTTACAGTATTATTTTAATACATTTACGGAATTTTGAAAGTCCAGATGATTAATTTTTTTCATTTTTTGCAAAAAAGAATCTTTATTTTCTATGTATGTGCTTACTTTTCACTTTTCAGCTTATGATAGAAGTCTAATACATGCTGATAAAACAATGATTCTTCTTCCAAATGTGGAAAATGGGCTGATGCGTCAAAGAAATATGCTTCTTGACAATTAGCCAGTTCAGCCTCTTCAAGCAAATGATCCGCTGGAACAATATAATCATAACGGCCCCCAATCAGCATGCAAGGTACGGAAAGTTCTTGCTGCAAGTGCCATGCCGTTGCCAGCATTTCTTGATCCCAAAGCGGGCGCAGCTTTTTTTGCAGCCGTTCATATTGAAGCAGTTCCCAGCCATTTTGCTCACTTTGAAACAGCATGCCATGCAGCTTGCTGACCGGATATGAAAAGGCCATTGCCGGGCGCTTTTGCTTCATCAGCCATTCTTGCTTTAAAATGAACGATTTGCTTGCAAATTCTTCTTGCAATGTCCGTATCTGTGTTGCCTGCTTAGAATCCGGTTTTGCTTTTTCTTCTAACTTAGCCAGCACTTGGACTTGTGTCTGAAGTATATCTTGATATTGGGCAATGCCCACATATCCTAGATAGGACTGTGTATCAGCAAGCAAAACCTCCGCAGCAATCACGCTGCCCATGCCATGCCCTGCCAGCAGAACTTCATCCGCAAACACTTCTTTCTTGATATAGTCTGTCAGCAGCATCACATCATCCCGGAGCTGCTCCAAGAGCGGTGTATCCTGCAAGTGATAACCTTGATAGGCAAAGGTAACAACCGTAAAATAGGGTTCCAGCGTCCGCAGATACTGACTGTATAGTCCCAGGGAAGCACCAAAACTGTCCGGAATAATCAGCAAGATGGGATTGCCAGCCTGATGCGAACGAATCATCACCCGCATCCGCTGCTGCTTTAGCTGAACCTCTTTGATTGTATAAACACCTTTAGGATATTGAGCATTGGGATGCGTGGAAATCGGCCATAACAAAACACTTCCTGCCACGATTAAGGTGAAACCAAGAATCAATACTAAAACAATGCGCCGTTTCATTGAAACTGTATGGCATCCAGCAGATTGCCGGCTAAATCAAACAGTTCAAAAGAGGTCTCCTGCAAAATTCCATATGTTGGTATATGTCCGTTCTTCGGCAAAGAAATCGATCCCGGATTCAGCTGATAGATACCTTCTTCTTGTTTAAGAACAGGAATATGGGTATGTCCCGACAAATGAATATCTACATTGGGCAGATTCGCAAAATCCATATACGCAGCCAAATGACCATGGGTTGCCAACACTGTTTTAGAGTTCAGCAGCAACATGACATAATCTGCCAGAATCGGCATCCCCAATACCATTTGATCCACTTCGCTGTCGCAATTGCCGCGAACTGCCAGAATCCTGGATTGGTATGCACGCAAGAGCTGGATACATTCTTTTGGATCATATCCTTGCGGAAAATCATTGCGTGGACCAAAGTACAATACATCACCAAGCAACACGAGCTTATCAGCTTGCTGTGCTTCAAATTGATCCAGCAGCTGCTTCAAATAATATGCGGAACCATGAATATCGGATGCAATCAATAATTTCATGCAAGTTCTCTCCCTTCTTCTTGCTTTGCCAGAGCCACCAAAGGTGCAATTGCTTCCTTATTTACAAATTGAATCTGATCTGCTTGGACATCCAGCAACGCCGCTTCTTCTTTCGTTCGTGCATCCTGTCCTTTCGCAGACATTCTAAGCATACTGATGAGTGATTTGTGCATAAAATGCAATTTCTTATAATCCAAAGCTCCCCGGAAATGAAATATGGTGAACCATTTCTGCATTTCCTTTGTAAACGTCTGGTTAATCATTCCTTGGAATGCTTCTTTGTAGATAGGATCCACCAATCCAACTGTGAAGAGCAGTATCTGTTTACCCTTCCAATGCTCAAAATTGCGAAGGACGAATGTAATGCCATCAATCTTTCCGGCATAAATGCCGCCGCCGAATATAATCGTATCATATTGCAGAAGTGCAGCTTCTTGGACATCCATGAGATCATATAGCGTCGCATCTAGTGCTTCCGCAATCCAAGCCGCGTACTGTTTTGTACAGCCATATGTCGATTTATAGATTACTGCTACTTTTTTCATACAATCACCTCTACCAAAAGTATGATTGATTGCGCTCTTTTTTGTCAAGTCTAATCCTTGATAATTGCTTGAAAGTTTAATTTAAGCAAGATAGAAACAAATTTATTGCATATCATTTTATAAAAATTTCCATACTTGATATACTAAGTATAGATTTTAGGAGGTGATTCTTATCCAAGTCTGTGAATACATCGCATATGCTTCTCAAATACTCGGCCGAAAATGGAATATTCTTATTTTAGACGCTATGAAAGGATGCCCCGGCACTGTCGCAAGTTTCAGTGAAATAAAGGACAGCATTCAAACGATCACACCAAAGGCTTTGTCTTTGAAACTGACTGAACTCATTCAGTTCGGACTCGTCGAAAAAACTAGCATTCAGGAATATCAGCCAGCAAAATATAAGCTCACAAAAAAAGGAGTGGATTTGGCTCATGCATTAGAACCAATCCGTTCCTGGTCAAAGCAGTACAAATGAAAAGGCCCAGCAGGACCTTTTTTTATAACTGGTATTCTTGGATTACTCCGCAGGCAATTCTTCTCCCTGAAAAGCCAGCAGGCTGTGTTGAATAATCATCCGGACTGGCATGCACCATGATCGCTCTGCCAACAACTTCTTCCGGTTTGAATTTATCGCTGAAAAACATCATCCAGGAATAGCCATGATTTGAAAACAGTACCGGAAAATCACCTACATGATTGCCATGCGGCTGATTGGTCGGATTATAATGTGTTCCTGCTGTTGAGAATGGCTGGTTCGGTGCATGTGGATCACAAGTACCATGTTCATGAATATGAAACCCAAACGGGCCGATTTGCAATTGATTTTCTGTTGGAGGGCTATATTCCGGCAATCCGTCAAAATGTACTTCCACGATGGTTCCCGTCGGAATCTCATGAAACAATACATAGCCACGTATATCTGGATACTGTTCACCACCTCTTACAATGGCGCCGATGGTAGGTTTGTTGGGATTGTTCATCAAGCATCCCTCCTTACTAACCTATCCTATGCATGAAGCAGAAATCTCATTCTATCCATCGCTCTAAGAATTAGCGGATATCTTTTCTTTCAATGTTGTATACCATAATTCGCAGTCGACATCTGACATGGAAACAAAATACGACTTGCCGGTTGTGGATATCTGGAGCACGCAAGTATCCTGGTAATCTAAATAAACCAAAGCTGTTTCCTGTGAAGCCAAAAGAAAGCGTCCTTTGCGAATCGTTCCCACGGCATAACCGGAAACCCGCCGTTTCATCACAGGAAAATCTGATGAACGCTCGACATCCGTGATATCTGTCAATGGCAATCGCACTCCATAAAGGCCGGAGATATGAAATTCCCTCTGATTCAGTTCCAAAACAGGTTTCTTTTCTCCCTGTACAAAGAGCATTACCATGCCAATGCTGACAAAAACCAGAAACAGTGTAATGCTTCCTATCAGCAGAATAGTTCTCTTCTTATATGTTCCATCCGAATTCAGCGCATTTCCATCATAGCGCTGGGCTTTTATAACCGCAAAAATCGTAATTGGCAGCACCAGCAAGATCAATGCCATACCTGCCTGTTCCCAACCTAGTACAAAGCAACTACCGGAAAGAAGAAACAAAAAGGCCATGCCAAACAGCAAATTGCCCACCAGCGCCCCTAAGCGCTGCACATCTACCTTTTGCTTCTGTGCCTGTGTCATTGTATTATATCCCGAAATTAACCAATAACGTTGTTTATATTTCACCAGATAACCAAGCCAAAGAAGCAAAATACCACAAGCCAAAAAGATCAAAAAACCAATTCTATTATTTGTCATTTAACTCACCCCTTATCTATTGCTATAAAAAACAGAAAAAACATCCATTAAATGATTATGGTCAGAATAAGGAAAGCAAGATTAGCAAAGCAGTCAATATGAGCAGAAAAACGATTGCACCAGTAAAAAACAGTGAACTTTTTTTATACGTGCCATTCGGATTTTTGGTATTGCCGTCATAGTGCTGTGCTTGTACGATGGCATAAATTATGACGGGAAACATAAGCGCTGTAAGTACCATAGCTAGCTGCTGCTGCTTCACTAAAAAGCAGCATCCTGCACTCACCAGAAGCAAAGCAAGCAGATACGTCATTTTGCCAACCAATATTCCAACTTTCTGTATGTCTACTTTCGCCTGCTGGGATTCGCTCATCATATTATAACCCGTAATCAGCCAGTATAGATGCTTCTTTTGCACCAGATAGCCTAACCATGCAAGGATAATACCAAATCCGAGATACACGATGAATCCAACCATACGATTCACCCCTTTATCATATTATATGATAAATGCATGCAAGAATCTACTGTAAGATATCAGCTTTTGCTTTCTCTTCTTTTTTGTAAATATGCAGCTGATTGTTAGCACCGCAAATAGCAAGCAGCACCGCAGATGCATGATGTATACCATTTGCCTCCATTTGTTTTTTCAGCCATTCTTCATTCTTGCCGCTGTATTTTAAATTCTGATATAAAATTTTTCCATCCACAATTAGTGTAGAGACCACGATGTCACGCTCCACCGAAAGTTTCATATCATCTGGACAAACAGGCCGATATTTTGCTTTTGGCAGAAAACTGATTTTTCCATTAGATTCTAAAATAGCAGATTGCAACTCTGACACATCAAAAAATCCGCTGTTGCGGCAAAGCATCAAAAACTCATGAACATCAATTTTGGCCTTCCGCATGTTTCTCTCATACAGCTTATCACCCTCTAAGAGAACAACAGCCCTGCCAGTTAAGATTCTTCTTAAAAACACGGATTCCTGATCTAAATAAGAAATCAGTACAGAAAAAATCGTATAAACAATCATTGCAGTCAGTGGTTTTTGAAATTCTTCCAAATTGGTGGCCATTTCAGCAGCAATAGAACCAATGGTAATCCCGCAAATATAGTCAAACATCGTTAATTGCGACATTTGCTTATTCCCCATCAGCTTTGTCAGCAAGAACAATGCAAGCAAAGATCCAACCGAAACAAGCACAACTTGAACATAATCCATAATTTGCATGCAAATCACTCCATTCTTATAATGATAGCATTTGCATCTTTTCGGAATTATTTCATGTTTTAAAACAGTGTCAGCTGTTCATCACGATATGGTGCTTCAATCCACGAAATAATATCTGACATTCTGTAACGCAATCCATGTGCATCACAGTAAACCTGAAATTGTTTCATCAATGCTTTTGCATTGGGAGAATCACATAAATAGCTTTCTTGGAAATATTGCTGGTAACGTTTGCTAAGTCCCGGAAACCGCTGATCTAGTTTTTGATAATAGTGCGTTCTTTGATTCTGCCGCAAAGTCACACCAAACCCAGGATACAGATAGTCAGCACCAGCAGCTTTGGCTTGGTCAACAATCGCTTGAATATTCTCCCAGCGATCATTTATCCAAGGAAGCAGAGGCATAAGAAGTACCCCGCAGCGGATGCCGGCATCCGTAAGCTGCTTCATTGCTTGAAAACGCTCTGTGCTGTCACAGACATATGGCTCCAATAGGCGGCAAAGCTTCGGATCAGCGGTTGTTATCGTAAAATTCACAATCGCCGGGGCATGCTTGCTGATTTGTTTGAGCAAGTCTATATCGCGCACCACCATTGATGATTTTGTATCAATCACAACCCCATAGCCATAGCGATCAAACAACTTCAGTGATCCGCGTGTGAGACCCAGCGTTTTCTCCAATGGATTATATGTGTCACTCATGGAACCTGAGATCACAACTCCTTTTTTTCGTTTTGTCTGCAACTCTCGTTCCAATAGCAAAAGTGCATCCTGCTTCGGCTGCACACGATCAAATTGTTCCACCCGATAGCATTCACTGCGGCTATCACAATAGATACATCCATGGCTGCATCCCCGATACAAATTCATCGTATAATGCGAACCAAACCAGCCTTGCTGCTGATAGGCAGACAAGATTGTTTTTACAGGTATATACGAAATCATTGTGTTCGCTTTGTCTGTTTAGGCTTCTCTGTCTTTTTCCGTGCAGACGCAGCTTTTTTTCGCGGTGCCTTCTTTTTTGCAGCAACCTTCGCTTTATCATCCGGCATTGCCGTATCTTTCTTTTCCCCTACTTCCGGTTTCATAGAAACCAGCATTGCAGTACCTTCTCCGGCCCGAATATCCAAAAAACCAAATTTCTTCAGAAATTTTGATAATTTCGTATCACCATAGTTGCGAACATCAAAATCCGGATAGCGCTTTGCCAAGCGGTTACCGATCTCCGCCATAGTCAAACACTGACCATCGTCAGATTCTACCAGCATGCGGACAACCGCCTGCTTGATGACATGCAGTTCTGTCATGCTCTTTGCTTCATCAGTACTAGGCATTTTCGTTTGATACGGAGCGTTTCCCTCCATGATTACAGCCATACCATGATCCTTTTGCAATTTGGTGCTTGCAGTCGCTTCCATCGAAATGGTTTTCTTTTCAGATTCGGCAAGAACATCCAAATATTTGAATTGGTTGCATGCTGCAATGAATGGTTTCGGCGTTTTCCGCTCACCCATGCCGATCACTGTCATACCGGATTCACGCAGTCTTGAGGCAAGTTTGGTAAAATCACTGTCACTGGATACAATGCTGTAGCCGTCCACAAAACCCGAATATAAAATATCCATGGCATCGATAATCATTGCCGAGTCTGTGGCATTTTTTCCAGTTGTGTAATTATATTGCTGAACAGGTGTCACTGAATTTTCCAGCAGCACTTCTTTCCAGTTAGCAGCATTGGGCTTGGTCCAATCCCCATAGATTCGTTTATAAGTTGCTACCCCGTATGTTGCAATTTCATCCATGATATGTTTGATATATTTGGCTGATACATTATCGGCATCAATCAATACTGCGAAGCGTTTATCTTCCATTTGTATTCTCCCTCATCTGCTTTTTATAGTATCACAGAATATCCATCAATTGAACCATTATTTTCCTTTTCGCGCCCGCACAATCAGCATCATCGGGCGGCGCAGTTCATCCTTCATCCCTGGCTGTTCCAGCAATGCCTGCGAAGGCTGCGGTTCCATAACTGCTTCCAATATAAATCCCGTCTGCAACAAGGTAGTGAGATAGGTAGTCAATGTACGATGATATTTGATGACATCTTCCTGCAGAAAGTTTGCATGGCGAATCCCCTCATCAAAATAGCGATCAACCGGAAAATGCTGAATATGACCTGCTTCATCGTAGATAAAATCCTGGCTCCCATGTGCAGTATAAACAGGATGTTCAACAGAAAACACAAAAATTCCATCATCAGCCAAGCAATCATAGATCCCCTGAAACAACGGTTTTATGTCTTTGATGTAATGTATTGCAAGCGAGCTTAATATGATATCAAAGTGCTTTGCAGCAAATTGGATATCTTCCATCGCCATTTGCCGATAGATAATCGGCAAACCTGCTGCCTTCTTTTTCGCAACTTCCAGCATTCGCTGGGAACTATCGATTCCTAATACTGCTTTCGCACCATGATGATACGCGTACAAGCAATGCCAGCCATAGCCGCACCCCAAATCAAGCACTGTTTTTTGGGAAAAAGCAGGTAAAACTGATCGCAATGTTTCCCATTCACCAGCTCCTTCCAGTCCCTCTTGAGAACGCTTCATTTGACTATATTTCGCAAAAAAAGCGAGATTATCGTATTTATTTTCCATATGCATGCTCCTGTAAGCAATTCTTATGCTATTTGATATGGTATCACGAACAGCACTTGCTTGCCAACATGCTTAACAGCAAATAAACAGCTTTCCAGTAATTCTAGAAAGCTGTTTACCATTTAAGAAATGCTAAAAGTTAAATTCTGCGGCCCAATCAAACAGTTCGGATTGTTCCAAACTTGCCGGCCAATGACCACACCACTTAGGAACTTCAGGATTCTCTACCCGATCCAAACTTGGTGTATAAGGCTTTATATCAAGTATCGGTGTATCGTTATTCGCATCAATATAGGAGACCTGAAGCATACCTTTTTCATAATCGATATGAATGACCTGAACAACACTCAATGCAATAGGATTAGGACGGATTGGTGATCTTGTGGCAAATATCCCCATAACGGATGGTGCTTTTTTGTATGGCTGTTTTGTTTCTAAGATGTTCCTCATCTTTTTGCTGTCGAAGTCACTGAACCACCAAATAATATTTAAATGACTAAATCCATCCAGCGCCTGCAAAGCAGGAATATAACTCGACTCCAGTTCAATAAACATTCCTTCTTTGTTGACAACTACTTTCCCGATTGCATTTACCTGAAAATTTTGCATTATACATTCCTCCATTTCATGTATAAAACAATTGTAGACCCTCACACCATGTGAGAGTCAAGATAAAAAAAAGCATCTCTTTCGAATTTTTGCAAGATGCATGTCTTAGAAAAAAGAGCTTGCTGGCGGATACTTGTCAATTTCATGTTGCTGGTTTATGTTCCAATGGAATTTGAATTTCCGTTACATATCGATCAGGACATTTTTCATTCCATGGACCACGATGAACGATTTGTCTACTCTGCCCATACATCTTATACTGATTGTGATCTTGCAGCCATCCGGCGAAGGAAAGAAAAGCTTCTGCGATATGATCAAAGGAACCATATACCATGGTACATGCCATAATCGGAACAGATTCTGTCGTGCGAAATATAAAATCCTGCATCGCTTCTCCCATCTGTTCCACAGGTGCACAGACTTCAATATCGACCTGTTTCTCTCTATAATCGCTATCATGGTAGATGGTAAAGGTATCAGCTGAGACAGCTATATTATGCTGCTTTGCAAATGCGGCCATTTCTTGCCATAGCTGCCCTTCTGCATAATAATCAAAAACAACCCGCCGCAATGAAAACACCTGATAGCTGGGAATGGACTTAATAATTACATTGTAGTTGATTGCTATCTTTTCCCGCCAGATATCCTGTTTTGCTAATTCTATGTTAGCCAGTTTTTCTTGCTCAACTTTCAGTATATCCTCAATTTCCATCCGTTTGCGCTCCAATTGCTGAGCAATAAACGCATTGTCCCATTGCTTTAGAATCAGCGCTATTTCGGACACTTGAAAGCCTAAGTTGCGCAGGAAAATAATCTTATTTAGTGCAGGGATCTGTTTTGCAGAATATAATCTGTAGTTCGTGAATTGGTCTATTTCCGCAGGCTTCAGCAGACCCGTCTCATCATAATATCGAAGCATTCGGATTGATACTTGCGTTAACTTGGAGAACTCACCTATCTTAAACATAGCTTCACCTCAATAGCAGCATTCTATCGTGAATAATAACATACTGCAAATAAAAATATTGCTTTTTTGTAATTTTTCGCTGATCATTTGCTGCATCAGATATAGCAGTGAGCAACGAATCAAAAAAAACGACGAAGCGAATGCCTCATCGTCTAAGTTAATTGCGCATTATTCTTTCAACAAGAAATGGTCTTTCGCCATCGGAAACAATATCTGCTCAATGCGCGGCATTGTAATCCCCAGCGTATAGCGAAGAACATCTTCAATGGTTTCCACCTCATGCACTGATATCTGTTCCAAAATTTCACTTGGAATATCTTTCAGGTCTTGCATATTATCTTTTGGCAGCAATACCGTTCTGATTCCTGCGCGTTGTGCACCAAGCAGTTTTTCTTTTACTCCTCCGATTGGCAGCACATGCCCCCGCAATGTGATTTCTCCTGTCATAGCTAAGGTTGGATCAACTTTAATTCCTGTCACCAGGGATGCCAGAGCTGTAAACAAAGCAATCCCTGCAGAAGGACCATCTTTCGGTACAGCTCCTGATGGTACGTGGATATGCAGATCCCGTTCCTTAAAGGAAACGGAATTCAATGGCAAACGTGATTTCAGCAAACTCAGCGAGATGCGGGCAGATTCCTTCATTACATCTCCTAATTTACCAGTCAGCAAAACTTCTCCATTACCCGGCATATCTGTTGCTTCAATAAGTAGTATTTCACCGCCAAATGGCGTCCATGCCAGCCCTGTTACTACCCCCGGAGGATTATCCGTTTGTGCTTTTTCATGGCGGGAAACTTGCTTTCCAATCAAATCTTGCAAGTCCTCTTTATAAACGCGATAAGGCAGTTCTGTTTCTTTGCTCACGATTTTTTCCGAAGCTGCTCGAGCAATCGCTGATAATTGCTTCTTTAAACCCCGGACACCAGCCTCCAACGTATATTCTTGAATGATGGTATGCAAGATTGCATCATCGATTACAAGCTGCTGCTCTGTTAATCCATGCTCTTCCAAGACAGCGGGCCACAGATGCTGTTTTCCAATATGGAATTTTTCATCTGCTGTATAACTGGAAATTTGAATCACTTCCATACGATCCAGCAGCGGCGCCGGAATTGTTTCCGTTGAATTGGCAGTCGCAATAAAGAATACATCAGATAAGTCATATGGCATATTTAAGTAATGGTCCGTGAAGCTGAAGTTTTGCTCCGGATCTAACACTTCCAGCAAAGCACTAGCCGGATCACCGCTGTATCCACCCGGCATCAGCTTATCCACTTCATCCAGAATCATAACCGGATTCGTCGTATTTGCTTTCTTAATCGTTTGAATAATACGGCCAGGCATTGCTCCAACATAGGTACGGCGATGCCCGCGGATTTCCGATTCATCCCGCACGCCACCTAAACTTAAGCGAATATACTGCCGATCAAGTGCTTCCGCAATGCTCTTTCCTAAACTGGTTTTGCCTGTTCCCGGAGGACCAACCAAAAGCAAAATAGAACCTTTTTTATCTTTTTTAAGCTGGAGTACAGCCAAGTGCTGAATAATGCGATCTTTCACTTTCTGCAAACCATAATGCTGTTCATCCAAAATACGGCGGGCATCTGCCAGATTAATCGGTTTTTGCTCATTTTTCTTCCAAGGCAGCTGTATCAGCAAATCCAAATAATTGCGAATGACATGATATTCCGATCCATGCGGTCCCTGGGCTGTCATTTTATCCAATTCTTCCAACGCCAATTCTTTAATCTCATCCGGCATCATGGCAGCCTCAATTTTTTCCTCATAATCTTCTTCTTTATTGCCGCGCTTTGGCTTGCCTTCATTCAACTCTTCCTGAATTGCCCGCAGCTGCTCTTTCAATACAGCCTCCCGATATTGCTTGTTTGCCTTATCAGAAAAACGTTCTGCCATCTGAATCTGCAACTCAATTTCTTGCTTTTGCTTCAACAAATAATCCAAGAAGCGCAAGGAACGCTCTTTCAAAGAAGTCAATGCCAGCAACTCATAGCGCTCATCATTGGACAGAGGCATAAATTGCGATAAGTATACCATCACTGCATTTAAGTCTTTAAATCCGTCGATTATTTTAGAATATTGCTCTCCGCCGGTGAATTTCTCACTGATCTCTTTTGTAACCTTCTTGATGTAGTTCAGCATTTCCTCCTGATTTTTATCGCTCATATCAACTTCGTCAGGATTTGCGATAAACAAACCATGTATAAACTCCTCACCCAATTGAACATGCGTCAATTCCACACGCTCCAACGTTTTGATTACCAATTGTGTGCCCTTTTCGGTTCGTTTCACATCATTCACCAGGAAGGTCACACCAAACTTATTAAAATCCTCTTCCTGCAAATTTTTCTGATGAAAATTTTGTTTCAATTGAACTGCTATATTAGGTTTGGAATCATCCTCCAGATACCGATATTGTGCATCAGTTAATTTGCTTAATTTCAACACGGTAGCAACGCCCGGAAGCAGCACCGCATTGGATACAGGAATTAAAAATCCTTGTTTTTCATATGTCATAGGTATCTCCTTTCCATCCAGTATCACACTACAATAGCCGACTGGATCATTGTAATAAATTCATCAAGCAACCGCTCTTTCTCCTGCTTACTTTTATAAGCATCCATGGCAATTGCCTTTACGGGATAAAACATCACTGCAATCAAGATATCATTGCTGTAATTGCGGATCAGCTTCTGCTGCTTGAGTTCCAGCAGAAACTGATTGATCTGCCGTTCACTGTTGAATGCTGTACATCCCGCCAGCAATGAGGGACAATTGGAAAATTGATCCACGAAATGATAGATCTCACTATAGTCGCAAATATACTGATAATAACTGCGAATCAGATCTTCAATTAAACATTGGGACTGTTCCTTTTCATCCACTTGTTCCAGAACATAATCAAATAAATCCTCAGAATATTCTTTGTAAATCTGATGAAGCATAATTTCTTTATTTTCATAATAAATATAGACCGTTGCCGGAGAAACTCCTGCCAACTTCGCAATTTTAGAAATTGACGTTCCATGAAACCCTTCTTGCAGAATCAATTTGACTACCGCTTCTTTGATACTTTTTTCTTTATCATCATCTTTACGCCGCATGTCGTCACCTCGATTCTCCTCTATAATAAATGATCGTTCGTTTATAGTCAAGCGTGATACTTTAAATTATTTTGACTTTTTACACTGCAACTTGCAGCATAGTATGCTTTGTATTTCATAGGATACCCATGGATGCATATGAATCAGCTGACAAAAAGTGCTATGGACTATTCCATAGCACTTCTTAATTACTCTTTTACAATAACACGACTTTCAATTGGCAGCTTTTCTTTTGTTTCTTTGGTTCCACGATCACCGCCGAATGGCATTTGCGCAACTAACTTCCAGCCTTGATCAATGCCAAACTCTTTTGCAACATCCGCATCTACTACCGGATTGTAGTGCTGCAAGCTGGCACCGATCCCCTTTTCAGCCAGCGCACTCCAAATTACCAGCTGCAACATGCCACTTTCTTGTTCTGCCCAAACCGGAAAGTTCTCAGCATACAATGCAAAATTTTGCTGCAAGTTCTTCACGGTTATCTGATCACTGTAGAACAACAATGTTCCTTGTGCTTTAAAGTTTTCCAGCTTGGCAGCAGTTCTCTCAAATCCCTCTGCCGGCGCTACTTTACGCACCGCTTCCCGAGTAAGATCCCAAAACTGATTGCTTTTTTCACCAAACAAGATTACTACCCGCTGTGTTTGGGCATTGAAGGCCGACGGTGTGAGGGTTGTTGCTTGTTTTACCAACGCAACAATCTCTTCGTTGCTCAATGCCGATGTCTTATCTAAGTTATATGCTGAATAACGTTTTTCTAATGATTCCAATATTTTCATATTCTTTCTGTTCTCCTTTATCAACTACCTCAGTATAGAAACATTCCTGCACTCTGGCAAGGAATGTGACCGCAAAACAATTGGAGCCACGTGAACTCCTATCCAAATCCATTCCAATATGATAAGCTATCTAGTATCAAACACAAGTGAGGATGCAAAGAATGCAAGATTGGTTTACGATTGAAACGATAGATCATGATACATATACCATCAGCGAATATCGACATTGGGAAGAAACTCATTGTTATCTGATATGCGGTGAAAAACGAGCGATGCTGATCGATACAGGACTAGGAGTAGCCAATATTAAACAAGCAGTTCAAAGCCTCACCTCACTGCCTGTTATCGCGGTCACCACCCATGTTCATTGGGATCACATCGGCGGTCACCACTATTTTGATCAGATCGGTGTCTTCCATTCGGAAAAAGAGTGGCTTGCAGGCCAGTTTCCGCTTCCCTTGCAAATGGTAAAACAGCAGCTGATGCACCAGCCCTGCAATTTTCCCGAGGACTTTGCAATCAACGATTACCAAATTTTTCAAGGAGAACCAACCACATTGCTTTATGATGAGGATACTATTGACTTAGGAAACAGGCAGCTTAAAGTTATTCATACACCCGGCCATTCTCCCGGACATTGCTGTTTTTATGAACCTGACCGCGGCAATCTCTTTACCGGGGATTTGATTTACAAAGGATGCCTGGATGCCTATTATCCGACTACGGACCCCGTACAATTCATGCATTCTGTTTCTGCACTTCAATCATTGCCAATCAAAAAAATACTGCCCGGACATCATCAAACAGATGTTCCGGTCAGCATGATCGCCAGCATCAGCAATGCCTTTCGCCAGTTATTTGAAGAGGAAAAACTGGTACACGGAAGCGGCATATATGACTTCACAGACTTTCAGATTCACATCTGATTTCAAAAAAGCGAACAATCCCATGTTCGCTTTTTAATTTTCGTTGCTATCGGGCAGATAACGACCATAGGAACCACCTTGCTGCCGCTTCACTTGATACATTGCCTTATCAGCACAAGCCAGAAGTCCATTCGCATCAACAGCATCTAGCGGATATTGGCATATCCCGATGCTAACCTTAGCATACAGCAGCACTGTTTGATACATAATCGGTACCTCCGTTGCTGCTAAAATGCGTTTTGCAAGAACAAAAGCCTCTTCCCACTGCTCGACATTACGTTGCAAAATTACAAACTCATCGCCGCCTAAGCGAGCAACCACATCCGTGCTTCGAAGTATGTTCTCTACTCGCTTCGCAACTGCTTGCAATACTACATCACCTGCTTCATGCCCATAGTGATCGTTGATCAGCTTAAACTTGTCAATATCAAACATCATCAATACAAAAGAAGTGCGACTGCGCTCGCAACGATGGATCTCCTGCTCTAGTTCCAGCAAGAAATGTCCCCGATTGGAAATACCTGTTAATGCATCATATTTCGCTAACCATGCAATTTTTGCTTCTTGCGCTTTTCGCTCGGTAATATCTCGTATTATGTGAACACGAAAACTGCCATCTTCGGTATTGACGCGCTTCGCATGAACCTCAACCTGCATTGTCATATTGTTTTTACGCATATGAATACATTCAAACAAAATGCCCGAACGATCCGCCAATTCCATTTGTGTCTGATAGATACTCGCATAATCCGGATGACGAATTTTTTGGATATTCATGGAACAAAGTTCTTCCTTGGAATAGCCATATTCGATACACGCTTTCTGGTTTGCGTTAATGATGCAGCCATCTAGCTCAATGTATAAAATAATATCGGGTGCATATTCAAACAAAACATCATGCAAGTTGGCAGTACTCCGCTTGGGAGGCATCGTCTGCACCAGCATCAAACATAGCAGGTCTTCGTCCATCGGTATCACCTGAGCTGTAAAGTAATGCCCAGCTAATATCACTGTTTGTTTCAAATACTGATCTTGCTGCTCCAGCAAAATCGCAAGCTTCTCCCACTGTGCTGCCGAAGTTAACGAATGCAAAGAACCGCCGAGCAGCTCTTTTCTCTCAATTCCAAGCATCGTTTCCAGACGCGTGTTGACATCAATCATTTCGTACACTGCTTCATGATTCGGACCATGCTTTTTTATCACCACAAATCCTTCTTGCAAAACTTCTTTCAACTGGGTGAAAAAATCAACCATATACATCAGTCCCTTACATTCTTCATGCTTGCATTTTACCATAAATCTTACTTTTTAGATATATCTGCATTGTTTAAAACATCCAAATTTTACATAATTTTTTTATGTTTTCACAAATATAAAAACCGCATCAGCGGCCTTTATGTCAAACATTTTACGATCGTCAAATTCAACACAACCATTAAATCAATTTCTTCTTTGGTTTCAATAACTCGTACTTTTGGACGAACCCGGTTTTCCGTACTTTGCTGTGTCACAATGGCATGTTTGCCATTTGATAATTCAATGGTGATACCCGTTGGATACGGTGAAATATACTCCAGCAGCTTTTTTACATAGTTAGAATCAAATAACGTCCAGCAATGGGACATCAAATATTCAATTGCTTCTGCCGGATTCACCGCCTCCCGATATACCCGATTAGCAATTAAGGCATCGTAGACATCACACACATGAATTATCTTCGCAAATGGATGAATCTGCTCTGCAATTAAGCCTCTTGGATAGCCGCTGCCATCTTCATTTTCATGGTGAGATAAAATGGCATTCTTCACCACCGCTGAAATATTCATATTGTCCTTGACCATATTGTAGCCTTCCGTCGGATGGCTGCGCATGATACTCATTTCTTCTTCTGTCAAAGTTCCTTTTTTATTCAAAATTTCCAAATTGACACCAAGCTTGCCGATATCATGAAGCAAAGCAGCTTCTGACAGCAGTTTCAGATGCTTGTCACCCATACCTGAGCCAATCCCTATAATAACCGACAACACGGCAACATTGATGCTATGGATGTAGGTGGCAGTATCAAATGAAGCAACACAGATCATATCTACCGAAATGCTGGACTGCTTCAGCAGTTCGTCAACAATTGAATGAGCCAATACCCGGCATGCATCCAAATTCAATGTCTTCAATGACTTTACAGTTTCAATTCGTAAATTCTCCGGAAGCAGTTCCTGAAGTTCAATATCCTTGGATATTTCATCATAAATATATAAGCCGCTATAGCCCATGCGAGCCAGACGATTAATATAACTGCGTTTCAGAACCACATTCGCATTCAGCAGAATATCACCTTTCTCATTAAAGATTGGTGTTGCCAGGATGGCATTCTCTTTTACACTGTTAATTGGCAAGTATCTCATCGATATCCGCCTCGCTTCCGTTCCAGCAATACAATTGACTCAATGTGCTTTGTATACGGAAACATATCTACCGGCTGAATGACTTTTATTCCATACCCAAGCGGAAGAATCGATTGAATATCGCGTACCTGCGTCTCCACATTGCATGCAATATAAACAATCCGGTCTGGCTGCAATTCACCTAGTGCTTTGATAAACACCGGAGTGCTTCCGCTGCGCGGCGGATCCATCAACACAACATCAATATGCTCTTTGCGTCTTGCCAAGTCTTCCAGAAAGGAGCTGGCATCATGGTTATAAAAAGCTATATTTTGAATGCCATTCCGTTTTGCATTCTGCATTGCATCATAAACAGCATCTTGATTCACTTCAACACCAATAATCTGGCGTGCTTTCTTTGCAGCAATCAACCCAATAGTCCCAATTCCACAATAGGCATCCAGCACTGTATCCTGTTCTTTGATTTGTGCCAGCTCAATTGCCTTTTGATACAGCAATTCCGTTTGCGGAGGATTCACTTGATAGAACGATTTTCCGGAAATCTGGAACGTAATACCGCACAGTTGGTCTTGGATAAATCCACTTCCAAATAAAATGCGCTGCTTCTCGCCCAATACCATTGCCGTATCTTTGCTGTTCACATTTTGTACAATAGATGTAATTTCAGGATGTGCTTTCCGCAAGTCCTGAAGCAGTCCTTTGCGCGCAGGAAACATGTCCTGTGATGTCACAATAATCACCAGAACTTCTTTGGTATGATATCCTGTACGAATAAATAAATGACGAATCAAACCAGTTCTGGTTTCTTCTTCATAGGGCAGTAATTTATAACGCTTCATCAAATCTTTAAACGTTGCTGTAATGGCATTCGCTGCCGGATGCTGAATCAGGCACTGATCATAGTTAACAACCCGATGACTATTTTCTTCATAAAAACCGGATATAATATTTTTTTTCTTGCTTAATCCAAAGGCCATCTGATTTTTATGGCGATAATGAAGCGGATCTTCACACCCCATCATCGGGCTAACAGCAACCTTGTTTCTAAGACGTTGAAACATGGTTGCAACAATTTGCTCTTTCCAGGCAATCTGATCTTCATAACGCAGATGATGCAGCTGACATCCTCCGCAAGTGCCAAAAACCTGACATTTGCTCTTGACTCTTAACGGACTGGTTTTTTTGATCTCAACAATTGACCCTGAAAGATTCGTACGATGGGCATGCAGTTCAATCAATGCTTCTTCTTTTTCTAACAAATAAGGGATTCGAATTACTTTCCCTTGATAGGTTACGATACCAAAGCCATCTTCATCCAGTCTTTCGCAAGTCAAAAGAAGCTGCTGTTTATCAAGTTGCTTGATCTCTTCTTTATTGTAAAAGGGCCGCGGTTGCGTTGTATATTTTTTAGCATGTTGTTTTGTTGTATTCGGTCTGAAATTCTCTTTTCTCATCAATGTAACCTAGCTACTTTCTTACCGTAATATTGTACACTGAAATATGAAAAAAGGGAATCATTTTACTCCCTTTTACCGTACACTTTCTTTTAAATCTTCCAAAAGTTTTTGATTCGCACGACGGCAGAATTCCGTGATTACCTTTACGGTATCAAGATAATCCTTGCGATGAATGATGGAACGATGCGAATGAATGGAACGAGATGGAACTGACAACGTCAAACTGAACACTCCATCAAACGACTTATGAATCTCACCGCTGTCTGTACCACCTGCCGGCAACATGGAATGAATATAGGACAATCCCAGTTCTTCGCAGATTTCTTCAATCTTGTAAATCATGCCCCTATGGTCTAAATGTGATGCATCGGACAAGCTGATGCAGACACCGCATGCCATCGGTGCACCAAGCGTACCGCCCGGAATATCATTTGCCAAGGTCACATCCAAAGCAATCGCAATATCAGGTTTTACAGCATGCGCAGCAGTTTTGGCACCGCGTAAGCCAACTTCTTCTTGCACCGTGCCGACTCCGTAAATATCTGCTTCCAATGTTTCATCCTTCAACGCTCTAAGCACGTCAATAATGATTGCTGCTCCTACACGGTCATCCCAGGCTTTTGCCATCAAAAAGTTTGGGTTCGTCATAACCTTGAACTGTGTTGTCGGTGTTACCATATCCCCGATTTTGATTCCCAGCGACTCTATTTCTTCTTTGCCGCTCACTCCCAAATCCAAGTACATATCCTTTAGATCCATTACTTTATTGCGGACTTCAGCAGGCAAACCATGCGGCGCCATGGTCCCTATGATGCCATAATACTTTTTCCCGTTGCGTGTCGTTAAACGCAGTTCCTGCGCAGGCAGCACATGGGGCCACCAGCCACCAACCGGAGCCAAGCGAAGAAAACCGGAATCTTCAATCTTATTGACCATAAAACCAACTTCATCCAAATGTCCGGCAAGCATAATCTTCGGACCATTGCCGCGCCCTTTTTTAATTCCGATGATACTTCCCAAATTATCATAGGTAATCTCATCTACAAGTCCATCCAAATAGCGTTTCATCACTCTGCTAGCTTCCACTTCACAGCCAGGAATGCCGTCTGCCTCCGTAATCTCGTGGAACATCGTTTCATCAATATCCCCGTAGCTTGCCAGAATTGGTTCTTTTTTCTTCAAATCTTTTTCCATATGTTCCTCCTAATAGTTGGTATCTTGTCTTTCGTGATTCTTTTGATTCTTTTTAATATATCCTGCAACTACATCATCAAATGTAAATCCCAGTGCATTTCCAAGATAAAAATATTCCTCCAGCATCGCCATGAATCCTAAGTGAGATTGTCCTTCACTCATAAATGCGGCAATTTTTTCATAGCAATGCAAGAACTGCTCCGACAATGATACATTTACTTCTTTCATTGTATATTGAATCTTGGAAAAATCAATAAGCAAATCATTGCCTAAAGAGATTAAAAAGTGAATACCATCCACATATTCATCTAAAATAACAGCCCGCTCATTTGCCGGTTTAGTGCTCCAGAATTTGAAACACTTTGTCTCATTGGCCAACTCACCTAGCTCCACAAGCAGAGCAAGAATGCGCTTGCGAAAAGTCGTGGCAACACTTTCCTGATGCAAGGAAAGGATGCGTGCATCCAGTTCCCGCTGCATGTTACTGATTTCTAATACTGTCATACGCTTACTTCCTTGTCGGTTTACGATCTAATTTTAAGAGTGTATTCTGTTCTTCTTCATGAAACTGATTGGTATACAGGCGATAATAATACCCCTTCAATGCCAGCAGTTCTTCGTGGGTGCCGTCTTCCACAACCACACCTTTTTTGAGCACCAAAATCCGGTCTGCACCAACAATCGTGCTTAAGCGATGGGCTACCACGAAACTGGTGCGGTGCTCCAAGACTTTCGCAATTGCATCCTGAATCAGCCGTTCTTTCTCCGTATCAATGGAAGAGGTTGCTTCATCCAATACAAACAACTTCGGATCTGCCATGACAGCCCGGGCAAAAGAAACCAATTGCTTCTCACCAGTTGACAAGCGGCTGCCACCTTCGTTTACTTCCGTTTCATATCCTTGTTCCAGTTTCATGATAAAGTCATGAGCATTTACCAGTTTAGCTGCCGCAATTACTTCTTCATCAGAAGCTTCCGGCCGTCCAAAGCGAATATTGTCCTTTACTGTTCCTGAGAACAAATGCGGAGTCTGCAAAACATAGCCTAGATTCTGGTGAATCCAACCGATTGATCGCTTTTTGATATCTTTGCCATCAATCAAGATACGCCCTTTTTTCGGTTCATAGAACCGGCAAATCAAATTCACAATCGTACTTTTTCCGCTTCCTGTTTCACCGACAAGCGCAATTGTCTGCCCTGCTTTTACCTTTAAATTGAAATCTTTCAGTACTACTTCTTTTTCATTGTAGTAGAAAGTAACATGTTCAAATGTGACATCTCCATGCAAGGCTTCGTAATTTTCAAACTTCGGATGGAAGACATCACCATAGCGGTCAATCACTTCCTGAGAATCCACGATTTCCGCATCCGTATTCAACAACGACATTACCCGCTCTGCATTTGCCTGAGCCATCTGCATCTCGGCAAGCAGTCTTGCAATTTGGCGCAATGGTTCAAAAAACTGCTGGGCATATTGGATAAACAAAATCAAAGTACCAAATTCAATGCTCTTCACCAGTACTTCCTGTCCGCCATAATACAGCAAAAACGCCAAACTCAATGATCCGACAGACATCACAACCGGCATAAACATAGCTGACAAGACCGCTGCCCGAACAGATTGCGAACGCATGGTTCCGGTTAGCTCCTGAAATTCTTTCATCTGCACATCTTCCAAAACCAATGTCTTTGTCGTCTTGGCCCCGTTGATTCCTTCATTGAAGGAACCAGTAATTTTGGAATTGGTTTTCCGAACTACACGATAAGACTGCAATATCCGTTTTTGGAAATATACGCTTACGATATAAATAAATGGTATTCCCACAAATACAATCAGGCTCAATTTCCAGTTCACAAATGCCATCACAATCGCAATCCCAATCATCAAAGTGAAACCCCAAACCATATCCATCAGACCCCAGGAAACAATTTCCGCCAGACGTCCAATATCGCTGGTCATCCGGGCAATAATCCAACCCGCGGCCGTTTTATCATAATAGGAAAACGATAATTCCTGCAATTTATGAAATGCTTTTTTGCGAACTTCATAGGAAAATTCCATTTCAATTTTCCCTGCTCTGCTGATAAAGAAATATACATTGAAACTTTGAATCAACAGGACCAGAAAATACACCAATCCAAAGCGTACCAAAGCTTCGTTCTCAAACGATCCTCCAGCCACAAACTCATTGATCGCATAGCGATTCAGCCAAGGAAACAAGATATCTCCGATTGCCATCGCAATCATTGTAAGTGCCAAAATAACAAAATGCCGTTTGCTATGACTCAGCTGCTTGATAATTGCAAGCCACAGCGAGGCATCTACCTTCTGCTCCTCAAACTCTTCTTCCAGTAGTTCATTCATCTTCTTCACCTCCAATCATTTCTTGCTGGATTGCTGCTATACGAGCGTATAGACCATCCTGCTTCATTAACTGTTCATGTGTCCCCCGTTGGACAATGTGCCCTTCTTCCAGCACGATAATCTGATCTGCCTGCATCGCACTCGCAATCCGGTGGGTAATCACAAACATTGTTGTCTTTTTAGATAAATGACGCAATCCTTCGCGGATAGCGGCATCGGTATCAGTATCCACCGCAGATAAAGAATCATCAAAAATCATAATCGGTGTTTGATTGATGATGGTTCGTGCAATCGCAATCCGCTGCTTCTGCCCGCCGGATAAAGTAACACCACGTTCTCCTACAGCTGTATCATATCCCATATCAAATTCCTTGATCACGGAATGCACTCGTGCCACTTCCGCAGCTTGAAATAATTCTGCTTCACTAACCATTTGGTTCGCGATCACAATATTCTCCTTGATGGAGCGTGAAAACAAGAACGGCTCCTGCAAAACGATTCCCACTTGCTTGCGAATCACTTCCTTTGCAATCGTCACCAGTTCCACCCCGTCAATTTTGATTGAGCCTGATTCATATTCATACAATCTTGTCAGCAAATGCACCAAGGAGGATTTTCCGCTTCCGGTCGGGCCCATAATCGCAATCGTTTGTCCTGCATCCACCGCAAAGCTGATTCCATTTAGCACCGGTGCCTCATTGTCGTAACGAAATACAACATTCTCAAAAACAATAGATCCTTGAATATCGACAGATTTGCCGGTATGCATATCTTCCGGAACCTCATCCATGATTTCCATCAAGCGTTCAATGGAAACACTCATTTTACCCATATCCGCCAACACCCGTCCCAATTGACGGATTGGCCATAAAATCATATTTTCCAGCATCAAGAAAATAACGAATGACCCCATTGTCATATCTCCTTGTGTACTGAAGTAAATCCCAAATAAAACAACTGCTAAGATTTGCAGCAGGCAAATAAAGTCACTCGTTCCCCAGTAGATTCCTAATAAGCGAATCAAATCATACGTATAATCAGAGAATTCCCTATTCTTACGTTCAAATTTCGCAATTTCAGCTCGTTCTTGATGGAAGGCCTTTACAACACGTACCCCTGTCACATTTTCCTGAACAACGGTGGATAGTTCACCTTCTGCTTCATCACTCTTGCGGAAAATTTCCTGCATTTTCCGAAAAAAGAGAAAAGAAAACAAAATCAAAATAGGAATGCTCGCAATGGCATACCACGCTAATTTAGGATAAACGGAAAACAAAATAATTACCGCAATTACTGCGGTTGCAATGCTATAAATAATCTCAGCCAGCTGCGCAGCGAAAAAACGGCGGATCTGATCCACATCACTCGTACAACGCTGAATCAAATCTCCCGTCTTGGCTGATACGTGATAAGAATACGGCAGCAGCTGCAAATGACGATACAATGCATCCCGCAAGCGCTGCGCTAAATTCTCAGAATTGTAGCCATTCCACTTGGCGCGCAGGTACATTCCGATTCCCGTAGCAGCACTCATGACTACCAGCAACAAGCTCGTAATCCATAATTTTTCTTTCAAAACACCAATTCCGCCAAACAAGGAGCTATACCAAAGGAAAAAACCATTGGTCACCGGCTCATTGCCAATTAAGTTATCAATCATAAACCCGTAAATCAGTGGGGTCGCTAAAAAAAACAAGACATAACTCACTACAACAATCACAAGCATTCCTATACGAAACAAATCGTCTTTCAAATAACGATACAAAAATTTCCATTTCTTCATGATATCACCCACCTAAACACTCCAATTATTGTAAGCCCAAACCATCCACTTCGTCAATCGCAAAGAAAAAGGATACCTAAGGGTATCACTTTCTGGTTTCTTCACGATGCATAAAACGCAAGGCATTGCCATGAGCAATCGCAGCAATTTCTTCTTGATCAAACCCAACTTCAGCCAGTGCTGTAACCATATTTTGCGCATGTGCTGCATTTGGCAAGCCGGCAACCATCGGATCTGTTTCATTTTCAAAATAATCCATAAAATCAAATCCCAAAGCTACTACCGAAGGACCAACAAGATCACGAATATACTTGCCATGCATTGCCAGCTGATTCACTGTCTGCTTCGCCGGATTGATGGAAACAAATTGCTTCGCGGCATTCAAGCCGATGATTCCTTTGCGAGCAGCAATAGCTTGTATTTGCTGATCCGTTAAGTTCCGTGCATGAGCACATAATCTGCGAGCATTGCTGTGGGTAGCCAACACTTTACCCGGATACAAACGAATCACATCCCAGAAACTGGCTTCATTCAAGTGGGAAACATCCAAAAGCATCCGATTGTCAGCCATTGCTCGCATTGCTTCTTCTCCAAGTGGCGTAACTCCACGGGTTACCGTTCCTCTCACACCTGTTGCCAATGCATTTTCTTCATTCCAAGTCAGCGATGCAATTCGCACCCCCTGCTGAGCCATCCATGTAATTTTTTCTGTCACATTATCCTGAATTCCACTCATTCCTTCTACTGTCAAAAACGCGATCACCTGATGCTCGCGAATTGGATGCCCGCAGCCTTTCACTTGCAATACACTTGGATTCTTCGCAAGCTGCTCATTGGCATTCAAAATCATTGCTTGCATTTCTTCCCAAGTCTGATGTCCATCAAAAAAGCAATTGACTGAAGTATATTTGATACCCCCTTCTAATAGCTTCTTTTCATGGGCAGCAAAGGGGTTTTCGATCCCTTTTTGTTTTTGGATCATCATATCATAGCCGATATCGTCATGAAGATCAAATAATGGTATCATCTGATTCTCTCCTTCCATAGATGAGATCATAATACTTCAATGGCATTGTATTCTTCATCCCACTATCATATGCACGATCATCTATTTCATTGAGGATGGTTTGAAGGATATCCGCGCCTTCTAAATATCGGCTAAACTGCGTTAAAAACCAAACTGCTGAATGCATTCCTTGATCATATAATGCCAAAAAAGTTTCTGTTGATACAATTGTCTCATCACATGGATGCTTCCATGCCCGCTTCTTTAAATTCAAAACATCGGCCTCTTCATCCTGATCGGTAAAACGCTGCTTGATGATGGATCCGGTAAAGGCATATGGTGCACGCTCCATGCGCTTCAATACCGCAAATTTCCAGCCGGATGGATCATATAGGATACGATATAATAACCGCATATCGGCCAAGGCTTGTTGCACCATCGGCTCTGTCAAATCCAGCTGGCAAAACTGTTGGGCAATCGGTTGGTAAAGCGCATGGATGGATGCTGCCAAGGTTTTCGTCTGCGAAATAATCATATATGGTTTTTTATCCCGAAGCCCCCGTTGAAAACGCTTCTTGATCAGCAAGGAATCAATCATTGCCTCCATCCGGCGATGATCGTTGCTGTCCTGCTCTGTCCCAAAGCCCGTACGATACATAATATATGGATGCGCAACTCGATCCAGCGCATAATGACATAGCCATCCGGCAAGGTAGCTGATCCTTTCTTCGTTCTTTTGTTCTTTGCAGGATTGCAGCACTTGCGCAAATACATCATTGACATGGTGATTGTGTAAAAACTCAGCAAATTGATACATCTGCTGATGTCCTGTTTGCTTCAGAAACGGAATGACGCGATAAAAGAAAAACAAATCCGGTCCGCTGCTGCCAATTGCATATGCCTCCGGATAATTCAAAATTGCACGTTTGACAAGTCCATCAGGACATTGCTTCAAAGCATCTGATGCACACAATTCATGCGTTACAAGACTAGGCATTCAACCACTCCTTTTGACTACTATAGCACAAGAAATTTGACTTTCGTACTTGTTTACATTATTTTACAGTATTTTTATATTACCAGTTTCGAAAATATGATACTATACCCGAAGGAGGATATTCTTATGAAACAATGGTTTTCCAAGCAAGAATGGGCCTATATTTTCTATGACTGGGCGGAATCTGCACATACCGTTATGATTGCAACAATTGTTCTGCAATTGTTATATAGTTCCATGACAGCAAATGCTGGCATGGATGAACCCACTTCCATGGCTATTTATGGCTATATCACAAGTGCGATTGGGATTGTTGTTGCTATTTTGGCACCCATCTTAGGTACCATGGCTGATTATGAAGGTATGAAGCTTAAAATGTTTCGCATCTTCTTTTACATCGGCATTGCTGCAACAGCATTGCTCACCTTCTTTCCGGCAGATAACTGGCAAGTTTTAATGCTTCTGTACGCCGGCTCGACCTTCGGCTATACCGGAGCAAATATTTTCTATGATGCTTTCATTGTTGATATAACGGATCATGAACGCATGGATCTTGTTTCAACTGCCGGGTATGCTTTTGGATATATTGGGGGCAGCACCATTCCTTTGGTTCTTTCCATATTGCTGCTAACACAGCATGCTATCATCGGTATTTCCATTACCATGGCTTTCCGTATCAGCTTTTTGATGACCGCTGTTTGGTGGTATGTGTTCTCACTTCCATTTCTGCATCATGTCAAGCAAACAGAAGGCCGAACACCAAAAACATCTATTTTGCAAGAAAGTATCGGTCAATTGGCAGAAACGATGAAAGAGATATCCAAGTATAAACATATTTTCATCTTTCTATTCGCTTATTTTCTATACATCGATGGCGTTGGAACAATCATGAAAATGGCAACCGTGTTTGCAACTTCCCTCGGACTTGGCAGCAATGATCTGCTGGTTGTAATGCTTGCCATCCAGATTATCGGGTTTCCATTTGCCTTGCTTTATGGATATGCCAGCAAAAAAATAGATACCAAATATTTGCTGTTTATTGCAATTGCAGTCTATACCATCGTTTGCATCTATGCTTTTTTCATGAAAACAGCAACCGACTTTTGGATTTTAGGTCTGCTCGTTGCAACAAGCCAAGGTGGAATCCAATCCTTGTCCCGTTCCTACTTCGGGAAAATGATTCCCAAAGAAAAAGCCAATGAATTCTTTGGCTTCTATAATATCTTAGGCCGCTTTGCAACGGTGGTTGGTCCTGCATTGGTCGGTATGATGGGAGCTATGTTTCAGGACGTCCGCATGGGCGTATTCTCCCTCATTTTTCTGTTTATTGCCGGCGCACTCTTATTATATTATCAAACAACCATTTCCAGGTCTGCTTAATTATCCCGCTTCTTCCACGTACTGGCTTTTTCCAGCAGTACGTGTTTTTTATTTTCCAGTTTCTCTTGCATGACTTGGTCCAGCAAATCATTCAGCAGCTGCTTGAGTTCACTGCCGCTGCCAAAATGATGCTTCAAAAGATCATGACCATTCACAGCCAATTGCTGCATTTGATATACCTTGCCTTGCGTTAAGATAGATTCCATCCACTGCAGCGATTCACTGCTGCCATGCAGCGCCGCTTGTCCTTCCAGTAATTTTTTTGTTTGATCTATCCCTAATTCCCGAAGCAAACATTTCACTTCATATTCTGAATCTGCTAGATGATCACGATATTTCGCATATGCCTCTAGTTCTTTCAATTGGCTGTTGGATAAACGCAGCCGCAACCCGATGGTTTTAATAATCTGGGCATCCAGCGGAGCCAGCAAAAACCCGAGCCGCAGCACTGCATGCTTTGGCAAAGATGCCAAAGGAAGCAACTGACTGTGTTTAAATTCAGGTAACAGCTGCAAAAGAATCTCCCGATATGTGCGTAAAATTTCATCCACAGCATCTCCAGCAAGCAGTTTTTCAAGTTCCGACCATTTTCGCTCCCACGAAATATAAGAAAGCAGGTGCTGCTTTTGAAACAATGCGTCATGAGTCTTTTCTTCAATCACAAAGGACAGCACAGAAGCAAAACGCAGGCATCGCAAGATACGCAAAGCATCTTCTTGGAAACGAACAAGCGGATCTCCGACACATTGCAGCCGCTTCTGGTTCAAGTCTTGTAACCCGTCCACCAAATCAACAATACCCTCTTTAGGATGATAAGCGAGTGCATTGATTGTAAAGTCACGACGTTTTACATCTTCTAACAAGCTGGTGCCAAAAGCCACTTGTACCGGACGACGATGGTCTTCATAAGCCAGATCAGTGCGGTAGGTAGTTACTTCTATTTGATAGTCACTGATAACCACTGTCACAGTACCATGGATCATTCCTGTTTCGATGACCGGATAAGCCGCAAACAGCTGTTTTACTTCTTGCGGATGTGCCGACGTTGTAATATCGAAATCATGCGGTATCTTCCCAAGCAGATAATCACGAACACAGCCACCGATCAGATATGCTTCATAACCAGTTTCATGCAGTGTTTGCAACACAATATTAATTGCTTTAAGCAGCAGAATATCCATTATACCAACATCCTTTCTAATCAATCTGCTCTATTGTTTTAGAGACTCTATCAGCTTCACAGGATTCACAATCCGCTTCAGCTGATATATGTTTCCATCTTTTTCAATGTCGATGCTATCGCCTGTTCTAAGAGCCTTATCCCAGAATTCTCTTGGTGTTATGTCTTTTTTTACTTGGCAAGCTAGCGCATATAAACCAGCAGCATAAGGAATAGCCCAGCTTAAGCCACCTTCCGCATAGTATACATAGCCCTCATCTCCTGACGAATCGGCCGTTGTTCTTCTATCCATCGGCACCAGCAATACATTGCTGTTTGCGTATTCTTCACGATAGAAAGAATTCAACCAAAATGAACCCGGCATATAAGTACCGGCATCATCAGCATCACCATCCCAAGAACGTCCTAACCCCTGCAATGCATAGCCATACGTATCTTGCAAAGAGGAGGAAACAACAAATATTCCCTGCTCCCGTGCCCGATTTACTGCATCTACTGTTTCGTAATAACCTTGATCGTTGGGGTTCCAGCCCACCGAAATAGAGATAACTCTGATTTTCCGCTCATTTGGCAATGTCTTATTCACTTCTAAAATGCGATCAATCGACATTGCCAGCCAAGTAAAATCTGTTTCATAGCTACCGTTAATTACTTCTCCATGTGCTCCAGCAATATAGTATAAATCTGCTTCCGGTGCAACACCTACCGTTTTTCCAACAGCGATGGAAGCTACAGCCGGTCCATGCATAGATGCCTCTGAATCGGGAAAGTGAATTTCTTCATAAAACTTTAATTGATCTTTATATTCTTCATGGCCAACCAATAAATTTTGATCAATAATGGCAATACCGATGCCAGCTCCGGTAATCCCTTGTTCATGTAATGACCGAACATGAAGACCGGGATTTTTGCCATCCTCCAAAATTTTTTCCGGATTAAATTCCTGCGGCAAGGTTTGCGGCCATTTTGTCGTAGTGCTGAATGTAGCCCACTTAAGATTATCCAGATACTGTTTGCCAATCTTCAAATGACTGACATCGTAGCCTCTGAAATCAACCTCAAATACTTGTGAATTGGATTCAATTGTTGGAAGCAGATCCATTTTCCCACGATCTTTCAGAAAGCGGGAAGCTTGCGGCACATTGGTGATTTCCAGCTTGACAGGTTTTGTTACTGTTTCCATGTACTGGTATTTTTCATCCAATGCAGGATCCATCACGATCATTCCTTTTGTATTTTCTTGCTTTGGTTTGTCAGATGGTGTTGCCCTGCAGCTGGTAAGCAATAAACTAAAAAGCAGTATTATAAGTTTCGCCTTTTTCATATGCTCTTTCCTTTCATATTCTAAATACGTTTGTTCTTAGCGATATCCGCATTATACCAATTTTTGGTTGCTTTGAGTATCACTTCAGATATTTTGATATGCTGCCATCCAATAGATTCCATTTTAGCAAGCTAAATCCAAGAAAAAAAGCGAATTTCGCTTTTTAGAGAGTTTTTAGTATTCTGCTTGTTTAATCTGTTAATCATTGCAGAATGCAGCTGTATTCTTCTTTTTTCAGTAAATACATGGATACTGATCAAAAGTGGCTTTCCATGTGCATCTTTTTTATAAGATTCAATGTTTGCCTGCTGCAAACCAAGTCTTTCCAGCGTTCGCCATAAGTTTTCATTCCAAATATCACAATCACCAAATATTTCTTTAGCACCAACGCGACCAAACAGATGTGCCAGCAATTTATTGCCAGCTTCCGTAGTCAAGTGTTCTGTTTCTATCTTATCATGATAGGTTCCTTTACCTTTTTAATCACTCTATCTTGCTGCCACAATGCTCACAATACGATGATCCTAGCCCTCTGAGATTGAGGAGAGATTTGCAGGAAGGACAACGTACAGTTACAATACCAAAAATGATGCCGCCAAACGATAGAAGCAGTCCGCATACAGACATCATAGCAATCTGTTCTACTCCCCATACCAGCCCAGATAGATAAACGATACTGATTCCCAGTAAAATAATTGCAAACATCAATAAACGGCAGGTATTCGGATTTTTCATATATCTTCCCTATCTCACTTCCATTACTTATCGTATCATAGATGCTATTTCATGAAAAGATAGAGAATAAAAAAACGAAGCACTGGCTCCGAATTGGAACATCAGTACTTCGCTTATTTCATTTATCTAGGAAATTTGATTGCAGCTTGAGCAGCAGCCAAACGAGCAATTGGTACACGGAATGGAGAGCAAGAAACGTAGCTCAAACCAATTCTGTGGCAGAATTCTACAGAAGCAGGGTCGCCGCCATGCTCACCGCAGATACCAAGTTTCAGTTCCGGACGGATGCTCTTACCAAGCTTAACTGCCAATTCCATCAATTTACCAACACCAGTTTCGTCAACTCTTGCAAATGGATCTTGCTCATAGATCTTCTTGTCATAGTAATGACCCAAGAAAGAACCTGCATCATCACGAGAGAAACCGAATGTCATTTGGGTCAAGTCATTGGTACCGAAGCTGAAGAATTCAGCATCTTTCGCAATTTCGTCAGCCAAAACGCAAGCACGAGGAATTTCGATCATTGTACCAACTTGATACTTCATATCAATACCGCTGTCTTTGATCAGCTTATCAGCTGTCTTCACAACGATTGCTTTTACAAATTGCAATTCTTTCAATTCGCCTACCAATGGAATCATGATTTCAGGAACCATCTTCCATTCCGGATGACGTCTTTGTACATTAATTGCTGCTTCAATTACCGCTGTTGTTTGCATTTCCGCAATTTCCGGATAAGAAACTGCCAAACGGCATCCGCGATGACCCATCATCGGGTTGAACTCATGCAAGGAATCAACGATATGACGAAGATCATCAAATGCCAAGTTCATGTCAGCAGCAAGTTCTTTGATTTCCGCATCTGTATGAGGCAAGAATTCATGCAAAGGTGGATCTAAGTAACGGATTGTTACTGGGAAGCCTTGCATTGCTTCGTAAATACCTTCAAAGTCGCCACGTTGCATAGGAAGCAATTTTGCCAAGGCAGCACGTCTTTGCTCTTCTGTTTTAGAAACGATCATTTCGCGTACTGCTTTGATACGATCGCCTTCAAAGAACATATGCTCTGTACGTGTCAAACCAATCCCTTGAGCACCGAAGACAACTGCTTGAGCAGCATCTTTTGGAGTGTCAGCATTGGTACGAACTTTCAATTCACGAACATCATCAGCCCATTTCATGAATGTATCGAAGTCACCGGAGATTGTTGCCGGTACAGTTTTAATTGCTTGTCCATAAACTTTACCAGTCGAACCATCCAAAGAGATGTAGTCTCCTTCTTTGATTGTTACACCGCCAAGGGTAAAGCTCTTAGCACCAAACTTGATATCGCCGCATCCGGATACACAGCAAGTACCCATACCGCGCGCTACTACCGCTGCGTGGCTGGTCATACCGCCGCGAGCCGTCAAGATACCTTCAGAAACGTGCATACCTTCGATATCTTCCGGAGAAGTTTCCAAACGAACTAAGACTACTTTCTTCCCTTGTTCTTTCCATGCAACAGCAGATTCAGCTGTAAAGACAACTTGACCGCAAGCAGCACCTGGAGATGCAGGAAGTGCAGATCCGATGACAGCTGCAGCTTTCAATTCAGCAGCATCAAATTGCGGATGCAGCAAGGTATCCAATTGTTTTGGTTCCACTTTCATGATTGCTTCTCTTGTTGTCAGCAATCCTTCGCTTACCAAATCAACCGCAATTTTCAACGCAGCAGCAGCTGTACGCTTTCCGTTACGTGTTTGCAGCATATACAATGTACCGTTTTCAATCGTGAATTCCATATCTTGCATATCTTTGTAATGTGTTTCCAAACGATCGCAGATCGCCACAAACTCATCATAAGCATGAGGCATAACATCTTTCAATTGATCAATTGTTTGCGGTGTTCTGATCCCTGCAACAACGTCTTCACCTTGTGCATTCATCAGGAATTCGCCAAACAATTTTCTTTCGCCAGTCGCCGGGTTTCTGGTAAATGCAACACCAGTACCACTGGTATCACCCATGTTACCAAAGACCATGGATTGCACGTTTACTGCTGTACCCCAAGAACTAGGAATATCATTCATACGACGATAGAAAATAGCTCTAGGATTGTTCCAAGATTTGAATACAGCCTTAACAGCACCCATCAATTGCTCTCTTGGATCACTAGGGAAATCAGTGCCTAAATTTTCTTTATAGAATGCTTCGAACAAATGAACCATTTCTTTCAAGTCATCTGCATCCAATTCAGTATCCAGCTTGACCCCTTTTTTCTCTTTTAACTGGTCAATGATTACTTCATATTTATGCTTTGGAAGTTCCATAACAACGTCAGAATACATTTGGATGAAACGACGGTAAGAATCATACGCAAACCGCGGGTTGCCTGTTAGTTTTGCGAATCCTTCTACTACTTCATCATTCAATCCCAAGTTTAGGATTGTATCCATCATGCCCGGCATTGAAGCACGAGAACCTGAACGAACAGATACCAGAAGCGGATTATTTGGATCACCAAATGTCTTCCCTGTATTTTGTTCCATTTTTGCTAAGTTTTCGAAGATTTCTTTTACGATTTCATCAGAAATGTTCTGATTATCTTCATAATAGCGAGTACAAGCTTCTGTTGTAACTGTAAATCCTGTCGGAACCGGCATTCCCAAGCTGACCATTTCAGCTAAGTTAGCACCCTTTCCGCCAAGAAGTTCTCTCATTGAGCCGTTTGCTTCGCTAAATTGATATACATACTTTGTGCTCATGTTTTCCTCCTTATGTTCTATAAACCGCTTTCGCATTTCATATTGTACTAAATTTTCAAGCATAAATCCATGCTTTCCTCAACTTTTTCTGAAATTGTCGAATATATTATTTTTAGCACCATTTACGCTGATCTAGTATGCCAATGCTCTTGATATTATTCATCAATTGATAATAATGATATATACATAATTCCTATAAGTTTTTGATATCGTGCAAATCTCGTGCATCATATATCATGGGTGATTGCTTTCAATGAACCACCTCAGGTCAACATCCAGTGCTAGATTCCCACGTTCAAAGAAAAGCGTAAAGAGCAATTATCAAAAAAGCCAAGAGAATAACTCCTGACCAAAATACTTCTTTGCTTTGTACTATGCCTACTTTATCTCATCGTCATGAAATTCAAAAAGTGTAAAGGCATAAATAGCTGAAAGTCCAACCAAAACATAGATAATACGGGAGATAAAAGACATACTGCCGAATATGGTAGATACTAAATTGAATTCAAAAGCACCAACAAGGCCCCAGTTTAATGCACCAATAATCACTAACAGCAATGCAATGGATCGAATAATGCGCATAAGATTCACGCTCCTTTATAGTAGTCTTAACCAAATTTTGATATCTATATATGAATTAATGCAAATATTAAAGTCAAAAAAACCTTTCGAATGCATTGTAGATAAATAATAATATTCTATCTTCTATTTCTCATAGTTCGTTCTAATATAACATATCATGGAACAGAATAAATGGAGGAATACCTATGATATCGCAAACCCAATATGCGACACTCTCGCTTGAATTGCATTTATTTTTTGCTCGAATAATGAAAGAGCATTCTTTGTTTCTCGAAGCTGGATTCACGCCGAAAGATGCTAAATTTGGTGAAGCTGCAAATCACTTTAAGGAAGCATTTGAAACAATCTTGCATCATGCAATTCAATTAGGGAATGGCATCGTAAGTACGCGTGTCATCTCTTCTGGGGAAATCGTAACAGATTATACCCTGGGCAGTGAGCAAAAAACAGTTAACTTCACTGGCATTCCAATCAATACAGATCTCACACGTTTAGAGCAAAAAATGTACGGCAATGATCAACCGCAAATAAGTCCGCAATTAATTCAACAAGTCAAACAATTAAATATAACTACCCTTAAGGATCTTGAAAGATTGATTGCATTCAAAAAAGGAATTTTAGATCATGTACTGTCATGTAATATTTTCACTATGAATTATCCACTTCTCATTGAACACATTCTTCGTGAAGCAGAATTATATAGAAATCACATTTATAATCTCGAACAAGGAGAGAACATTGATAATGACATCAAAAATGTTGAACTATTTTGGGATCAGATTATGATGGAACACGCAGAATTTATTCGCGGGTTGCTCGATCCATCTGAAAACGCATTAATTATAACTTCTAACGATTTTGCAAATGCCTATCTTGACTTATTAAAACAAACAAAGGGGACTGCTGAACGCATGCTCGGTAACATAACCCAAACAACACTTCAGCAAACTATGAAATATCGTGATTTTAAAGAAGCTGGAACCAAAGGAATCGCTGAATGTCAGATTAGATCTATCATTTTACCTTTACTTGGTGATCATGTCCTTCGTGAAGCAAATCATTATATTCGATTACTTCGACAATATACGTAGATCTATTAATTAAGTTAAGGGATAAAAAAACCTTCATCATAGGAGGTCACAGCCTGTTGACAAAGGAATCGACAGGCGAAACAAGATATGATAAGATAAAAAAGGCGGAAAGATGACTTCGTACGACCGATTTGAGGCTCTTTCTGCCTTTTACTATGGGAAAATGGTATAATATGGAAGGTCGTACGGAAGAAGTAATTTATGGCAATGACAAGAAGACAAGGCAAACATGATGCCATTATTTTAGATACAATTGAAGGATTTGTACCACAAGATCACGATGTTAGGAAACTAGAGAATTGTATAAATTGGGATTTTATCTACCATTGGTAAAGCATCTATACAGTAACTTGGGAAGATCTAGCATAAATCCTGTGGTACTTTTTTAAATGATTCTAATTAATATAGTATTTGGAATCAATTCCATGAGAAAAACATGCAGAGAAATCCAAGTTAGCTTGGCGTATCGTTGGGTTTTGGGGATTGCTATGGATGAAGAGGTTCCGAATTATTCAACCTGTAGCCAGAATTATATCAGGAGATACGGAGAGAGTGATGTATTCAACCAAATATTTGATCAAATATTAAAGCAAGCATTAGAATATGACTTCGTAGATACAGAAACCGTGTTTGGTGACCACACGCATCAAAAAGCGAATGCCAACAAATTGTCGATTTTGTCTGCTGTCTTCCTCTTTGGCTCTGCGGCACACCCTATTTTTTCCATGCCATTTTGTACCAACACCTCCAAAAATATGATACACTAGTACCATTCGGAGGTAATATCCATGGATAAGAAAGATCTTGTAATCTATCAAATATGGCCTCGTTCTTTTCATGACAGCAATCACGACGGTATCGGAGATTTACAAGGAATCATCCAAAAACTGGACTATCTGCAGGACTTGGGGATTCAATTTATCTGGCTCTCGCCAATCTATCAAAGTCCAAACCATGATTATGGATATGATATAGCAGATTATTACCAAATTCATCCCGACTTTGGAACGATGGAGGATTTGGAAGCGTTGATTGCACAAAGCAAGCAGCACAACATCGGAATCATTATGGATCTTGTTGCCAACCATACATCGGACGAACATCCGTGGTTTCAAGCTGCTTTGCAAGAACCAACAAGCAAGTATCGTGATTACTACTATTTCCGTCCCGGCATTCAAAGCAGCAACAAACATGCTCCGCCCAATAACTGGATGAGTTTTTTTGGCGGCAGCAGCTGGCAATATGATCCTTCCAGCAAAGAATATTACTTAACGCAATTTACGCCGCATCAATGTGATTTAAATTGGAACAATAAAGAAGTACGCGACGAAATCTACCGCATCATGCAATTTTATTTAGACAAAGGTGTTGCGGGATTCCGCTTGGATGTCATCAATACCATCGATAAGATTGCCTCACTGGAAAGCAAAGACCCGCATAAAAAAGGACTGCAGTTTCCTGCAGAGTATACCATTGACCGGCCAAACGTAGCCCATTGGCTTCAGGAAATGCGCAGTCAAGTGGTCGATCACTATGAAGATTGCCTTCTAATCGGCGAATGTGTCTTAGTAACCAAGGAATCGGCCGTGGTGTATACGAAACCCGACCCACCGAAACTGGACATGGTATTTCAATTTGACATGATGCTGCTTGGCTGCGGAGAACTGGGAAAATTCGACTTCCGCAAGGGATACCATTTTACCATTCGTGATCTGAAACAGGTTCTTCGATCCTGGCAAACGGCCATGCTTCTAAATAATGGCTATCTGGGAAATTACATCTCCAATCACGATAATCCCCGGCCTGTTTCCCGCTTTGGAAATACCAAGTTGTATCATAAGGAAAGTGCTAAGTGCCTAGCCATTTTGAATTTTACCTTATATGGCACACCGTTTCTCTATCAAGGTGAAGAAATCGGCATGACCAATTATCCGTTTAAGCAAAAAGACTGGAAAGATTATGAAGCACATTCGGTGTTTCAAGTACTGCAAAGCAAAATGCATCTGCCGAAGTTCTTAGCCCGGATGGTAATCAATAAAATGACTAGAGATCATGCTCGTACGCCAATGCAATGGTCGAACGAGCAATATGCCGGATTCAGCACCGTCCAGCCCTGGATGGTTGTAAATCCCAATTATGGGACCATCAATGTCCAAGATGATCTTGCTAGCCCGGACAGCATCATTGCCTGTTATAAGGCTTTAATCGCTCTGCGAAAAAACTATATTGCTTTGCGTGAAGGTAATTTCGAAGAATTGCTTACTTACCATAAACAAGTTTTTTGCTTTATCCGCACTCACGAAACACAACGTATTCTGGTACTGCTCAATCTCTCGCAGCGTTCTGCCAGCATTGAGTTCACGACCCCATACACCGGCACCTTTCTCTATTCCAATTATGGAGGAAACAAAAAACTGACGCCATTTATGGTTCTTGTACCTTACGAAGCAATCCTATATCAACTGTAAATTAGAAAGAAGGAATTGACAATGAATGATTACAGATGGAATTTGGAAGTACTCTATCCTAGTTACGAAAGTGACTCCTACAAACAAGATTTTGCAAATTTGCAGAAACTGAACAAAACATTAAACGAGTTGAGCACCAATCTCAGTCATGAAGATGAACTTCATACCTTAAAAAAGATTATTCAATCCCTCAGTGACTATCACATCGTTGCCCGCAAATTAGGTGCATTCATTTCCTTGCAGGCATCCACCAATACGACTGATCCTGTCACCAAAACACAAGCCAATGCCTATGAGAAAGCAACCAGTGAATCCTCCAAAGCATCCGCAATATTTGAGCACTACATCTCCGAAATCAAAGATATTGAAAACTTGATTGCGCAAGACTCATTACTTCAGGAACATACTTTTTTTCTCAAAGAAATCAAAGATCACAGTGTCTATCTGAAAAGTGATGAGGTTGAAGAAGTCATTACCAAACTGAATTTAACCGGCGGAAACGCTTGGTCAGAATTGCAGCAATACCTCACCTCAACCTTGGAAGTACCATATCGTGATACAACCATTACCCTTTCCCAAGTACGCAACCTTGCTTACAGCAATGATCCGCAGGAACGTAAGGATGCATATGAAGCAGAACTGAAGGCATATGACAAAATCAAAGATGGTGTATGCTTTGCACTAAACTCCATCAAAGGACAAGTGAATACGATTTGTGATCTGCGCGGATATGCGTCCCCGCTGCAAATGACTCTGGTAAATTCCCGTTTAACCAAAGAAACCTTGGATGCCATGTTTGAAGCCATCGATCAGTATCTGCCAAAATTCAGAGCTTACCTGCGCCGCAAAGGAGAACTGTTTGGCCACAAAAATGGTATGCCTTGGTATGATATGTTTGCTTTGGTTGGATCCTCTTCCAAAGAATATACTGTTGAGGAATCCAAAGAATTGCTGCTGTCGCAATTTGCTTCTTTCAGTGATGACATGGTAGAAATGATCCGCCGTGCCTATGAAGAGGAATGGATTGACTTCAAACCGCGTAAAGGCAAAGTTGGTGGTGCTTTCTGTGCCAATATACCGCCAATCAAGCAAAGCCGCATCTTAACTAACTTTGATGGCAGCTTAAGTGATTGTGTTACCTTGGCTCATGAGCTGGGTCATGCATACCATGGTCAGCAAATTCAATCCCACCATCCATTAAACACAAAATACACAATGCCAGTTGCAGAAACAGCATCTACCTTCAATGAAACCATTATTATGCAAGCAGCAATTGAAGCAGCTTCCAGCAAAGAAGAAAAGCTGATGTTGATTGAAAGCACGTTGTCCGATCTCAACCAAGTTATCGTCGATATCTATTCCCGCTACTTGTTTGAAACAGAAGTATTTGATCGCCGTAAAGATACCTTCTTATTCCCGAAAGATTTGGAAGAAATTATGACTCGTGCTCAGAAGCAAGCATATGGCGATGGCTTGGATCCAGATACATTGCATCCGTTTATGTGGATCAATAAGTCTCACTACTATCGTCCTGGACTGAACTTCTATAACTTCCCGTATGCCTTCGGTGCCCTCTTTGCCCGCGGCTTATATGCGAAGTACCAGCAGGAAGGCGCTTCCTTTGTACCAAAATACAAAGAGCTGCTTCATGCAACAACCGTAAAAACAGTTGAAGAGGTTGCGAAGATGGCTGACATTGATACAACAGATCCATCCTTCTGGTGCAGCAGCCTGGATGTTGCAGCAAACATGATTGACGAATTCCTGGAATTAACCAAATAGCAAAAGAGAGCCGCGGCTCTCTTTTATCATTCTTCCAGCAGCAAGTCTAGCTGCTTTGTCAATATCGTCAGACGTTGCAGTTCCTCCCGCAACACCGTTTTCTCAATAACCTCTTCATTCCATTGCACACATTCCAGCAGCATCCCGGATTGAACACATATTTTTTTAATCAGCTCTGCTTCTTTGCGCAGCATATCATCACTTCCTTATGAAGTTAGTATACCACAGCAGCAAAATGCTGCAACCAATTCAATTTCAAAGAAAAAAGTATAAAGAACAAAATTTTTCCTCATTTTTCATAAAATTTTGTCTTTTACTCCTGATTTTATAAAAATTTATTAAATTTATTCGATTTTTTTCCATTTTTATCTAGACACATTCAATTTTCAGGAATACAATACCTTGTATAAAATTTAAGGAGAGTGAAGCTATGGAACACGCATTTGATCAATTTGGAAAGTATTTATACAACGACAAAGTCATGAAAGAACGTTTACCGCGACCTATCTACAAGCGGTGGGAAACTGCCCTCAACAAGGAAGATGCCTTGGATCGGCCAACCGCAGATGCGATTGCCCACTCCATGAAAACATGGGCCATTGAATTAGGCGCAACCCATTTCACCCATTGGTTCCAGCCAATGACCGGCAGTACCGCAGAAAAACATGAATCGTTTATCGACTTAGGTGAAGATGGTTTTGAAATTACCCGTTTCTCTGGCAAAGCATTAATCAAAGGTGAGCCAGATGCTTCCTCATTCCCGAATGGTGGATTACGAGCTACCTTTGAAGCACGTGGCTATACCTATTGGGATTGTTCTTCACCAGTTTTTATCCGCAACAATGTTCTTTGTATTCCCACTATTTTCGTCGCTTTCACCGGCGAGTCACTGGACAAAAAAGCACCCCTTTTAAAATCCATTGATGTATTAAGCAAGCATGCAACGCGTGTAGTAAATATCTTCGGTGACAAGGATGTCAAGCAAGTACATCCGATGATTGGCATTGAACAGGAATATTTTCTTGTTGACAAGGAATTGTTCTTAAAACGCAAAGACCTGATGCTTTGCGGCAGAACATTGCTTGGCGCCATGCCGCCAAAAGGCCAAGAACTTGAAGATCATTATTTTGGCTCAATCCCCGCAAGAGTTGCTCGTTTCATGCGTGATGCAAATCAAAAACTATGGGAGCTTGGTATATATGCCAAAGCAGAACACAACGAAGTCGCACCCGGACAATTTGAAATCGCACCGCTATTCGCAACTTGCAACGTTGCCGTTGACCAAAATTATTTGATCATGGACGTTTTGCGAACAACTGCCCAAGATCACGGACTGGTATGTCTGCTTCACGAGAAGCCATTTGCCGGTATCAACGGCTCCGGGAAACACAACAACTGGTCCCTGCAAACGGACAACGGGCAAAATCTGCTGGAACCTGGTGACAAGCCACATGAAAATATTCGCTTTCTGTTATTTACCTGTGCTGTAATTGAAGCTGTTGACCGCTATCCCGAATTGCTTCGCATGGCATCCAGCAGCGCCGGCAATGATCATCGTTTAGGAGCAAGTGAAGCCCCACCTGCTATTATCTCAATCTTTATGGGTCATCTGGAAAAGCTGCTGCTCCAACTGGAATCAGGAACAATGCTGGGGGAAGAAGGAAATACCCAAACTGAAAGAGCATTGACAAATATCTCTTATCTGCCGAAAGATAATTCTGATCGCAACCGAACTTCCCCATTTGCCTTTACCGGCAATAAGTTCGAATTCCGCATGGTGGGTTCATCCCGGTCCAGTGCTACTTCCAATATCATCTTGAACACCATTGTCGGAGATGCCTTGGAACGCTACGCCGATGAGCTGGAATCGTATAAGTACCGTCAGGATATCCGTGATGCGGCACTGCGTATCTGCAAAGATATCATCAAAAAGCATAAACGCATTCTGTTCAGCGGTGACGGCTATTCTGCTTCCTGGTTAACAGAAGCCAAAGCCCGCGGATTAAGCAACATTCCAACCTTTATTGAATCAGTTGCCTATTTGGCCAATGAAGAAGCAGTTGACTTATTCACCAGACATGGTGTATATAAAGAGAATGAATTGCATGCCCGCTGCGAGATTATTTATGAGCAATACGCCAAAACAATCCGTGTTGAAGTGCTTACGCTCATTGAAATGGTCAACAAGCAAATCATTCCGATTTTGCACAAAGAGTTAGCTGAATATGCTTCCACAAGATCCATCCTGCCTGTTCCAAATGAATTTATTGACAGTAAGATTGCAACGTTGTCTGCCGCTATCTTAGAAATCGATAACAAGAAAAATGATTTGAAAGTTCGTTTTGATCTTGCTTGGAGCAAACCTTACTACAAAGACAGAGGATATGCGATCATCCAGCATGTGACATCCGCAATGAAAGAATTGCGTGCAGCTGTTGATGCGATCGAACCAACAATCAGTGAGCACAATTGGAGCATTCCAAACTATGAGCAGCTGCTATTTCTTTTAAACTACGATCAATAACTAAAGGAGATCTACTATGGCACTAACCATTCCGAAGCAATATCGTTCCATTCTCACATTAAAAGAAACTGAATATGCCATTCGGTATGTAAAATCATTCTTTCAGCAGCAGTTATCCGAAATTCTGCACTTATCACGTGTTTCTGCTCCACTCTTTGTGTATCCCGAATCGGGATTAAACGATGACTTGAATGGTATCGAACGTCCTGTCAGCTTCGGCATTTTGGAGCAGCGCGACAAAGAAGCTCAAATCGTACATTCTCTTGCAAAATGGAAGCGCCATGCCTTAGCACGTTACCGATTTGATATGCATGAAGGAATCTACACAGACATGAACGCCATTCGCCGGGATGAGGAAACTTCCAATATCCATTCCATCTATGTCGATCAATGGGACTGGGAGAAGATCATCGCGAAAGAAGAGCGGACCATCAATACGTTGAAAGCCACTGTAACCCAAATTTACGAAGTCATGAAAAACACTGAATTTAACGTATGCGCACGCTTTGGCTTCTTAGAAACACTATTGCCTGAACAAATCACCTTTGTAACAACACAGGAAATGGAGGATCGTTATCCCGATCAGACATCAAAAGAACGCGAATATTTATACGCCAAGGAATATAAGGCAATCTTTATCATGCAAATCGGCGGTGTCTTGAACAGCGGCAAAATTCATGACGGTCGTGCTCCTGACTATGATGACTGGTCACTGAACGGTGATATCATTGTCTATTATCCGCTTTTGGATATTGCTTTGGAGTTATCCAGCATGGGTATTCGCGTAGACGAAACAAGTCTAGTGAAACAACTGGAAATCCGCAACAGCACTGATCGTTTGCAGCTTCCCTTCCAGCAAGAAGTCTTGCATGGCCACCTCCCCTATACCATTGGCGGCGGAATCGGACAATCCCGTTTGTGTATGTTCTTTTTGCGCAAAGCACATATCGGTGAAGTACAAGCATCCTTATGGCCGCAAGAAACGATTGATCTTTGCCACAGCAATGGAATTGAACTATTATAAGTTTAGAAAAAATTTGGATGATAGGAGCCTCTATCATCCTTTTTCTTGTTAATCATTTGTCATAAATAACTTTGGCTGTATTTCCATTGACGAACATCACGACAGAAGATACAATAGACTTACTAATCAAGGTGCCTTTGCTTAATAGGGAATCAAGTTAAGCTTGAGCTGTCCCAGCAACTGTGAACATGGACAAACCATAATAGACCACTGCCTAAATTGGCGGGAAGGTATGGGGCGATTGATGTGTGAGCCAGTAGACCTGCCTGTATTAGTAAAATTTTATCTTCTGGGAACAAGATGAAAGAATTATGACAAAATCAATCTGATTTTCCTCATGATTTCTTCAGCACATCCCCATGTGCTTTTTCTTTCCCTTTTGAGATACGAAAGGAGAAATTTATGCTTACAGAAATCATCAAACGCGATGGACGGCGCATGCCTTACCAAAAAGACAAAATCAGTGCAGCCATCTATCAAGCTGCTCAGGCTGCCCAGGCTTTTTCCCAAATCGAAACAACACAGGAAGAAGCCATTCATTTAGCAACCTTGGCAGAACAAACTTTGCAAACACAATTTCAAGAACAACTCCCTACAGTCGAGGAAATTCAAGATATTGTAATTCAGATTTTACTGAAACAAGCTCATCCTGCTATCAGCCAGCAATACATGGACTATCGCGCACAACGCAGCAAAGTCCGCAAGCAAAAATCTCATTTGATGAAGACCATTCATGAAATCACAACAGCGAAAGATGCTGACATCAAAAAAGAGAATGCCAATATTGACGGCAATACTTCCATGGGCAGCATGCTGCAGTATGGCAGCGCTGTTTCCAAGGAATATAGCTTAAATTATGTCATCGAACAGGAACATGCCGATTTGCATCGCAACGGCGACATCCATATTCACGATCTTGATTTTCTATCTATGGGTACTCTTACTTGCTGTCAGATCGATCTCGCAAAATTATTCAAGGGCGGCTTTTTTACCGGGCACGGCCATTTGCGGGAACCACAGGATATTCAAAGTTATGCAGCACTAGCAGCGATCGCAATTCAAAGCAATCAAAATGATCAGCATGGCGGTCAAAGCATCGCTACCTTTGACTACGATATGGCTGAAGGAGTTCGCAAAACCTATCGCAAGAGTGTTTTGGATACACTGCGCAAAGCGCTTGCTGTCTACCACGCAGTAATCGATAAAGACCAGTTTTCAGTTCATTTTCCAACCCTCGATCTCACTTCGATTCGGGAACAGGAACCTGCTCTTTTGACCTACTTATTACAGGAGACGGGCTTATCTGTGGAACAAGTTCTGCCGCTTTTGCAGTTTGCGATCACCGATGCCAAAGAAGAAACAGCCAAGAAAACCTATCAGGCAATGGAAGCATTTATTCATAACTTGAATACCATGCATTCCCGGGCAGGGGCTCAAGTACCCTTTTCTTCCGTTAATTTTGGAACCGACACCAGCATCGAAGGACGCATGGTGACAGAGAACTTGCTGCTCGCTATTGAAGCAGGACTTGGAAATCATGAAACAGCCATCTTTCCGATTGCCATCTTCAAAGTAAAAGAAGGCGTCAGCTATCACCCGCAAGATCCAAACTACGATTTGTTTGTACTTGCTTGCAGAGTCAGTGCGAAACGGCTGTTTCCAAATTTCAGTTTTTTGGATGCTCCGTTTAATGCCCAATATTACAAACCAGAAAATCCGCACACTGAAGTCACCTATATGGGGTGCCGGACCCGTGTCATCGGCAATATCTGCGGTGACGAGGTTGTAACCGGAAGAGGAAATATATCGTTTACTACCATCAATCTGCCCCGTTTAGGCATTCAATATGGTCTCCAAGAAACACCGGACTTATCACGATTCTATCAGGCACTGGAAAAACGCATTGACCAATGCGTCGCCCAATTATTATCTCGCTACGAATTACAGATCAAGAAAAAAGTAATGAACTTTCCTTTCTTGATGGGACAAGGTGTCTGGAACGGCAGCGATCAGCTGGCATGGAACAGCACATTGGAAGAAGTGGTGAAACAAGGAACACTTAGTATCGGCTTTATCGGTCTTGCGGAGTGCTTAAAAGCACTAATCGGAACCCACCACGGTGAAAGCCAGGAAGCTAAAGAACTTGGCTATCAAATTGTTACCTTTATGCGCAACAAAATTGACCAGGCAATGCACACGTATCAACTAAATTTTTCCTTGCTGGCAACACCTGCCGAAGGACTATCCGGACGCTTTACCAGCATCGACCGTATGAAATACGGCAAGCTGGAAGGAATTACAGATCGTGAGTATTACACCAACTCTTTCCATGTTCCTGTTTATCATAAAGTAACGGCATATGACAAAATTATGATTGAAGCACCATACCATGCCTTGACCAATGCAGGTCACATTACTTATGTTGAATTAGATGGTGATCCCGTTAACAATACCGCTGGCTTCCAGCGCATTGTCGAGGCAATGAAAGAAGCAGGAATCGGATATGGCAGCGTCAACCATCCGGTTGACTATGATCCGGTCTGCGGCTACCATGGCATTATACCTGACAGCACATGCCCGCAATGTCAAAGAATTGAAACAACCGATGCTCCTTTTGAAAGGATCCGCCGCATTACCGGTTATCTGGTAGGAACCTTAGAGCGCTTCAACCAGGCAAAACGAGCAGAGGAAAAAGATCGGGTTAAACACGCATGAGTATCTTGCGTCTTGCTTCAGAGCTAACATTCGACAGCATTGTTGATGGCGAAGGCCTGCGTTGTGTCTTATGGCTCCAAGGATGCCATCATGCTTGCATCGGCTGCCATAATCCCGCCACGCATCAATTAGATGGCGGTTTTCTCAAAGACAGCGAAGAACTGTTTCAAGAATTCATTCAGAACCCTTTGCAAGATGGCCTTACGATCAGCGGCGGTGAACCTTTCTTGCAAGCAAAACAGCTGCTTTCCCTTGCCAAAAAAGTCCAAGAAGCAAAAAAGAGCGTTTGGATTTATACCGGCTATACCATTGAACAGCTAACAGATCCCAGCCATCCCACTTATGAAGATAACATGCGCTTATTGGCGTACTGCAATGTACTGATCGATGGCCGCTATATCCAAGAACAAAGAAATACACTTCTGCCCTTTCGCGGCTCTGCGAATCAGCGGATCATCAATATCACCCAAAGTATTTGGCTGAATACATGGGTAGCATGGACACCTAAGCATAAATAAGCATATAAAAAAACAGGTCTCCCTGTTTCGAACCGCAGACAATTGTCCGCGGTTTTTTTGTCCATTACCTTGCTGCTGGTTTGGCTGCTTCTTCCTGTTTCAAGAAAATATATGACGCAAATGCAACTGCCCCATATAAAACAAGCTGCATCCATTCCTGCATACCTGTATAAGGCATGTATAAATTAATCACATAAAATACAAACATAATCAATACACTCTTCAGATTCAGCACCGGCTTTTTCAAATGGTATGCTTTAATCATAATACGTATAGCACAATATGACACAATAATGGAAGCAATTGTTCCCACAAACAAGGATCCCAAACGATCTACTGTGATTGATCGCATAACCTGACTCATTTGATTCATCATATCTTCTCCAACTGCACTCACAAATTCAGGGTCCTGGCTATATTTTGTAAAGCTGATACTCATAAACCCAATCAGCAAAAAATTCACAGCATTCGCCACAACTGCATTTCCCACAAAAAACGAAATAAAATTCCTGCTGTCTTTCTCATAAATCTTAGCACTGCGCATTCCGAAAACGGTAATCATATTGTATGATACAACCCCTAAAAAGAAGGCATTGACTAAAATCGCTAAAAAATCGCCGGTAAAAATAAAGAAAAAAGCAAATACTTGTACCATAATTGCACTGATAATACCATACATACATGCTTTTTCTACCATCTTTTGCGAACGTTTCAAATAAATCATGCTACCTACGATCACAACCACAGAAACAGCCAGCATACCATATGCAATTGAAATAATATCCATGTTAACACTCCTCTACACATTCATATTTTACCATATTTTTAGTTTATGCAAAAGCAAATTGTTCGATCTTTTTATTTGCCATGAACGAAAAAAAAGACTATAAATAAGCGCTATTTATAGTCCTTCTCACCATTAAGAACGATATAACCCTTGCACAGCTGCGGTTACAGCTGCAACAGATGGATCCACCATGCATTTGACCGCAGCTACGAAAGCACCCTCTACAAGCGGAGCATCCAAATAAAGCGCCTTGCCGGAAATGGAAGGGTCAACATATTCCAATGCCTGCTCTATACTCATGACAGCACTTCCAATATCTGCGAATAAATATAGTTGTTCATATTCCGATCTTTCTTCCAGTACATTCATCAGATTTGCTGTATCACTGCCCAAGCCCCCATCGAAGGTCCCGCCAGCAGATACAATTTCAATTGCTGAACTATGTCCTGTCATTTCTTCAATCATTTCTTTCAAGCCATCCGTAATCTTACGGCTATGTGATACAACAATAATCCCAATCATAGTGCTATCGAATCCAGCATTTTTGCAAACAAGATACCCGAGGAGCATGACCCGGGATCAATATGTCCGATGGAGCGCTCTCCCAAATAAGATGCCCTGCCTTTGGTTGCCTTTAAATCCTTTGTACGTTCAACATAAGCTGCAACCGCTTCTTTCGTCAGCTGCTGTCTTTTCATATCTTGTATGACCGGTGTCCAAACATCGACAAGCGTTTTTTCACCCAGCACTGCTTTGCCTCGCTGCATAATCGCTTGCAAGCCAATCTCCAGCAGTTCTCCTAACTTAGCATCATCAAGTTCTGCTAACCCATCAAGCTGTTTGGCCATTGCCAAAAAAGCACTGCTATAAATAGGACCGGACGCACCGCCAACCTTAGCCAGCAACGTCATTCCCAACAGCTTGAATTCACCCGCTATAGTAAGGTCTTGCTTGCTTTCCCGGGTTTCCAGATAAATCTGCAAGCCTTTAGCCATATTGTAACCATGATCTCCATCCCCAATAGCATTGTCCAAATCGCTTAAATACTCTTGCTGCGCTATGATTTCCTGCGCAAAGGACTGAAACCATGTTTGTATCTGCAACTGATTCATACAACTACCAAGCAATTGTCGTCGCTTCTGCGTTCAATAGATCAAGCCAGCGTTCTTCTTTCAAACGCAGCACTGTCATCGAAATACCAGCCATGTCGATAGATGTCATGTAATCACCCACAAAACTCTTGACTACTTCAATACCATCTTTCGCAAACATTTGAAGAACATCATTCGTAAATACATATTGTTCCATCAATGGTGTTGCACCCATGCCATTAATCAAAAGCACAATGCGATCTTGTTTGCTTAACTTCAATTCCCCAAGGATCTTGTCATAGAATTCCTGAGCCATTACATGTGAAGATTGTAGTTTCTCTTTGCGATATCCAGGCTCCCCATGAATACCAATACCGAATTCAATCTCATCTTCTTCCAGCAAGAATCCCGGCTTTCCGGATTGCGGTGTCGTCGCTGCTGACAAAGCTAAGCCCAAGCTGGCCAATTCTGCGATTAATTCTTCTGCCAATGATTTGATCTCAGCTAAGCTGGCACCTTGTTCAGCAGCTGCCCCTAAAATTTTATGAACAAATACAGTTCCCGCAACGCCGCGGCGTCCTGCTGTCCATGTGGAATCCTCAACAGCAATATCATCATTTACAACGATATAATCTACTTGAATTCCTTCTTCTTCTGCCAATTCTTTTGCCATCTCAAAATTCATGACGTCACCGGTATAGTTTTTGATAACCATAAAAACACCGGCACCCTGTTCTGCAGCCTTGATTCCTTCAAACACTTGATCCACAGTTGGTGATGTAAAGACATCGCCGCATACTGCGGCACTCAACATTCCTTGCCCGACAAATCCCGCATGCGCAGGTTCATGCCCGCTTCCGCCACCGGAAATCAGCCCAACTTTTCCTTCCCCCTTGTAGTTGCGTGCAATGACTCTCGTATCAGGTACCCGGTGTACAATTTCGCGATGTGCTCCGGCAAGACCTTCCAGCATTTCTTCTACTACATCTTCTTTGCGATTTAGGATCTTCTTCATGAGATTACCTCCTTATCTAATTTCATTATAATCTCATATACCCAAAATAGCGCTTTCTTTCGATGGACAATTTTCGCTAAATTCAATGCTTCAATTCTTACAAACTGATCAATCACTCAATCACTTTGATAGAATACCGGCAAACATGGTATGATAATAGTAGAAAAGTGGAGGAACTTTATGCAGCCATTTCATATTATTTCACTCAATTGCAAACATGAACTGTTTCCGCAAAAGGAAGCCGCCTTCGTTCGCAATGAGCGGATTTTACGTTATATAAAAACTATCAATCCAATCTGTGCCGGCTTGCAGGAATTCACAGAACAGATGCATTTAAGCTTGCAGCCGCAATTAGATCATTATACCATCATCGGCGAAAACCGTTATGCCAGCAATCATGTCTTGAATGAGCAAACCGCGATTCTTGTGAATACACAGCAAGCAATTATCTTAGAAAGCAAAACCATTTGGCTGTCCGCAACACCTGAAAAAGCCAGCAGGCTGTTTTCCTCCAGTATGCCTCGCACATGCACAATGGTTAAATTGCGACTCATTGCCACCGGCCATGAATGCTATGTCTTCAATGTCCATTTAGATGTTGTTTTGCCTTATACGCGATATAAGCAAGCAAAAATTCTGCTGCAATTCATGCATGAAATCTATCAGCAAGACCCTTTGCCAATGATTTTGATGGGTGATTTCAACGATCATTACCATAGCAAAACAATTCGCCTGATGCAAGAACATACCAGTCAGCACCTATTTCAACTGCGTGATATCTATACAACCATGAACGCGATTCAATCTACCTTTCGTGGTTTGCATTCCTTTCTATTGGATAATACGCCGATTGATTACATATTTGTGACTGATGATATTGCAATCCATCATGCCGAAGTAGTCAGCAACTTTGACTTACCTTTATCCGATCACTTTCCGATTCTGGCAGAACTCTCATTTCATTAAAAAAGCGGCAGCCGCCGCTTTTCTTATTTTTGCTGTGTCTTCAATAACGCTACAATCTCAGTAAGCAATTCCTCAGTGGTTGGTTTTTTAGGTTCATCCACTTTCACTTCTTCTTCCTTCTGCTTGAATCGCAATTTGTTAATCAAGCGGATAAAGATGAAAATAGAAACTGCTACAATCAAGAAATCCACAATATTTTGGACAAAACTGCCATATAAAATTGCTGACTCTTCATTAATCACCCATTTTAAATCCTTAAAATCAACGCCTGCGGTCAACACGCCAAAAATCGGCATAATGATGTCATTTACCAAAGAAGCAACAATCTTACTGAAGGCTCCCCCAATAATGACCCCCACGGCCATATCTAATACATTTCCTTTAAACGCAAAGCTCTTAAATTCTTTCCACATGCTATGCACCCCTTAATTCATCCTAGTTACTATATATGATTTCATAAATAAATGCAATTTTATTTATTTTGATTACCAAGTAATTTGGTGCACCAAGATTCATATGACTCTTGCATTTTACATGCTTCATTTACTTGTTTCAGATGTTTGGTATCGCCAAATAATACTGCGCCCGAGAATTTCTGATCTACAAAGTAATACCCGCTGTAAGTCTTCTTTGCTTCATCTCTAAGCTGGATGATTTGATATTTCTTGGAAGTATCCCGGCCGACATCGCCGATGGCATACAACTGCGTATTCATGCCATGAAAAATAATCGCTGGCTGAGCTGGAACATATGATGCAGTTTCACCAATGCTATGTAAACCGGCAACTCGGCCCATATCCGTCGCTTCCGGCCAAATACCGTAGTTAATGCCATTATGCTCTGCACAATCCCCGATTGCATACACATTCAATAGATTCGTCTCACAATGATCATTCACAACAATTGCCTTGTTGATTTCTACACCCGCTTCTTTGGCAAGTGCTGTATTTGCACGGATACCCGTGGACATGATGACAAGATCAGCATTGATCACACTTTGATCTGCCAGGCGAACACCGCTTACGTTCTGATCTCCGACGATTGCTTCAATCTTAACTCCAACCTGTACTTCCATGCCCTCTTGTTTTATTAATTGATAGAGCAGTTCTGAAGCGTTGCAGTCGAGCTGACGAACCATCAATTGATCAGCAAGTTCAAGCACGGTTACCTGCTTATTTTGCTTTTTAAATTGCCAAGCTGCTTCCAATCCCAAAACACCGCCGCCAATCACAACAACCGAACTAGCTTGCTTGGCAGCTTCTTCAATTTGAAGCAAATCTTCATATCCCCGAATTGCATAGACCCCTTTCAAAGCAGATCCCGGAATCGGCGGAATAAAAGATGTAGCACCAGTTGCAATCAGCAACTTGTCATACTTTACCTGCTGCCCTGCTTCTAATACAATTTCCTGATTTGCAGGATTGATTGCCGTTACAGTGCTATCTGTATGGAAGTCAATGCGCTGCTCTTCATACCATTGCGGTTTCTTAATAAACATCTTCTCAACTTCTTTTCCCATCAACAACGCTTTTGTCAGCATCGGACGGTTATAGGTGAGATATGGTTCCTTGCCATAGATTACAATATCACAGAGCTGATTCTTCTCCCGGATTGCACTGGCTGCATAAAAGGCGGCTGCGCCACCTCCGATAATTACGACCCGTCCATTGAAAGTCTCTTTCATATCTTCCAGCTCACAAATCTCCAAATCTTTCATGTTATGATTCCTTTCCATGTTTTTCTAAAAGTAATTGTCCGAATACTTTACCAAATTCAATCGCCTGCAATTCTTCTTCTGCGCTTGGTTTAAACTTCACGCGAAGACCTTCAACCACCTTCATTCGCAGCGATTTCAATCGTTCGATTAAAAACGGCACTGCTTCCCCTGTCCAGCCATAGCTGCCAAATGCGGAAGCCAATTTCCCGCTATGTGTTGCCGGAAGCATTGTAGTCGCTAAATCCCAGATAGGCTTTAAAGCATCTCCCAGAATTGTCGGCGAACCAAACAAGATACCATCTGCATGATCCAGTACCAGCATCACATCCTCCGGCTTCTCTTCAACCATATCAAACAATCGTACATCTTCTACTCCAGCCAATTTGGCACCCTCTGCGATTTTATGGGCCAATGTCCTGGTGTAACCATAGGAACTGACATATGGAATGGCCAGCAGCGGTATTTTATTTTTGGCAACTTTAGTATAGGATTCATATGCTTGATAGAAACGCTCTAAGTCTTGATCCAAAATTGGTCCATGACCATTGCAAATCATTTCATAGTCCACATCACGCAGGCGATTTATACCCTTCACAACAAATGATGTGAATGGTCCCATAATACAATCATAGTAATGTTTGTATGCTTCCATATGGTTTTCCCGTTCTTGCGCCGTTAGATCTGATAGTTTCAATTCTCGCGGGCAATAATGAGCACCGAAGAAATCACAGGAAAACAGCACTTTTCCTTCTACCCAATACGTCATCATCGTATCCGGCCAATGCAAGTTTGGAGTAATCATAAACTGCAGCGTTTTGTCCCCCAGCGACAAAGTATCATTTTCCTTTACAGCCAGTTCTTTGAATTCGCAATTGACTATTTCCTTCAAAAATTTCAATGCCGTTACACTGCCTACCAGCGTTACATTGGGATTTAATTCAACCATCCGCTGAATAGATCCAGCATGATCCGGTTCTGTGTGATTCACGATTATATAATCGATTTTCTGGAATGGAATCAATTCCTCGACTTTAGTTACGAATTCATCTAAAAACTCTAGTTTTACAGTATCTACTAGAATCGTCTTATCACTGCCTCGCAGCAAGTAGGCATTATATGTACTGCCATATTTCGTCTCTACAATAATATCAAATATTTTTAAATCAGGATCTTTTACCCCGATCCAATATAAGTCTTGTTTTATTTCTAAAATATTCATACATCCATCCTCCATTTATACCCCAAAGATATCATAATGCTATTTCCACTTCAACAAAGACGCCCAATTACTTCCAACCAAACTAAAGTAATCCATACTAGTATGATACGATGCATCATGCTACATACAAGTATGCCGAGCTACAGCACCTGGCATCATCACTTTACAGAAGTTTTACCGGCTTTTAACCGATTTACTACCGTGCAGTATTCCCTCTGTATTATACTATTTATAGCAGCAAAACGGATATCCAAACGGCATTATTTTGTGTCCCACCTCTTTGTTTAACCCGGTAATCCAACAGGAAAGTCCATTTGAATATCTTGTTGCAGGAGGATAATCAGTGCATTCTGAAGATATATTACTTCACATTTTAGCGGGCGAGCATATTCGATCCGTATATCAGCCAATCGTTTCCTTGCGTGATGGTACCATACACGGATATGAGGCACTCAGCCGCATTTCCTATCCGGATTGTCAATTAAACATTGAGCAATTATTCGAATTGGCATCTAAAACACAAACCTTATGGGAACTAGAAAAGCTATGTCGGACAAAGGCGCTTAACGGCGCCCGAAAGAAACCATCCGGAAGCAGAATTTTTCTCAATGTTGACCCCAATATTCTTCACTCAGCGGGATTCATTGCCGGTTTTACACGTGATAAACTTGCGAAACTGCAATTAAATCCGGATGATATTATTTTTGAAATTACCGAAAAAAATGCAATCTCTTCATTACCAGTCTTTACCGAAGCAATCACACACTACCAGCAGCAAGGATTCCAGATTGCAATTGATGATTTCGGCTCCGGCTATTCGGGCTTGATCCGGGCTTGTACTATTGCAACTAACTATATCAAAATCGATATGTCCATCGTTCGTGGCATTGACCATGATTTTCGCAAACGATCAGTTGCTTTGGGTGTTATGAAATTTTGCCGCGAAGCAGGGATTCAAGTTATAGCAGAAGGAATTGAAACCAAAGAAGAATTGCTGGCACTGCTTGATTTAGGTGTTGCATTTGGCCAAGGTTATTTTCTCGGTCATCCACAAGAGGAATTTCAACTATTGAAAGAAGATATAGTACTTTTGTTGCAGCAGCTCCAAAAAGATAGGTACCTATCCAGAAGCAATACCTCAGACGATACCGTTGGAATGATCTGTCAGCAAATAGAACCAATACTGCCGACAGAAACGGCACTCTCCATTTACGAGCGGATGAAGGCGGATCCTGCCCTGACCGAATTATGCATCGCCGATCGTGATGGCCGTGTCCGTGGTTTATTGACCCGCAATTATCTTCTATGGCAGTTCAGCGGTCAATTTGGCTATAACTTGCACTTCCATCGGGCTGTTGATAAACTGCTCGGGCAGTACTATCTGGCCGTAGATTTCGAAACAACACTTGATGAAGTTGCTGCCATTGCAATGCAGCGGGAACCTGCAACAGTCTATGATGCAATTGTCGTTACGAAGCAGGATCGCTATTATGGATTGGTCACAGTGCGCGACTTATTGATTGCAACCATTCGCATCCGCGAAAAAAAAGCAGCTGATGCAAATCCTCTTACCGGCTTTCCTGGCAATAAAGTCATTACGCAAAAGCTGGGGCAGCTATTGCATGAACCTCACCCCTACGGCATTCTCTATTTAGATCTCGACAACTTTAAGGCATACAATGATGCCTACGGCTTTGCCCAAGGTGACTGTATGTTGAAAGCGTTGGCACAGGCGATGCTCCACTGTTGCACTGACGAAGATTTCTTAGGACATGTCGGAGGTGATGACTTTGTCATTATCACCCATGATCTGGAAAGCATACATTCGTTATGCGATGATATCATTCATACGTTTACTGCATTAAGCGAGCCCCTTTATTCTTTAGCAGACTGGAACAAAGGCTATATTATATCCAGAAATCGCAAAGGTAAACTTGAAGCATTCCCTAATGTAACCTTATCCATTGCAGCAATCACCAATCGCAATATCAGCCCCACGGAAACAGAAACGCTTTCCAAACTAATTGCAGCAACCAAGTTGCGCTGCAAACAAATCAAAGGTAATGCTGTGATTATTATCTAACGCGTTATCACTTCTTCCAAACAAAATAAAACTGCATATTCCTAAGAACATGCAGTATCTTTCATTTCATGGAGCGGATGATGGGAATCGAACCCACGTAGTCAGCTTGGAAGGCTGAAGTTCTACCATTGAACTACATCCGCAAAACAAGTGGTGATCCGTTGGCGACTCGAACGCCAGACCCTCTGATTAAAAGTCAGATGCTCTACCAACTGAGCTAACGGATCATAATATGGCTGGGGTACCTGGATTCGAACCAGGGCAATGTCAGAGTCAAAGTCTGATGCCTTACCGCTTGGCGATACCCCAATATAAATGGTGGAGGGAGGCAGAGTCGAACTGCCGAACCCCAAGGGAAC
>JAEWFD010000034.1 GCA_023388995.1 Bacillota bacterium
CCTCACGGGTAAGCCCTTGTCTTCAGCTAGTGGTTGGTAGTTATCGACCCCCACAGTGGACTTTCACCACCTAGATATATGCCATGCCCGGCACACTGAAAAAAAGCAAGGCAGATCCTATCTGCCATGCTTGTATTCGATTATGCTTTCGCTGCCAATTTTGTCAAACGTGCAAAGCGTTTTTCAGCATCCTTGCGTGATTTTTCAAGCAATTCTTCTGCTTTTGCTTCATTGATGACTGGCAATTGACTGAACCGTGTTTCGGTCATGATAAAGTCAATAAACTTATTGAAGTCCGGCGTCTTGTAATCGATTTGCAACTCTTCGCCTTCTTTTCTAGGATCGAAGCGATACAGTGGATAATATCCGCTTTCAACAGCTTTCTTTTGTGCTGATTGATGGTTCATCAAACCACCCTTCATACCGTGTTCAATACATGGAGAATAAGCAAGAATCAAAGATGGACCTTGATAGCTTTCTGCTTCTTCCAATGCCTTGATGGTTTGCATACGGTTAGCACCCATTGCGATACTTGCTACATAGACATGTCCATAAGACATAGCAATTTGTCCAAGATCTTTCTTCGCAGTTGGTTTACCGCCAGCCGCAAACTTCGCGATGGAACCAGCTTGGCTGGATTTAGAAGACTGACCACCGGTGTTGGAATATACTTCCGTATCCAATACCAATACATTAACATCCAAGTTATTAGCAAGGACATGATCCAATCCACCGTAACCGATGTCATATGCCCATCCGTCACCGCCAATGATCCATACAGACTTGCTGACTAGATCACGTTCGAATTCCAATACTGCTTTAATCTTATCGTTCTTGCTTGCCTTCACAAGTTCAACTAATTTCGGAGCAAGTTCACGTTCTTTTTCACGATCGCCTTTAACCGCAACATAAGCATCAATTGCTTCTTGCAAAGAAGCTTCCACATCAGCCTTGTTTTCTGTCAGCAACTCAACGATACGAGCATCTTTCACATTTTGCGCAATCTTCATACCATATCCGAATTCAGCGTTGTCTTCGAACAAGGAGTTAGCCCAAGCTGGTCCTTCGCCGTTTTCATCCGTTACAAACGGTGTAGATGGAGAAGAAGAACAATAAATACTGGAGCATCCTGTTGCATTCGCAATCAGCATATCTTTGCCGAACAATTGGGAAACCAAACGATAGTAAGGAGTTTCACCGCATCCTGGGCAAGAGCCGGATACTTCAAAGTAAGGCATCAAGAATTGCGAACCTTTTACAGTATTCTTCGCAAAGTAGTTCGATTTGTATTCTGTTTGCTTGAAAATGTAGTTTGCAAGAGGAGCATATTGCAATTGGGTATTGATGTCTTCCATAACAAGCGCTTTTTGACCGCCCTTGCCAGGACACTCAGTTGCACACAATTGACATCCAACACAGTTATCCGGAGTTACTTGAACACGGAATTTCAGGTTTTCAACACCCTTGCCAACAGCAGGAATGGTATCAAATGCCATTGGCGCATTTGCGATTTCTTCATCATTCAACAAGAAGGTACGAATGGTAGCATGCGGACATACGAAGGAACAGAAACCACATTGGATACAGTTTTCCGGAACCCATTTTGGCACTGTCGTTGCAATTGCACGGTGTTCGTTGAAGGCTACATTGGAGTGCATTGCACCTTCCAAAATCCCATGATTCATGAAGTTGCTGACCGGCAGGTCATAGCCGTCTAAAGAGTTGATGACAGCAACGTGCTGATCAAAATACTCTTCGCCAATGGATTTGTAAAGTGCTTCCATAGGCAAGGAAGCCCATTCCGGTTTCACTTCAATCTTCACAAGACCATCTTTACCGCTGTCAATTGCCTTGAAGTTTTGGGAAACAATTTCCTCACCCTTCTTGCTGTAGGATTTTTCAGCAGCACCCTTCATGTAACGAAGTGCATCAACGTATGGCATAATGTTTGCAAGAGCAAAGAAGGAAGATTGCAAAATCGTATTGGTACGGCGGCCCATACCGATTTCTTCCGCAATTTTCGTTGCATCAATCACATAGAAGTTTACTTGCTTCTTAGCCAATTGTGCCTTGACACGGCTTGGAAGATGCTCTTCGATGTGAGCAGGATCAAATGTTGTATTCAACAAGAATGTTCCGCCCTTTTTCAAGTTGCGAAGCATGTCATATTTCAACAAGTAGCTATCCAAAGAGCAGGAAATAAAGTCTGCATTCTTTACATAGTAGGTAGAACGAATCGGGCTCTTGCCAAAACGCAGGAAGGAACGAGTTGCACCGCCGGCCTTTTTGGAGTCATAAGCAAAATATGCTTGAGAATATAGATCAGTATGATCCCCGATAATCTTGATTGCATTCTTATTCGCAGATACAGTACCATCGCTTCCCAATCCGTAGAATACGCAAGCAGTGTAGTCTGTTTCCACTTCAAATTCTTCATCAACCGGCAAGGACAAATGCGTTACATCATCCACGATACCGATTGTGAACCCTGTAAATGGATTGCTTCCATCTAAGTGGTCATATACAGCCTTGATTTGGTTAGGCTGCGTATCTTTGCTGGACAAACCATAGCGTCCGCCAACGATCATTTCCACATTCTTATAGCCAGTCAATGCTGTCTTCACATCCATGAACAATGGTTCGCCTAGTGCGCCCATTTCTTTGGTACGATCCAGTACAGCAACTTTTTTCACTGTTTCCGGAAGCACTGCTGTCAAATAGTCAATGGAGAATGGACGATACAAGTGAACTTTTACCAGACCGACTTTTTCGCCGTTTTTCGTCAATTTATCAACTACTTCTTTTACTGTTTCGGTCACAGAACCCATTGCTACGATTACTTTCGTTGCGTCCGGTGCGCCGTAATATGTAAATGGAGCATATTCACGCCCTGTAATCTTGGAAATTTCACTCAGGTAGTCAGCTACAACATCCGCAACTTTGGCATAATGCGTATTTTGTGCTTCTCTGCCTTGGAAATAAACGTCATCATTTTCAGCGCCGCCGCGAACACCAGGATTGCTGTGCGGGTTAGCAGCTTTTTCTTTGAAGCGTTCCAGTGCTTCACGATCCAATAGACGAGCATAGTCTGCATAGTCCATCACTTCTACTTTTTGAATTTCATGAGAAGTACGGAATCCGTCAAAGAAATGGATAAACGGAACAGATGCTTTAATTGCACTTAAGTGTGCCACACCGCCCAAATCCATAGCTTCTTGTACGGAATGGGAGCAAAGCATTGCAGCTCCGGTTTGACGTACAGCATAAATATCTTGGTGATCACCGAAAATAGACAATGCGCGAGTAGCAATTGCACGAGCCGAAACGTGTAGTACGGCAGGCAAGCACTCCCCAACCCATTTATAGATGTTCGGAATCATCAAAAGCAAACCTTGGGAAGCAGTATATGTAGTAGACAAAGCACCGCCTTGCAATGCTCCATGCACAGTACCTGCAGCCCCAGCTTCTGATTGCATTTCTACTACTTTTAAAGTTGCTCCAAAAATGTTCTTCTTATCGTTTGTAGCCCATGCATCAACTAATTCAGCCATGGTTGATGATGGAGTAATCGGATAGATCCCTGCTACTTCAGTAAATGCATATGAAGTATATGCCGCAGCATAGTTCCCATCCATCGACAAATATTTTTTTGCCATTAATAAAAGCCCTCCTTGTTACCTTTCTATTATAGAACGAAAATCACTGTTTGGCTATATCAAATCCATATTATTTGACAATTTATGCACGATGTGCATTCCATTGAAATGATTGTTCCGGATGTTGAAGCAAAGAAAAAACTTCATTAGAAGTCTTTCCAAATTTCTTCGTTGTATGACAAAAAATAATGCTTTACGCGAAATAATTCATGATAAAGGAAAGGACGATTTTCATTCCCGTTTCTAAGCTGTCAATTTCAATATACTCACCGCGGGTATGAGCACCGCTGCCCAGATAGGCACCAAAACAAGCGGCATTGACCCCCAGCGAGAATGGGATGTTGCAATCCGTTGATCCAGGGTATAAACGTGGTTCTTGGGCATATGTTCGAATTGCTTCCTGACACAATGCCACCAGCTGCTCTTGTTTTGTTTCATCGATATCCCCCATGCAAGGCCGCTCACCCAGCAATGTTACTTCAATCTCTACTCCCATCAAGCGAAATGACGCGACCGCTTGTTCAAAGAATAAGCGAACTTGCTCCATCGCTTGCTTGTCATCACTGCGGATTTCATACAGCATGCTGGCTTCTTGTGCAATCGTATTAACAGATGTGCCTCCCGTAATCTGGCCGACATTATATGTTGTTTTCTCAGGAACTTGAATCGTATACAGCAGATCAATCAGCTTCGCTAAATACTGGATGGCGTTGCGATTTCCGAATTTGCTGTAAGAATGGCCGCCTTCCGTCCGCACTGTCACCCGGTAACGCAGTGAGCCCACTGCCTTCATGCATATTCCTTCATAAGTGCCGTCGAAGGATATCAGCTGCTTGATTCGTGACCCGTATGCCGCAAATACCTGACGGCAGCCATTTAAATTACCCAAACCTTCTTCCTGCGAATCAAACACAAACAAGATTCCTTGCTTAGCTGCCCATTGCTCCTTTACCACCAGTCTTGCCAGCAACATTAAAACTGCCACGTTGGCTGTATCATCTCCTACGCCCGGACAATACATCCGGTTTCCTGAAATCTTGACTTCAAATGGTTCTAAATCCGGAAACACGGTATCCGTATGGGCCATCCACACAACCAGATCGCCTTTTTCAGCTTGGTAAGGAAAAATAACATTGTTCTCTTCATCAATTTTCGCACCCAGACAGCCATGGTCTTCCAGCCAGCCCTGAATAAAGGCAGCTCGTTTCTGTTCCTGTCCTGAAGGGGATGGAATCTGACATAACGTTTGAATCAGTTCCAGCAATTCTTCCTGATGCTCTTTCACAATTTGTTCAATTTCGTATTTCGTTTTCATGTTGTTACCTCTATCCTGCATCTATTATAAAATAGTACCTGCAAAATATCCATCATTGACATAAAATTACCGTTCGATCCGTATGACTAAAAAGAAGGATGGTGCTGCTATGATCTTGCAAGGAAATATTTGTTATTTAAGGGATCCGACATTAAACGATATGAATGAGTTTCGAAACTGGTACCAGCCCCATCAGGACTGGCTGCAATGGGACTGCCCATGGCGTGTTTTTCATCCGCAAGAATTCGAGCAAATGAAAGCAAATATCGAACAGCAAATCTGTCAATCAAAAACAGGCATGATTCGCCAGCGGTTAGAACTATGCACCAACAATCACCAGCATATCGGCTGGGTCAGTTCTTATTTTCTCAATCAAAATCCCCAGCAAATTGCTATCGGCATTACCATTGTTGATACCTACCATCGTGGCAAAGGATATGGCACACAGGCTTATGTTCTATATATTCATTATTTGCTGACTTGCAATTATACAAACATTTTCACCCAAACATGGTCCGGCAACCACCGTATGATGCAGCTCGCGAACCGGCTTTGCTTTACCGAGGTGGAACGGCTGACCAACTACCGCAATGTGAATGGATGCTTGTATGACCAAATCACCTATCAGCTGCATGTTCCTTGTTTTCTGAAGCAATTTTGCAGTGACATTGATCCTGTTACCATCGATCAGCCATACTAAAAATAACCCTGAGGGGTTATTTTAAATAGACACCGTCAATCCCGTCGATATCCTTTGTCTTGACAATAATTTGTTCTTCCATGCTGGTCGGAATATTTTTCCCGACAAAATCAGCCCGGATCGGCAATTCCCGATGACCGCGGTCAATCAGTACAGCCAGCTGAATTTCCTTGGCTCTTCCGCTGTGCATAATCGCATCCATGGCAGCCCGCACTGTGCGTCCTTTATACAATACATCATCTACTAAAATGACTTTTTTATCTTGTACCGCAACATTGCATTTCTCTTTGCCGGTACGTTGATTCTCATCGATATCATCCCGCCACGGCGTAACATTCAGCTCGCCCAGAGAAATCGAAGTTTGTTCGAATTGCTCAATCATTTCTTTCAAACGCCGAGCAATCGGGACGCCTTTTGTTTTAATACCAACTAATACGATATCGTCTGTTCCCTTATTGCGCTCTATAATCTCATGCGCCATACGAACCAGCGATCGTTTCATCATCGCTTCATCTAATAGTTCTTTCATGTAATCACCCACTACACTATTGTACTGGGTTCCGTGCTACTTTTCAACTATCTCTTGGGTTTGTTCCTGCTTGCTCAAAGAACAAAGAGCACGCTCTAAATCCAGCACATCAAACATGGTGATGGCATTCATGCAGCCAATGCGCAAAATGGCATCACTCTCTTTCCCCAAACCCACCTCAATCAAAAGACCGCTTTGTTCATAAATATGGTGGCGGAGTGCAAAGGCATTGCGCTTTGGCAGTTCCACTACCACCAGTGCATTGCTAAATGCACCATTCACATATGGCTGATAACCATGACGGCGCAAAAGCTCTAAAAGCCGGCGATGGAGTCCTCCGTAATATTCCTGCCACTGTTCCATCGATTGTACTTGCAGGATTTCTAACGCAACCCGCAACCCTTGCAATAAAGCCACGCTGGGTGTAGCACCAATCTTTTGTTCATCATGGTATTTCTCAATCATAAGCGGCAGATTCAAATAATAGGACTGCGGTTTATGCAGTTTAATTCTATGCATTGCCTTCGGACTTAAACAGACAAACACAAGTCCCGGCGGCAGAAAAAAACCCTTTTGACTGGCCGCCACTGCAATATCAAGATGCCACTCATCAAATTTGCAAGGATTCATGACAAGACCGCTGATGCAATCCACCAGCAGCAATACATCTGTATCCTTCGTCAATTCCCCAATCGCTTGAATATCGTGCAAAGCCCCTGTTGAGGTTTCACTATATACCAGCAATATTCCTTTTAAGTCCGGATGTGTTTTCATAACTTGTTTCACATCCTCAATTCGATATGTTTCTTTCCAATCATAAGTTAAGCGAATGACATCCAGCTCATGTACCTTGGCAATATTAACCAAACGTTCTCCGAAATAACCGCATTCAATAATTAAAATCTGCTCTTGTTTTTGAAATGCATTAATGATTCCTGCCTCAAGTCCTGTTGTACCTGATCCAGCAAGAATGGCGACCTCTCCATCCTTCGTTTCAAAGATGTATTTTAATCCTTCTACAGTATCCCGATAGAGGCTTTGAAATTCCGGTGTTCGGTGATGAATCATCTCCGTTGACAGCGCATTTAATACACTTGGCAGGCAACTCGCCGGGCCTGGAGTTAGTAGTCTCATGATCCTTCCTCCCTCTTATTACTGTATGAAAGCAATCTTTTTTGGCTTATTTTTTTATTTTTTGATTGTATTCTTACCAGCACTATGCTATTATATCTGAGCAACGCCTAAATAGCTCAGTCGGCAGAGCAACCGGCTGTTAACCGGTAGGTCACAGGTTCGAGCCCTGTTTTAGGCGCCATTGATGGCTCGTTGGAGAAGCGGCTTAACTCACATGCCTTTCACGCATGCATTCACGGGTTCGAATCCCGTACGAGTCACCATCTTTTTTTTATAGGGGCGTAGTTAAATGGTATAGCAGCGGTCTCCAAAACCGCTATTGCGGGTTCAATTCCTGCCGCCCCTGCCAGTTACAAGAAACAGACTTTGGTATGAATGCCAAAGTTTTTTTATCGTTCCATGATCATCCAGGCAACTTCATAAATCATGTGGTGCAAATACCAGCTATTTGTTATACTTATCATGGAAACTTGCAGGTGATATCATGAAAACTTTAAATTGTAATTACGCAATGCTGAACCCAACAATCGTTTTCAGCGATGATTGCTATGTGATAGATGAAACAGGAAAGCAGTATCTCGATTTTGAAGCGGGTGTCTGGTGCACTTCTGTTGGCCATAATAACAAAGAAGTTAATGCAGCCATCATTCAGCAGTTAACTCAAATCAGCCATACAGGATACCGCTATACAACCAATATTGTGGATAAAGCTGCCGGAAAAGTGCTTGCACTAACCTCTTTGCCAGAGGGCAAATGCGTTTTTCTAAGTTCCGGCAGCGAAGCGGTAGAGTTTAGCGTGCTGGTAGCGAAAAAAATTATAAAAAAGCCCTATTTATTATGCTTAAAGCAATATTTTCTCTCCTCTTACGGAACTTCTTCCACGCGCGCTGAAAATGAGTGGATCACATTCGATTGCTCACAGAATTACGAAGACATAGATACATGTTTGGCAGAAATTCCGTTTGATCAAATCGGAGCATTTGTTTTCGAACCCGGAAATGCATCCGGGACTGTTCAGCTGCCTCCCAAGAGCCTCATTGCGGAAATAGTGCGTAGAGTTCAAGCCAGCGGCGGGCTTCTTGTTGTGGATGAAGTAACCACCGGCATTGGCAGAACAGGCAAATGGTTTGGGTATCAGCATTATGATATTCAGCCCGATATCATCGCAATGGGAAAAGGAATCGGAAATGGCTATCCTGTCAGCGTCATTGCGTTATCAAAGAAAGTATCTGCCGCTGCAGAAGAAATTGGTTTCAAATATGCCCAGTCGCATCAAAATGATCCCCTTGGCTGCGCTGTTGTGAAAGCCGTCATCTCTGCAATTGAACACCGCCAGCTTATCCGCCATGCCTCGGCTATGGGAGAGATTCTGAAGGATGCACTTGTTTCATTGTTATATAGGCATAGCTGCATCAAAGAGGTTCGCGGCACGGGCTTGATGCTAGCCATGGAGTTTCACCAAACAGTTTCATTAGAACAAATCCACAAAGAGTTATTTGCTGCAGGTTATATCACCGGTTTTCACAGCTCCGCCAACCTATTGCGTTTCTACCCACCTCTTACTGTTGAAGCATCGCACATCAAGAGCATGGTCCAGACATTGGAGCAGCTTCTTAACAAGCGAAAGACACTCTGATTCCTAGCCTTTGCAATGTTTACAAAGGGCTCTTTGTTATACGATCAATGAAAAAATATATCTGAAACGAGGTTATAAAATGGACAATAAACCGCTTATCATGAATATGAATCAAATTACCGCTTCGCACAAACACGAACATCCCGATTACGAATATCATAAGCGTGTAATTACCCCTCGCAGCACATCAGCCCAATGCTATGTCTGTGTATATGATATTCCCCCTCATAAATTTGCCTATCCTTATCATTATCATACGAATAATACGGAGGTCTTTCATATCCTGCATGGAACAGGCAACCTGCAGACTCCCGAAGGAGAGTCTTTTGTCAAGACAGGGGATGTTATTGTATTCCCTCCAGGTGCTGCCGGTGCCCACAAATTGCAAAACAGTTCCGACCATGAAATGCTGACTTACATGGACTACGCTACTACCAATTCACCGGATATCGTGTATTATCCCGATTCAAACAAAGTTGGCATGATTGTGCACGGAACTTCCGCCGATTTCTTTTCTATGGATCAATCTGTGGATTATTATAAAGGTGAATAAGGCAAATTAGTTATCTTTGGCAGCTTCCATTCATGGTACATCGTTCAGAGTCACCCATTAGGCTGACACTGAACGGCCTTTGCATTTCTTCACCGATAGTACCGGAATTCATAACATCAAAGATCAATATGGCCAACGTAAATATATAGGATTGCATGGAATGCTGAAATGGCAGCCAGCAAATAACAATAAAAAAATGAATTAGAAAGCGAGAAAAACAATGAATAATAAATGTAATTTTGCAATTAAACCACTTCTTACCGGTAAAAAGGTTATCTTAAGACCATTCGAGGAAAAAGATTGCGATACGATGTACGAAATGCTTAATGAACCGGTTTTGCGAAAGTTAACTGGCTCTGTTTCAACTGATGAAGAAGCACATGCTGCTCCTGATCCGGAAGAAAAAGAAAAAATCCAGCAATGGTATATGTCACGCAACGAACAGAACAAGCGATTAGATCTGGCTGTAGTAAATAGCGAGAGTAATCAGGTCATTGGCGAAGTAGTTTTTAATGAATACGAGGAAGATACCGCTAATGTCAATTTTCGGATGCTTTTAAGTGAAGCCAGTTGCAACAAGGGTATGGGAACAGAGGCATTAAATATGTTCATTCAGTACGGAATGGAAGAACTGGAACTACATAAAATATCTTTGGAAGTCTTTAGCTTTAATCCCAGAGCGGAAAGAGTCTATCAAAAGGCAGGATTTAAACTAGAGGGTATTAAAAGGGAAGCATTTATATATAATCAGGAATACATCGATGCAAAGATATATGGAATGCTGCAAACAGATTACTTAGAAAAAAAACTGCAAGCCACGCAGAAATAAGCAGCAGATTCAATGGCAGGTGATTGAGATGAAGATGCAGGAACTCTACCACGAATATGACAAGCTTCAAAAACAGTACGGTGCAGCAGAACTGCACTCTATTTATAATGGCGGAATGCAAACTCAGCCTGATATCTGCTTTATCTTCATGAATCCAACAGGGAAAAATATTGCATCACTGCCAGACTGGGATGGACCTCGTTCACCTTGGATCGGAACAAAACAAATCTGGAACTTATTTCATCAGCTTCATCTGCTTGATCATGATCTTTTTATGGAAATCATGAGACGAAAACCAAACGAATGGGACAAAGCGTTTGCAGAGTTAGTCTATGATTCCATCGGAAAACACCGCGCTTTTATCACCAATCTCGGAAAGTGCACACAGCTAGATGCACGCCCTCTGCCAAATTCCGTTTACAAAGCATATCTGGAACTTCTTTATCAGGAAATAGAACTCATTCAGCCGCAAAAAATCATCTCCTTCGGCAATCAAGTTAGTTCCCTGCTGCTTGGTCAGCAGATATGTGTTTCCCATTGCCGGACACAATCTTTTTCAAAACAAATCGGCAGTCATAGTTATCCTTTTTATCCGGTATATTATCCGGTAGGAAATGGCTTGCGCAATTTAGATAAAGCCATCGCGGATATAGCAGCCATTCTCCAAATGAAATAAACCTATATCCAACAAAAAAACCCGATAACCGGGCTTACAACAACCATTGAATCAATACATTCGCCAATCCTGATCCTACCATGATATAGATAGGGTCAATTTTTTTATACTTTTGAATCAGCAGATAACAAACCACAAACAATCCAATACCAACATAGTTAACTAAATTGGTTTCATCATGCAAGAATGTTGTCTGCAAGATACCAATTCCCGCAACTGCAATAAAAGCTACAATGGCTGGCCGAAGACCGCTTAAGATACCCTTGATAACAGCCACATTCTTGTACTTATAGTAAATCCAGCCAAGCAGCAGGCAGATCAAGACAGATGGCGTCACCGAGCCAATTGTTGCTACCATGCCGCCCCAAACACCAGCCACTTTTGTTCCGACAAATGTAGCAGAATTGATAGCAATCGGCCCCGGTGTCATCTGCGAAATGGTAATCACATCCACATATTCACCCATGGTAATCCACTGGTATTGTTCGACAATAATACGCTGAATATGCGGCAGTGTTGCATAGCCGCCACCAAAGCTGAATAATCCAATCTGGACAAATGCCAGAAACAACTCCCAAAGAATCATTGTGCTGCCTCCTTTCTATCCTTTTGCTGGTAGTAATAATAGCTGAATACACCAATGACAGCACAAACCACCAAGCAAATGGCAATGCTGATGCGAAATACATAGCTGGCAATGAAAGCTCCAATCATGACAACAACAGACAGCGCTTTTTTCTCTTTGATAACTGTCAATCCCATTTTTAAGATCACATCCACAATTACTGCCGCAACACCCGACCGCATTCCGATCAGCAGTGTTTTCACAAACCAATTGGTTTGAAAAAGCTCATAAAAACGAGAGACTACTGCAATGATTAAAAAAGGCGGCAGAATAGTACCAAACACCGTAACCAAAGCTCCCAGAACACCACCCATGCGATATCCAATCAAGATGGAAGAGTTTACAGCCATTGCCCCTGGCGAGCTCTGTGCCAAAGCGATCAAATCCATCATTTCCTGCTCATCAATCCACTTATACTCGTCAACAAATTTTTTACGCATCAACGGAACAATCACATATCCGCCCCCAAAGGTAAAAGCACTCAAATAAAAGGTAGATTGAAATAATTTTTTATATAACCCAAATGTACGTTCCATATCTTACTCCTTACCAAGGCATTATAACACTTGTATTTCTATACTACCAATATTATAATTTAATAACATTCATAACGAAAACAATATAAGAGGTATCTTATGACACTACGACATATGACCATTTTTGTAAAAGTATGTGAGCTCGATTCCGTCACCAAAGCTGCGGAAAAAATGCACATCTCACAACCAGCCATAAGCTTGGCAATCAAAGAGCTGGAGACGTATTACGGTGTTCCTTTATTTGATCGTTTAGGACGTAAATTACATCTCACGCAAAAAGGCAGACAGCTGCTTGATTATGCCCTTCACATTACGGCATTGTTTGAAGAACTGGATCGCAATATGCAGGAAACTGATACTTCAGGAACGATTCGTGTCGGCTCCAGTGTCACCATTGGAACCCATATGCTGCCAAAACTGCTTGCTGAATTTGCGGAGCGCTTCCCTGATAGTATGGTACAAGTCACCATTGATAAATCTGAATTGATTGAAGAGCGAATCCTCAATAATGAACTGGATTTTGCCCTTATTGAGGGCTTTTGCCATTATGAGCAGCTGGCCGATGAAGCAATCTGGGAAGATCATCTCTGCATCGTATGCAATCCCAGTCATCCACTTTCAGCCAAGCAAACCGTTTCGATCGATGAATTCAAATCCTGCGCTTTTTTATTGCGGGAACATGGCAGCGGCACCAGAGAGTTAATTGACAGCACATTGATCGCACACGGCATATCGATTAACCCCAAGTGGGAGAGCATCAGCACCGAGGCCATAGTAAATGGCATCCGTCATAATCTGGGCATTTCTATTCTGCCATACTCCCTGATCCGTCCGCACATCGACGCCAAACGACTGCATATTTTGCAAGTTGAACAGCTGGACTTCAAGCGTTACTTCCGTATTATTTATCATCGCAACAAATATTTATCCCGTGCAGCCAAGGAATTTATTCTACTCAGCAAACAATATAATCAAAAGGATTCAGACGGTTAAGTACTGAATCCTTGCTTTTTATTGAATCTTTAAAGCTTCCTTTACAAGTGCTGTAACTTCAGCTGTTGTACCGCACTGCAATGCTTTATTTGCCAGTTCTTCCATTTCTGTTTTACTGATGGAGCGAACCAATTTCCTTGCTTTCAAGATGCTGGTTGCTGACATGGAGAATTCATCCAGACCAAGTCCCAGTAATAGAGGAATTGCCAATTCATCCCCTGCCATTTCACCGCACATGCCAGCCCATTTACCTTCTTTATGAGCACCGTCAATTGTTAGCTTGATCAAGCGCAATACAGATGGATTCAATGGTTGGTATAAGTAAGCAACCGATTCACTCATCCGATCCGCTGCCATCGAATATTGAATCAAATCATTGGTGCCGATGCTGAAGAAATCTGCTTCTTTCGCAAATTGATCTGCTAATACAGCCGCAGCAGGAATTTCTACCATCATACCCAATTCGATATGATCACTCACTGCAATTCCTTTGCTAAGCAGATCTTGCTTTTCTTCTTCGAAGATAGCTTTCGCATTGCGGAATTCATCTAAGGTTGCAATCATCGGAAACATGATGCTTAACTTTCCAAATACACTTGCTCTTAACAACGCACGAAGCTGAGTGCGGAAAATATCAGTACGATCCAAACACAAGCGAATAGCCCGATATCCCAAAAACGGATTCATTTCATGCGGGAACTTCAGATATGGCAATTCTTTATCGCCGCCGATATCCAATGTACGAATGACAACTTTATGATGCGGCATTTTCTCCATGACGGCTTTGTATGCCTCATATTGTTCTTCTTCTGTCGGAAGCTGTGATGCATCCATATACAGGAACTCCGTCCGGTATAAACCAACACCTTCGCCGCCGTGCTTCAAGACACCGTTCACATTGCCAGGATTTCCGATATTGCCGGCAAGTTCCACTTTATGCCCATCCATTGTAATGGAAGGCATATCCTTCATCTCTTCCAGCTGCTTCTTCAAGTCTTGATCAGCTTGCTGCTTTTGGCGGTATTCTGCAATTTGCTCCGGTGTTGGATCCAGCAGAAGTTCTCCATGAATGGCATCCAAGATTACCATTTGGCCATCTTTCACTGTTTCCATCAAACCTTTCATGCCTACCACAGCCGGTATTTCCAAGCTGCGCGCCATGATTGCCGAGTGCGACGTACGTCCACCCATTGCCGTTGCAAATCCTAATGTATATTTTGCGTTCAATTGCGCTGTGTCTGATGGTGTAAGATCCATCGCTGCAATTACAACTTCTTCAGAAATAGTAGATAAATCAGGAATACGAACACCCATCAAATGCGCTTTGACACGGAACGTAACGTCCTTAATGTCTGCAGCTCTCTCTCTCATATAAGCATCTTCCATTGTTTCAAAGATGCGAATAAATATCGCCGAAACTTCTTGTACTGCATATTCTGCATTTACTTGTTCCGATCGAATCAAATCTTGCACTTGCTGTAAAAACTCCGGATCTTGCAAAACCATTAAGTGAGCATCGAAAATAGCTAATTCTTCAGCTTTTAGTTTGCCTTCTGCCATCTTCTTGATCAACGTAATATCATGCTTTGATGCTTCTACTGCTTGTTCCAGTTTTACCAACTCTTGTTCAGAATTTGCTTCTTTCTTGACAATTTGCAATACAGGATGCTCTAGTTTAAATACTTTCGCAATCGCGATTCCGTTTGAAGCTGCAATACCTTTCATAATTACCTCCCTAGCGCTTTTTGTTAATTAACGATACAACATGTTCTACCGTTTTCAGTTCTATCAATTCTTCGTCTTCAAACGTTACCCCTAAACGTTCTTCCACTTCAAGAACCACTTCAACGAGATCCAGTGAATCCACCCCTAGATCTTTCATAGTTGATTCTAAAGAGATATCATCTCTGCCCAATTTTGCTTTTAATATGTCCTTTACCAATTCGATTGTATCCATAGACCCACCTCAGTTTCTCGGCACTATCATAACACACTCTTCTTTTATAAACAACGTAAAAACTCGTTCATTGCAGTTGATTTTATCCGATAATAAGTTGTTTTTGAATAGTATGAACTCCACCAATTCCTCTCTTTTCCCTGAAAGAAATCCCTTACAAGAATATCTTTGTGTTCTTTTTCCAACAATTCCAGTGCACCGTCAATATACGCTATAAACTCTTGCATTTGGCTAAAATTGGTGTATTGATTTTCCTGAAATATCTTACTCGGATCGTGAACATGCAAAGATTGTTTTTTATAAAGGAATGCCAGATGACCGATAATGGCCTGCTTATCTTGGAAGGTATATTGGTAAGTATTCATAAGTTCCACCCTTCCTATCATACTTGTTCTTGCGAAATTCACCTAAAACATGATGACAATTCCAAGTTTTTTGTTTACAATAGAGAGCGACTTAAAGGAGTTTCCTATGAAAAATTTATACTATAATCTAAAGCTGCTGTTATTTACAGTTGTATATTGTGCCTTATTCTTATTTTCCAGCCAAGTGGGATCAATGATTAAACAAAACACTTATGCCTTTGGCTTAATCCAGCTGACGATTTCCACCATCGTATTCTTATTTTATTATCCGGTGATTGCCAAAGAAGGGGAAAAGCTGAAACAACATTTCACATCAAATTTTCTGTATTTTCTGATTTGCAGTGCCTTGTTTTGCATTATTTGCTTAAGTTCCTACATCGGAGTGATGGGAAGCAAGACAATTGTTCCCTATATGGCAAATGACTCTTTGGCAAAGCTGGCTTTCACGGTTTTTACGGTATTCTTTTGCCGCAGCATCAACCTGATGTTTTATATCTTGATGGTAAAAGGAATTCCTTATAAACTGCAGGAGGAATATAAGCTTTGGATTGGTGTCATTCTTGTTTCTGCTATATCACTAGGCCTGGTTTATCTCATAAATCCGCAGGCTTTGCTGTTAGAAGGCATTTACATTCTGATCACTGCGATCAGCACCGGCATTTTATATCAAACGAAGCGCTCCATCCTGTTGTATCCATTTGCGGCTGTTCTGGTATCCGGACTCTTCCTGTATTTATTGTAAAACTGCAGTGATCTCTTGATCAACCTGCAGTTTTTTTGCGCCTCACTCCTCTTTAATAGATGACAGTAAGTTAGGCTAAGGCAATGAACAATTTGTAAGCAATGAACAATTGAAAAAATGAGCAGAGGATATTCCTTTGCTCATTTCTATTCTATCGATTGGTTAACTCTTTCACTTTTGCAATTGCTTGTTCAATGGTCAATTCAACTGCTTCTGATGAAGTGCGTTCCTTAAATTCCACAATACCTTCGCTGATTTTCTTCCCGCATGTAATCCGAAGCGGAATCCCAATCAAATCCATATCCTTGAATTTGACACCTGCTCGTTCATCACGATCATCCAGCATAACACTGATGCCTGCTTTTTGGAAGGCTTGGTATAACTCTTCCCCAGCTTTTACTTGATCTTCAAATTTGTTGGAGATTACAACGATAGCTACTTGGTACGGAGCTACGGAAACTGGCCAGATTAAACCATTTTCATCGTTATATTGTTCTGCCAAAGCAGCCATGCAACGTCCTAGTCCGATACCATAGCATCCCATTACAACTGGATGCAATTTATTGTTCTGATCCAGATAGTTCACATCCAATGCCTCAGAATATTTTGTTCCTAGCTTGAAGGTATTCCCAATTTCAATTCCTTTTTTGAACACCAGCGGCTTACCGCAGCAAGGGCATGCATCTCCAGGCGTGATATTGCGAATATCAGATATCAATGTCGGCTCAAAGTCTCTATGAATATTGACGTTCTTCAAGTGAAAGTCTGTCTTATTCGCACCGACAATCAAATTGCGCATATCCATTACTTCATGATCAACAATCAGGTCTGCTTTCAATCCAACCGGTCCGGCAAACCCTACTCTAGCCTGCGTCAATATTTCAACATCTTCGAAACTTGCCATTTCAAAGTTGGATGCACCCAGCAGCTTGCGCACTTTCGTTTCATTCAAATCGCGATCTCCGCGAATCAAACATGCAACCAATTTATCATCGGCTTTGTAAATCAACGTTTTTACAAATTTATCCGGAGTTGCTCCCATGAATGCAGATACTTCTTCAATGGTATGCGCATTGGGTGTATGCACTTCCTCCATTGGCTTTATTTCTTCGGCAGATGGGTCAGCAGTGCGAATTACTTCTGCTACTTCCAAGTTGCTGGAGAAGTCGCAAGAGGAGCATAGCACCAAAACATCTTCCCCGATATCGGTAACAGCTTGGAACTCCTCGGACAACAGTCCGCCCATTGCCCCGGTGTCAGCACGAACAATTTTATACTCAATGCCCATGCGGTCAAATGCTTTTTTATATGCTTGGAACATCTTATCATAGGAGATATCTAGACCATCGTAGTCTTTGTCGAAGGAGTAGGCATCTTTCATGATGAATTCACGAACACGGATCAATCCGTAGCGTGGACGTGTTTCATCACGGAATTTGGTTTGAAATTGATATAAATTGTACGGAAAGTCTTTGTAGGAGAACGCATTCATTCCTGCCGCAATCGTAAATAATTCTTCATGGGTTGGTCCTAATACATAGTTCTTATTGAAACGGTCTTTCAATGCGAACATATTGGAACCAAAGGCATCCCGGCGTCCTGATTTTTCATATGTTTCTTCAAGGATCAGCGTCGGCATCAGCAATTCTTGTGCTCCTGCCGCATCCATTTCTTCGCGGATGATTTGTTCAACATTCTTTAATACACGATATCCTAGCGGCAATATCATATATACACCGCTTGAACTCTTCTTGATCATTCCTGCCCGAACCAGCAAATTGCCTGAATTCGAATCTTCGTCTTTCACATTTTCTCTTAGTGTGAAGAAATAACTATTGTTTAATTTCATCTGTTTCACTCTCACAATCCATGACATTATAGCATATTCATTAGAAAAAAAAGAGTCTGAGATCATTATTTTGCGTATTTCCTAATTGAAAATTTCTGTTTTAATGCTATACTTTTTGGTGTGCATGCAAGGATACCCAAGAGGCCGAAGGGACTAGTTTCGAAAACTAGCAGGAGTGAAAGCTCGCCGGGGTTCGAATCCCCGTCCTTGCGCCAACCTTAGTGCATAAATTATTGACTGAAATAATTTTAGATAGGAAAAAATTTAGAGACTCAAAATAGTAGTCTCTTTTTTTATATTAGGATTGGTTGATTACTTCGTGGATATATATTATATAGATAGTAGCGATACTACTCAAAGCTTAAAATATAATTTCAATAGGAGCCGTTGTTGTTATAGGAAAAATAGCAATAGTATCTTTAACCATCTCATAGTGTATTATTATTGTTTGAGAATATCCATTATTAAAAATATCTTTATATGCAAGTTCTAATGTAATCACTCCTTTATTTTGCGATTTGTCTAAAAGTATAATAGGCAGTTCGAACGGCTCAGCTTGCACGACGTAATCGTTAAATCCATTAAGAAAATGATAATTATTATTTTTATCTATTTTGTTTATTTTTAGGACTGGCGCAAAACTATTGCCACAGTTTTTAATACCTATTTTCAAAAGGGATTTGTCGGTAGCTACAAGACTGAAAAGCCCATCATCAGATTTAACTCCTCCAATCAAATTCGCCTTAAAATACGGCCGGTACAATAATTTTTGTTCTTCTTTAAACTTTTTAGCACTTTCTTCTCTATCTAACATTGCCTCTTTTTTGGAATAGCGTATAGTTAATATAACACCAAAAAAACCTAACAACGAACCAATATAACTACCGTAAAACGAAATCCAATCACTTATAGCTCCTTTGGTGAGGGGAGTAGAGAACATCATTAAAAAATTAACAACAACTGGCACAATTATAATAAGCAAAAAACTCAAAAGATAAAGTATTTTTTTATTCATTTGGTCAATACCTCTTTATTTAAACTATCAAAAGCCCCACTAATAGTCAATATAATATTCTATTTAATTAAATTAAATTAGTTGAGCATGTCGATACTTCAGCTTCAACATCAATCAAAAAACTATGTTCCAATTCCTATAGTCGGCACCAGATATCAAATTTCCCTGTAAATATCAGGGTTTTTTTATACTGATTTTTTTGACTGTAGCAAAACTGTAGCACTTTTACTTTCATGGCTTTAAACTCTCAATGAACCACCTCTGGCCAACATCTAGCGCTGTATTCCCTCTCTCAAAGAAAAGCGTACGCTCATAGCCTCCGATCATACATTTATACATCGTACCGCCTCCTCCCACCTTCGAGTATGCTTGGTGTTTTATTTGTAATATCTTGTCAACATCATATGTTATGCCATGGTCCCAAATGATTTTTAATGGCATTACATTACCCCCTTTATCAAACCTAGCAATTACCTCAACATACCGTTTATAAAGCATACGGATCACCTCTATATTTATTATGATCATATCATTTTCCTGCTAAATAAAAAAGCCTCTTATGAGGCTGAGAAGTAGTTGTTCTAGATGTATAAACACTCATTCTTAAATAAAAAAATCTCAAAAGAAAAATTACTTTGAGAATAGGGTCAAATTACCGCTTGACTATCTTACCACTCCAAATCAAACAAGTCAATAAAAAATTATAATAATATTTGAAAAAGTTGTTGACTTTATGTTCCTAGGTATTATAATAACAGTAAGAAGACCTTGTGTCATCTTAATTAATCACTCATCTACCATGTTGTAGAAGGAGCCCAGAATCCCGCATAGCGAGATTCTTTTTTTATGTTTTGCTTCTTATGTAGTTGTCATAATCTATATCAAAACTATTCTTGCGATATATATAAAACACTGGATATGCTGTAACTAAATTATAAAATTTTGGGCCTTTTTTGAAGATGGCAACATAATCAATAATTCCATTTTCATATCTGATAAAATCTAAACTGTCTTTCTTCCAATGTTTTATATGTGCATTGTTTGCATTAGCTAGATTGATGATATCTATTAAAAAAAGGACTCTTAAAGCTCTGTAATGGCAAACATTCCTTGATTTACCATCACTTAATAAAACAACATCTCTTTTCTTAACACAATTTTTCTGACAAAGATGATAACTGATATCGTTATAACATGGAAATACATCAAAGCGTTTACTGTTCTCAAGTCCTATCATATGCCAAAAAATTTCAAATTTTGAATCTATTACTTTTTGACAATCAATATAGACAAAATCTCCATATAACTTAGGTCTGGCGTCTTTATTCAAAACGTGCAATTTAAATTCCTCATATATACTATCTATAGTATCACACGTCAATAACTTCAATGTGTCTTTTTCTTCTATAGTACTCATAAGGAACTCCTCACTCTAAACATAAAGATATCAACTTTTTCTTTTCCCCTTTGATTGCCAAATTTGAAACTCTCTCCCATATAGTCCATCAGTAGATCAACCAGAATATTTTTACCAGAATTTGAATTTTCACGATTATGCAACCCATTATGATAGTAAGAAAGACCGCCAATTAACAAATCAACAATTTGTAGTATTTCTGAGTCCTGTGAACGAATTTGACTTATATCTTTAATAACTTCTCCTCGAAAATCATATATATTATTACTCAATACCTCTTTAAGTTTTCTTAATCGTGGACCGCCCTGTGTATCCTTAACATCTACAAATACATTATAGCAATCATTATAACCAATTAATGGATCTAATAAATAGAAGTAAGATTTGTAATACCAAAGGTTATGATCTCCACCGTTATATTTCGCATGATTCAAATCAGCCTTGTTTGGTATTAAAACTGCTCTAAAATTCAATTTTTCATTTGAGAAAAAATACTTAATAATTTCAACGTAAAAAAGTTGCTGTGATTTTGATACATTGGTCCACTTAATTTCTCTCCAAGGAGATATTTTATGATCCATTTTTATTTTTCTGATTTCATCATTTATTATTTTCACACACTCTTTTTCACAGCTTATTGCTCCAAGTAGCATTACTTTACTATTGTCATGCTCTAAATGACAGCTTTCATCACAATATATATTTATCATTGTAGTAAACCCCCTAATAATAAACTTATTATAAATCATACAAACATATAAATAAATACATAAATATAAAAAAACCTCCCATCATAGGAGGTCAATTACTTGTTGTAGCAGTTTCTTTGCTTTTTCTATATTATTCTCTTTAGGTGATTCTGTAATCGGCTCATCCGGGAGTTGCAACAACCTTTCCATGCCCCACCCCATTGCTTTTTGGTGCGGATACAGATGGTAGATGGTCAGAGGATCAACCGCGTACTTTTCCCGGTCGGAAAATTTGTATGAGTAGTATTTCTTCCCATTAAACCAAACGTTGGCCGGAACAATCCATGTTTCCGTATGATCGTGATTGCCGCTGGCATTACCGGTCATGCCTTCCATGGCCACCGGCTGATCACGTTTAACCAACTCACCCACTTTTACAAAAAACTTGGAGCAGTGGGAGTGCTTGGTAAGCAGCACAGATCCATCATCAAACAATCCACCATGTGCCAGGATCAACGTCTTGCAGCCTGTGCCGTCATTTTCCGTAAGGTAGATGCACTTGCCATCAGCCGGGGCCACGATCTGCTCACTGCCGGTATTGAGACCCATATAATCATTTCCGAAATGAAAATCACTGGCAAGTTTACCATTAAGCGTAAACGTGCGTTTTCCGAATAGGCAATTTTGGTTGAGCAGCTGCACGTTATTCATCGGAAACTGCGGATATTGGACCAGCGTACTCATTTCTCATTACCCAGGATGCCCATGGATCCATGCAACGCATCCACCAGCTGCTTGTGATCACCGTCAGAGACTCCTTGCAGCTGCTTTAAACTTTTAGGGGTATAGTTGATAATCTTTTGCTCTTTGAGCGCTGTGTAGATTGCAGGAGCACCCAGAAATGCCAGAAACGACACCCACAGCGCAGAAACGAACGCAGCGAATGTCAAAGTATCAAGCGTTGGAAAATCGCCGTAAAACGTTAAATAAAATGGAATCCCGATGCCAAATGCCAACAGTAAATTGGCGATCCAAATCTGATAATCATTTTTGATAAATGGCAGCTGCTTGATGCGCTGCAGCGCGGCCATCAGGAATACCGACAGTGTGCCGGCGATTAAAAGTAGCTGCCAGAGCAGCTCAGGGATTAAATATTCCATACTCACACCTCTTCCTTCTTTGTGTAATCTTTTTTGTTACCTTCTTTAAGTTGCTCCAAAGCATCCTGCAATTTTTGAGGTATCGGAACACCCAAAGCCGCACAGTTCTCAATTAAGCTAAGACCTTCGTTTGATATAAAGTAATAGCAAACTAAAGTGCGGAATACCCAAGTACCGCTGTTCATCATGCGATCAAGCGCCACCGCTACAATGAGCAGCACAAATATAGTCAATTTCCGGGTAATTCCCCGAAATCCAATATCTGATGAAAGCTCCTTGTTGATCCATGCCCGAATCAGCCCTGTAGCATAATCTAAGACAAGAAACATCACCAACACTACAACCGCTATATCCCAGCCTCCAAACAGCCAGGTAATCAATGCTCCAATGGTTGCTACGCAAATATTAAATATTTGTTCATATTTTTCCATTACTCATACCGTCATTCCTTTCATGTAAAAGGAGCCACGCCGGCTCCTAAGCAAGTAATGCATTTAGTTGATTATATTCTTGTTCACTAATACGATTGGCAAGCAGAAATACATCCATCTTTTTCAGTGTCGATTCCTTATAAGACTCTGTCAATGGCCCCTTACTCTTTTGATTAGTGATTGTTTTTTCCAACATTTCAAATGTGCTCATATGCTGCCTCCTTTCTATAAACCTAATTCATTCAATGCGACAAGATACTCACTGTTTAGTGCCGCTTGCAATGCTGCATCTTCGATGCGATCCGATTGCGTTGTCTCATGTACAACCGGCTCCGGATCGATTTCCTCAAACGATTGTGTATCATGGACATATCGCTTGCCCATGATATTTGCACCCCGATACGCTTCGGGAATTAAAAAAGTCAAGTCTGGCTGACTTGGCCCGTCTTGTATCCCTGTGACAACCAGGGCATTTTTGACTTCGATACCGTATTGCTTGACAGTACAAATTTCGGTTGTAAAATACTTCACTTCAATCACTCCTTTCTAATCAAGTTCTACTAACATCCAGTACAGAATTACTGAATCAAGAGCGTTAAATCTTATCGAATTATTTAGTACTCGATACGCCTTCATACCATCATTCCCATCCGGGAAAACAAATAATAAACACTTGCTTGTATTCACTGTCGCAATAGGAATAGTGACTTCTGTCCATGAAGTTGAAGAAACTGTAGTCGTAAAATAACCCCACTGAATCGATTTATAATTTGGAATTTCATATTCAACAATTTCATAAGTTCTTGTGGCTCCGTGTGTTTTCGCTAGAGTAGTGGGCGTGATAATAAAATTATCCGCAAAAGCTCTGCTATCAGTTCCGTAGACCATGCAAAATTCCGGATTTACTTCCATCAATAAAGTGGTCGGCAATGTTCCTGAAAGCGTTACTAGTTGCTTGCTTTTAACGCTCCCCCCCAGATGCATATTATTTGTGTGTTTATCAACATATTATCCCTCCTCTATAAGCTCTCGATTACATTCCAAAACCAAGAAATGGTACCATTCCAGTTTTGAGGTTTGTATATCCCCGCAATTAATGTATTACCATCTGAATTAAGATATCCTGGCATAGACCATGCAGTGGGCACTCTTCCAAAACAATGTGAAATGACTGTGCTTTTATTAGGTTCTACTGTCGCAATATTTGCTATAGCAAGCTGTCCATAAATATAGCTATTTGGATGTTCGTATTGCATGGAAACATATCCTTTTTGAATTGATTTAAAAGTCCCTTCTACATATTCTGTAATAACGAACGTTACTGCCGAAGCAAAGTTTGACTTAACGGATATTGTATTGGCTGCTGACGTGTATTGGTAGCCTAGTAAATTCACCTCACCATAACTCGACCCTTTAAAGTTTATACTCACAGTGCAATTGGCGTAGATACAATCAGTGGGCAACGTAACAGTTGCCCATAAACCAGCACCATTTGGAACATCATAATAATACAGGACTCTTTTTATTTCTAATCCACCACCACCCATAATAATTGGGGTATTTATCCAAGACATATCATCACCTCCCTATGCCTTATCCATGATCACAATCGCCACAGGGAGATTCATCGTTGGCTTTTGCTTAGTAGCAGTAAACGTCACTTGGTTGGCAGCCTCGGCAGACATCAGTACCTCACATTTCCCCCACTCTTTTACTTGATCGTAATTAACAGGATTAAGGCCACCTTTAGCGACTTTGCTTGCTGGAACATGCCCGGTGGCAATCACATTCTGGGTCCATGGGCCATTGCCAGCCCATCCTGCAGATGTAAGGGTTGCGGTGACAGCAATTGCTTTAGCGGATTTAGCTGCAACAGAATTTGATAGTGTAACTATTTCACTTTTATCAGCTTTGTTTGCGGATAACCCGTTAATCAAATTCAAAATATTTCCAATCGCATCACCGTCTAAGACAGTTTTAATGCCTGCAAACCACAAATCAAATGCTGATTGGTTTACTTGTAACATTGAAACAAGCTGTTCACTGATCAACCGTGTATCAGCTTGCATGGATGATCCGACAAGTCCACACAAAGGTTTTCCATCTACAGGACATAATATAGTGTTAAGCCGATGATCGACTATATTTGCCGGCGATACGTTAGAGGCTGCCGGTGACAGGGTGACCGTTGCTATCAGTATTTGATATCGATAGGCTGTCCTTGTCAGTGAATTTTGCACTGCAATTCCAGGTCCTCGATTTTGTGCAATTGTTTGTACTTTTTGGGTAACGAGATTCAAGTCAATTACGATATCAATTGTTTTAGTTGTTGCATCTGATTCTAGTGAAATGACTTTATCTACCGTATTTATATATTGCACTCCTTCAAGTGAGGCTAATCCTTTTGATACTACTACCGTCAATCCACTGCCAGCAGTTACCTTTAGAGATTGACCTACATATACTTGGGGGTCTAGTACGCTGCCCTGGATAATGCGTATCTGCGGAAACACGCCATTTGTAAACATGGCCATGTTAAACATCCGCTGCTCGGCCGCACTATACTGGTATTCTTCTGGATCTGCAGCCTGTGAATCATAATCAAATGGCATTCCGTATTCGGCCATATCGTCACACTCCTTTGTTTTTAAGTTTTTGATTGATCAGATCCAATAGTTTTGGACTGTGTTGGTTAAATACTAAAATCAGGTCACTTTCAGTAATCTTTGCGCCAATAATTTGCACGTGCTGCACCATACCAAGCACTCGATTTTTTATGGTTACAATGTCACCCAAACCAAAAATGTCACCGAACCCGGAAGCTCTGATAGACTGCTCAAAAGAAAGAACATTAGTATAGTTACCAATGTCCTTTCGTGCATATATTTCAATGTCCTCAACAGATTCGCAACTTACATTCAATTGCATTTCTCTGCGGTATATGCCTTTCGGAACTGGTTCATCGCAAACAAGTTGTGTAACTGCATCTGCTTCCAAGCTGCCGCCTGATTTCGTGGCGTAAAAAGCATTCTTCCCGGTGGATGATCTCTTTTCAACAACAATTCCTTTTACATTTCCGCGCTCAACATCAAACACAACGCGATTTCTCTCAGACTGGTTTTCGCTTTTATCGATTGCTGGCAAAACATCAAACACCATTTTATTATTCGTTAAATCTACAGTAATATCATAGCCCAGCTGGGCATTTTTCCCTACTTTGGCTAGGACATCACTCACATATTCAAATCTGCTCATGTAAGTATCTGCAGATACGCCACGGTTGAGATCATTTGCATTGCTCAAACTGATCACTTTGCGATTCAGGTCCGTAGGGTTTATCATATTGTAATCTACGTAATGTTTCATGATCGATTCGCTGCTTCCAGTAGCGACGTCATATCCCTGCGCTCCTAGAAGCGTTGAAGATGGATAGAGTGTTAGATGGCTCGTTGTGATACCTTTCAGATCAGTTCCTGTAATCTCATATTCGCGTGTGCCATCATCAATCGTAGTCACTACATCACGGACAACAAGCCAGTATTTATGATCCACATAAAGCAACGTGTTCTCTTCAATCAAATTGGCGAACCGCACACCAAATGGAATGCGAATAGCAAACTGTCCGTAGGTGTAGAAATTTGGCTCGTAAGAAAAATCGGAAGCTGTTGTGATATCACCTATTTTATTCGATTGGAATGTGTGTGATACTTCCGTCAGCGGTCTAAACATTTGTATTAGCATAATTACACTCCTATATACTGCTTCCGATACTTGACAGTAGCAGCTGCAGTAATATCCGGAAACCCGTTGTCAATTGTAATATTGTTGATTCCTGGCACCAGCTTAAAATACTTGCTATCCAAGTCCAGTTTGTAGTTGGCGTACTCTTCGCTGGCTAGTTCTCCGGCAGCGAACGTCTGGACCAGCACATATGGATCATTCCCAGTCCAGATGATCATTTTCTGATTCTCATGAAGGGGTGTATCTACTTTCAGATATTCCCCAGTAGTCTCATTTATCAAAGTAATGAATAATGCTGTGCTCTGTATTTCTACAGTAAGCGGAATTGCTCTTGATTGATCATTTACAACTATTGCATTTTTAACCCATGTACCAAATTGTAGTGGATACCGCAGCGGATATTTTTTACCACCGATTACATGTCCTAATCGATGCTTAAACTCGATTTGGCTTAGCCAGTATGGATCATCTGCTATTAACTCTAACGAGCATATATGCGTTGATCCAATATGCTTTATTGGATTTGGCAATTCAAAGAGTCTACATTCGATCTGGTAAATTCCACCATCATTTTGATATATCAAAGTACCGGTTTCCTTACAATCGAAAATCTGGCAGAGTCTTTGCCAATTTTTTGTGTATTCCTGATAATCATACCGTCCATTTAATTGTCCGGTGATCGCAATATCAAGAATGATAGTCCTGGCATTGTACGTTACACCGTGTGTTCTGTGACCGTCAACACTCATCGCTCTGGATGTGATAGCATTCGCTCCTATACTGTTCGGGTCAATCCTACGTAAGACGAAAGGCGCCGATTTGGAAAACGTGATACTTTGCCCTTGGCGGTTTATGTATGTGCATATTTGCATATCGGCCCCTCCTTATCGCATTTCATACAAACTTGATGCCAACGATCCTGTGATCTTCTTGGTAATTTGGTCACCTGTCAGATTTGGATTTGTGATATTGTTGTTCACCACCGTTGAATTGATGATTTTTTGAGCCTCTGATTTTGCTCTATTGATACTGGCGATTGTTGCTGCTGTCTGCTCTTTTGCATAAGCTACCGCATTTTGCAATTCTGCGATAACTGCCCGCGCTTTCGTCATAGCATGATCAAACGTTGCATCAATCTTATTGCCTACCACTGAGCTGTACATCTCTGCGGTTTCGGTTGTTTTAGTTTGGATTAGTCCAAACACACCCACAATACCCGCAGTCTGCAGCTGCTCCAAGGTAGTAAAATTTTCAGATATAAATTCAAATATTTCTTGCATGCGCTCTTTTTCTTCCGCAAACATTTCTTTTTGTTGTTCGGCAATTTCTTTGTATCGGTCCAGCTGCGCCCGCAAAGAATCTTTTTCATCTTCCTTGGAATTTAACCACTCCCGATCGGACTTCTCTTGTTGCAGCTTCGCTAGTTCACGTTCCAGTTCCATCCGGCTGAAATCATCCAGCTGGGCATATTGTAATTTTGCTTTGACTGCATCGATCTGCTTGTTTGCGTCTGTTTCTTCTTTCAGCCGCTGCCGTGCTTTGATCTCAGCATCGATGCCGGCAATTAACTTGCTGACTCGTTTTTCTTCTGCTTTAATCTCCGCATTGATTCGGTCGATACGGTCCTTATACAAATCATCGTAAGCCTTTTTGCTGGATTTGATCCAGTCTGCAAACTCTTTTTGTTTCGTTTTGGCAAGTTCATCTGCAGCTTTCTGCTCTTCCGTTAGCATCGCCTCGTTCGCTGTTTTTTGGATATTGTAAACTTCGAGGTAATACTTGCGGTATAGATCTCCATCAAGTTTTTTTGCATTGTCACGCAACTTAGTGAGGTCTTTTAAATATTCATCTTCGCTGATCATATCAGCGGACCGCAAGAAACGTAAATCCTCATATGCCTTTTTGCTTTTTGTAACTAGCGGATTTTCTTTTTTCTTTCCATCATCATCTCCGCTTAAAGTTGGTTTTGTCTTTGTGGAGGTACTTGGATATTCGGTATAAAAATCCTTGAGCATTTGTTCATACTCCTGCTCAATCTTGATCGCTTCTGCATATTGCTTTTTGGCAGATTCCAGATTCTTATTTGCCTTTTCCATTTGCCAAACTGTCATAAGTGGCACGGAACCCCACTCATCACTATAATCAATGGCAGGTTTATTCGTGGAAGCCTTGTCTATTTCTTCTTTCAGCTTATCCTTGTTTGTGATTGCCCATGTATATTCTGATTCTTTGCTTTTCAGCAAAATTTCAGCACGCATTTTGGAAATCACTCGGTCGATTGCATCCGCTTTAGAATGATATGCACCAGTCTCCTTGTCAATCAAACTGATCGAGGCTGGCATCAACTCCTGCAGATCATTTACTACTTCTTTCAGCATGCGCTCTTCGTCAGCGGTTCGATTGATTTTTGTTCTCAATTCTTCATAGATTTTGGCTTTGCTTTCCAAAACGCCGATGTTCTTTGTTTCGATATCCGCGTACGATGTACCTTGTTCCCTGGCGTCATCCAACAAATTATTCATTCGATCAAGACTTTTTGCACTTGCATCGATCGAATTAGTGAGAACATCATTTTTAATTGCCATCAGGGTAAACGCACCCACGCATGCAGCAGCAAGAGCTGCTGCCATCATCCAAGGCGCCGAAAGCATAACAGTATTAAGCATGCCCTGCGACACTGTGGCTGCATCTGTGGCTTTTTTGTAATCGTTGATTGCCTTTACAGCCGTTGAAATAACGCTGTGCATAGTCATAACAGATTTGAATGCGACCATAGCCGCTGCACTTGCTGCAATGGCATCCCGCCACTGCCAAAGTGTCTTGACTGCACCTACAAATAACTTGATAGTACCCGCAACACCATTCCCAATATCGCTGGCCAGCTTTGCCAATTCGCCGCTTGCGCGTGCTGCTTTGACCTCTTCTAAAACATCGGCTATGGTATCTTTCACCTCACCGAATCCCTCAGCACCAGCTTCACGTCCAAACTGCACAAATTCATCGCGCAGCGTAGATAGCAAGCCATTCATTGACTTCGATTGCTTTTCCATCATCCCGGCAAATTGACCGCTTCCAGTAGTTAATGACTTTATGGCTGCATCAAGTTCAGGAATACCAACTTTCCCGTCACTAATCATTTTTTGCAGCTTAGCAGTCGATACCTCCAAGGATTCTGCCAATGCGCTAAGCAGCGGAACACCCGCCTCCGTCATTTGGCGGAGTTCCTCGCCAGTTACCTTACCCTTAGCCAGCATTTGCCCATATGCAAGAGAAACCCGGCCCAGCTTTTCTTCATTACCTTGCGATAAATTACCCAGATCGGTCATCTTTTTGATGACATCATCCGCGGCCACACCATAGTTCATCAGGAGTTGGGCATTCTTCACAACACCGTCTTGTTCCAGCGGTGTTGCAGCCGTGAATTTCGTCAAATCTTCCATCAGTTTTTTGGCTTTCCCAGCGTCGCCTAGCATAACCTCAAAAGATGTAAGATACTGTTCCATCTCGGCATTCGAGCCAATCAAATAATCAAACAGCCTTTTCCCTGTATATCCCAACACAAGAGCTTTTATAGCAGTTCCAAAATTAGATATTGTCTTGGATGCCTTTTCGGATTCATTGCCAACACCGCGCATACCTTCCTGATATTTTTTTAACTCGGCATTTGCCATTCCGATCTGATTTTTCAGTTCAGTTTGATTGGCTTTTACTTTGCCAAGCTTTACAGATGTAACATCCAACTTTTCGGACAACTGCTGGAACTCTGCAATTTGCTTTTCGGTACCACCTGTCATTTTCATTGCAGCAGATAATAGCCTCAGCTGCTTGTTTGTCTCATCGTATTCTTTTTGCAGCGCTGACGTTTCTTTTTTGTTTGCTCGAAATTGCGTATCTAATGCTGCCAGCTCATTTTTAACCAACTTAGCACCGGCAGAAAAATTTTGCGTGTTTGCTCCAAAACCAATTACCAATGATCTGACATTCATCTATACTCACCCCTCATCATCAAACATTTCCACCTTTTCCGGTGGCTTCTTGTAACCCATCACCAGCGCGTAAATATCCCAGCGATACAATATTTCACGTAACGTACTACGATAAAACTCTGATTCCGGGCGACCTAGTACGTCGCAAAAAACACAACGAAGCCACCCATAATTGAGTGGCTCTCGGTTCGCCCCTACTGAAAATTTGTATCTGCTCCGATGGGAGCATCCGGATACGCATCAATCATTGCATGAACAATTTGCAGTACAATATCGCTAAGTCCTTGCATATCCACCAGTTGACCAATGCCGGCAACGGATGGCTTTATTGCATCCCAATTTCTTTTGGAAATGACAACTTCGTTTTCATCAAAATTAAAATCCATCAAACCAGCTCGCAGCAGATGCACGACATCATCAAAGTTCCATTGTTCGTGCTCCTTATCAAGCAGCTCATCAATATTTCCATAATAATGCTGCAAGTATGCCATCGAATTTAAATCGTAACGCAAATAAAATTCTTTGCCAGATAGCGTGATCGGTATTTTTCGTTTTTCAAGTTCTTGCATTAGTCTCCACTACCGCCTTCTGGAGGAGTCCCGCCTGCTGTAGGTCCTAAGTAAAGGGCCTCGGTAAACCAGTTATCAATAATTGTTTTATCTGCAATTGGATCTACACCATAACGTGTACCGCCAAAATTACCATCATTGATTGTTGGGATATATTTTCCGTTGATGGTTGTAGTGGCGTAAGAAATATTGCCCACTTGTTGGGTGTTGAAAGTTTCTGCAGATGGTGAGAAGCGGGCTTTCAATTTTTTGTACAGATTGGCCTTCCCATCACTTCTATTTGTCATGTACGCTACAGCAATGTAACTTCCCATGTCATCCTTATTTTGGATAACTGTTCCGTTTACCAGCTTATTGCCGTAAATGAGGTTTCTGTCGCCTTCGTTGAGAGCGGTAATTCCAATTGCAAGCGTCCCGCCAGTTACTTCCATGTCGCTTTCAACAATCTGATTGTCGGCTGGCAGCTCGCCTTCGACAATAGTTGGTGTGTCAGTTGCAGTCATCAAGGATTTAACAAATGGATTTGCCGTTCCATATGTCAGCAATTCTTCTGTATCTGCCACCAGCGGCCACATAACTAATTTCTTTAAACCCTTAACAGGGCTTCTTTCTGTATTGCTCATAGATTTTCCTCCATATCTATTTGAAACTCTAATATCCGTATTTTTTTGCCACGGAATAAATCATCATCCAATGAACCTGGCCCATCACCTAAATACTCGAAGCCTTTTTTCATCAGACCGTTTTTTACGCGATTTACTAATCCACCATCAAAGCGATCCGCCACAATATGTATTGTCAGATTGACTTTTGTTGCAAGCAGAGTATTATCTGCAGCATGCATTGGCATATCGTAATAATCGTATATGATAAACGTTTGCGGTATTCTGTTTAGTTCGGGCATACCACAATAAAACGGCAAGTCAAAGGAGCTGATAATCCCATCGATAAACTCAAATTTATTCATAGCTTAACTACCTCCAGCAAATCACTCACGGTTATTTCCACCGCTTCTTCGATTGCAGCGTCATAACCTTTTCGAATGTGAGGAGTTGCATCAACTTTTCCTATTCTCATTTCATGGTATCCTCCATTCTTTGATTTGCGTTTTGTCTTTCCGCCTCGTTTTGCACCTGGGCGGCCATACTCCATGACAATACCGCCGATACCGTGTTTTCTGACTGATTGCATTGTGTATCCGGTATTAACGGTAATATTCTTGTCTTTGTCGACGAATGCTGCCGTTTTAGATATTGCGCCGGCAAATTTGGAACTTTTACCGGCAATCAATTCTTTTTGTTTTTTTACTACTACATCAGCGCCAGCTTGTACAGATCTTGTGACCCTTTTTGCAGCCGTATCATCCATGAGGTCAATATCACGAATCAGTTTTTGTATTTGATCTCCGAAATTGATATCAATCATTTCGCCACACCTAAATGCACCTTTGATTTAAGTTTACTGATGACATCTGCATTTTCAATTTTGTACCGTTTACCTTTAAGTTCTACGTGTGTCGCATCCTCAATTTCATCAGTAATAACTTCGATGACAGCCTCCAAGTCAATGCCCGCAGCAAGAGCCCCAACTTTCGCTTTAATCCCAAGGTTTTTCACCTCGCAAAATATCTCGATTCGTTTTATTTCTTGTGCAGGAGCTGCGCCTAATCCCGGACTCATTTGTAATGCTACAATAGGTTCATTCAGCATTTTTTCACCCTGCATTCTTAATCAAGTGATTTTTTAATTTCACTTTTAACTGAATTGGCAAACCTAAACTTTTGCCTTGATTTTCGATCTGCCAGATTACATAATCCGCAACAAACATCATGTGTTCTATGTTCGACAGATCTACTCCAAACTTATAATCACTTTCTAGTTCGATGATCGTTGACTGGATTCGTTTTCCGTAATAATCATCGCGCTTGTCTGTACTGATCCCTATCCCTTGCTTAACCAAAGAAAGAATCAGAGAGGCATCCATTATTCGGGCTGCCTCTCTAGTATTTGAGTTATAATATCTTCTTTTGAAAGCTCTGAATCAATATCCAACTCAAGCTCGGCCACTAATTCAAGCAGTTCAGCTTTCTTCATTTTATTAAGTTTTGATTTGGATAGGGGTTGATCGTCTGAATCATTCAGATCGGAATCACCTGAACTTGCAATTAAACCAGGAACAGCATTGATTGTCTCAATTTCTTCTTGATTTAGATCATACTCATGATCTAACTTGTAAAGTTTTTTTCGGAATACAAATGTCGTTAATGCTTTTACCTTCATATACAACCTCCTAACCGTTTGCAGTATCAGCTGCAAACGTGACAGCCGTAGCGGATGGAACAGCAGCCAATTCCTCTTGACTAATATTGATAGCCACAAACGCTTCACCAAACACCGGACGTCCATCATATCTGGCAGTTCCCTTGAAAACAGTGTTATCTTCAATAAACTGCGCATGTTCTGATACAGCAAGCGAAGTTCCCTTACGTTCAGCAAGCAGGTATAAGGAACCGTACCCACCAATAATGATATTTTCCGGAATAAAGTCCAACTCAACAATATCACCACCAACAATAGGCATTGTTTTTGTTTGTCCACTTACGATCGCTCCAGCAGCATTGATGGTTAAAGCACGTGCTTGCAAATTTGCAAATGTTTGAGAGGACATTGCCCAAAACTTCACTCCGTTGCTGTAGTTTGATTTTACTTTGCCTAGTTTCTTAACCAAGTCTTTATAAAATTCAACATCCGAAGTAGCTTCTGGATCACTCACTAACAAATTGCTTGTGCGTAAATCCGTCCAAGTTTTTTCGTTTTCCCCCCAATAAGCTGGTTTCGCAGCTTCTGAAAGACGTTTCACAATCCCAACAAGCATCTTCGCCCCGGTCCCATATAGAATTGCTTTATCTACGGCAAGGCCAATTGCTTGACCCAACGCATCCATAATTTCATCAGCTAAATCGACGTCAGAATCTTCCAAGTTTGCATTGCAGATAGCAATAAAACCGCCAACTTTGTATCCATCAACTTCCAGCTGGTTAAACACTAAATTTAGTTCGTTCAACTTTCCGCATGCCTCCATCCAGACACCCTCTGGAATAGAACCAGCAATAGTCTGACGAGCTTTCCCTTTTACGGGTTTAAGATTGACATGTTTGATTAGTTTTGAGTATCGATGTAACGTATCTCTTAAAATATCCATCATAACTACAGGAATCAATAATTCTTTCCCACTGACTGTACGCTGTTCGCCAATTAGCGCACGTGTTTGTGCCATGAAGTCTTTTACTTCGCTTCTTGATACAATGTTTTCTACGTCATCGCGGGATCTACCATGAAAAAATCTGAAGTTTGCCATTCTTACATCATCTCCTTTTGTGCTCTGTATGGCCGATGTCTTTACCTGTTTGCTGTTAAGTTCATCTAGTTCGGATTCCAAACCAGTAATTTCAGCTTGCAGGGCGGTAATTTTGTCAGAGATTTCTTTTTCGTCATTGTCCAATGCTGTTACCGATTCTTCAATGACTGTAAGTTCATCCTCCGTTGTAGCTTCTTCAATTGCATTTTCCAGCTCTGATCTCTTGCTTGCATTGCTCTTCTTAGATTCAAGAAACTCCGCAATGAGTGATTGGCGCTGCGCAATCTTCTTTTGAATCATTAATTGTTTAAGCATTTGATAACATCCTCCTTAGCTCTGCTTTTTTTGCATCTAACGCTCTTTTTTTGTGTTGCTCCACTTCTTTTTGACGGGCTTGGACTGTTGTTTGCTCATAGGCAGGAAATGTGACCACCGAAATTTCATGTAGGTCAATTTCTGTTAAGGTCCACATAACAGTGCCATCATCCCGCCAGTCGGTAAGTTCGGAGATGATATTAAAGCCGAAACTGTTTCCGGATACATCGCCGCGCTTTACACGCTCATATGCATTCATCGCATCGCTGTCTTTTGAATTGATTTTCACACAAGCCCATAGTCCATGTGAGTCCGTTTTTAGTTCCATGGTATTCGCTTTATTTCTGCCAAGGACAAGCGTTGTATCATGGTTAATTAAACACCTGATATCATTACCCATTGTTTTATCAAATGCACCCGGAGCTATTTTTTCAAATGCACCTGGCCATAATTCTGTTTCTTGATTAAACACAGCAAAATAACCCTCAAGATATAAGGCATCATCTTGTTCCCTTGTTTCAAGCTGCACTGAGCCGAGCGGCAGCTGCACAGTCCTTCTTTGGATTTTATTTTTCATTTTTATCACCTCCTATCAATTTCTTTTGATTGCCAATTTGATCTGCAGGTATGTAATTTTCAAGAATGACAAGTTCAGACAATCCTTCCCTTGGTGGAAGCCCAATCCAGTCTCGTACCTCGTTGCCTATCATTAGTCCTCTTACATACATTGAGCCGCCCAGTTCTCCTAGTTCCTTTATGTTGTATGCATACAAACTTCGTGGATTCATTTTGAAGTACAAATCTGGACTATATAAAATACCTTTGGTCAAAGGTTGCTCAATCAGTTGGGCGATCTGCATGATTTTGGTATTGATAAATACGTTGTATTCTTCTTTGTCAAATTTTCCGACTCCCAAGAAAAAAGCCGGCACTCCAATAATGCTGGCTACTGTACTTTTATCTAGTTGCACGGAATCGTTGATCGCAATATCTTGAAGGCTTAATGGCTTTACTTGCTGTACTTCCAACAACTCTGCCGGGATAATCCACGGCTTCCCTACTTCCGCTGATTGCAAGTATTTGTCATATACCTTATCTCTACCCTCTTCACTGGCAAGTTCAGCGGTCAAAGAGTCTACTTTGACAATAAGACTTGGCATATACTTGCCGCTAAAGAATGATCTTTTCGTGGCAGTGGCTTGTTTCAGGTTGTGAATAATATCATTTAGGACAACTCTATATCCTCTGCCCACCCATGGACGATCCGGATCTGGATTTATCATAAAATGCAGCAGTTCATCATGCTCATATGGCTGTCCGTTGGAGATCACCTTATAACCGCCGGGCACATCTTTGATGCGCGTTGTAGCTGGCGGTAGCGGGACCAAATCCTCAATAAACCCTTTTGAATTTATCCTTGGGAAAACAAATGAATTCCCTTCACCATCTAGCAACATAGTATAAACAATGTTATACACCCATGTTTTACGACTCATCAGGGAGTATGGATTGATATCAATTTTTCTGGATAGCTCATTCTTTTCCCTGACATCCCCATCCTTTGTATTTCTCATCAGATGAATACTCATGGATGACACTAAGTCAGCTATTTTATCAACTGCAATTCTCACTTCCGGATTATCCGCCAATTTCGTATAACCAGGTACGCATAACGTATCATACGAATCTAGCGTTGTAAGCCATGATTCCATCATTTTGTTTCTAAATCTTTGCGTTACTTTCCTGGCTATATTTCTTAACTTTCCCATCTATTCCTCACCTCCTCCCAGCCAACCTTTGGCGCTTGTACTCTTTGCCATATTTTTGAGTTTCTGCATTGCAGCAAAAACGGAAGCATCGAAAATGTCAATTCTCGCATGTTCCTCCACTTTGTCGTAACTTACTGCATCGTCTGTTTGGGTAACTGCTTTGACATTTTGAACACAATACTCATACGCTTCTGATCCTTGATAATAGAAACACTCTGCTTCTACTTTGGCTTCGATCCTGCGGAACCCCTCTGATTTGTAGTAGAACAATTGCGGAGTATCTTCAATCGCAAACTTTGCTCGTTTCATGGATAAGAAAAATTCCCTACCGAACTTTCTATCAAAACCAACCTGCTTAATTCTAAAACCCATACTCCGCATTTTGATGAACCACCTAACAATCTCTTCATGGTCGGTAATCGCGGAGTTTGTCATCGTAAGCCACCCATCATCCTTCCACCCAAAAAGCGGGATATTATCTTCTTCTGCTTTTGCATGTGCAGCGGTGATCGGAAAATAAGCATGCGTTATTACAATGTCAATTTCTTTATCTCCCATTTTGTACGTACCGTACAAAGCAGAAGCGCATAGATCAAACAACTTTGCGAGGTCTGCGCCGCCATACCAATCGATAGGCAGCTTGGCTAATTCCGCCAAAGTCCACTTATATCGGCTATTGCTTTTCCTGAATTTTTCAATATCAAAATACGCTTTCATTGCAGCGGTATAAATATTTAGCGACTTGGAAAGAAAGTCTTTCCGCTGCTGCGGATCATCTTGCGCCTGTTGTGCTTCAATGATCATTTCATCCGGTCTGATCGTTACTCCATAATTGGGATTTGCTTTTTCATGTTGGGCCGGATCAAGGAAATCTACGGTTCCATCGTTTTGTTCTGCCATTGCAATAAAAACAAATAATGTTTCGTTGCTGACCGATTTGTTTAGAATTTTCTGACAATATTTAAGACGGTTATAACAAAATGAATTCATGTTATCTCCAGCCGTCGAAATACCGATCATCAACTTATTTGTATAAGCTTTCATCGCCTCTTTGATAATGTTGTACTGCTTGGGGGACTTGTACGCATGCAGCTCATCTGCGATACCGATATTACAGTTGAGTGAATCTTGCCGATCCGGATTTGCTGCCAACGCTTTAATATACATCGATCCATCGCCTAGTTCGCCAGAGATCGAATGTTCTTGGTTATTATCCAGGATTCTGAAATTTTCTTCCTCACCCATTCTTTTGATGTTGAAATGGATGAAATTAAAAGACTGCAATGATTGCTCCAGCGCCGCCCCAACAATATAGACTTTTGAACCGGACATTCTTTCCAACAATCCCAATGCCCAGGATAGAGCGCCGACAAATCTTGTTTTCCCATTTTTTCTCGGTATAAAGATAAACGCTTCTTTATACCTGCGAATTTTTGTTCCAACATGAAAGAAACCGAGAAGGTTATATACAATGAATTTCTGCCATGGTTCCAATAAAAAAGGCTCACCGCGTAACGGAGTGCCATCCAGCTTTTCCCCCTGATCATGAACAAATGTTCTTTCGATTATGCCAATAACAAACTCTGCATCTCTGGTGATGAGCTCATACTTAGGGTTCTTCAAATCTTCTAAGTATCGATTGCATGCTTGTCGTGTTTCTAAGCAAGCGAGTTTACGCCCGGAAACCACAGCATCTACATATTCATTCACAACCGATAGATTATCAACAATCATTTTATTCCACTCAACGCTTTAGCAAGCGCTGACGTTTCTTTCTTCTGTACTTTGACAGAATCCATCGCCTTTGGATTTAATCCTAAGCGATCGCTGTAGGAAGCAATGTCTTTCCTAAGTGATTCTAAAGTCGCTACGATCGGGGATTTTTTTGTACCGCCATCACCCGTAAAAACTTCGTATTGATAATCGGAATCCTTAAATTTTTTTGTCATGATCTCATACTGTTCCACCAACTCTGCGTAAATCGAAATAATTCTGTTGTACTCAGCCTTATACGTGCCAAGCGCAACCATTTCTTCGATTGTTTTTTCAACAATTTTATCAAGATAAGTTTTCTTTTTCCTTGGCACTTTTCCACCTCCAAAAAATTTTTTTCAAGATCCGCTCTATTGGAAAGGGTTGTCTCATCCGGTGTGGGAGAGTCAAAAACTCAGTTTCGAAGGTAGGGGGGACTACCAATTATCACCGTATTCTTCTAGCCACTTCAACCCGAATTCTCCCATGCGCCTTACCCACGATCTGCCAAGCTCGGTCAGTTTACCGTCTACTTTGTTGTGCATTTTTCCGTGACATGTATCGCATAAGCTGATAAGGTTTTTCAAATTCAATGCTAGTAAGACGTTGTACAACTTGCACCATGCATACGGGATGATATGATGCACCATTGTAGCTTTCGCTTTAGGTCGTCCATACCGTTTGCATTCCTGGCATTTGTATTCATCTATCTTTAGTCGTATTTCTCTTTTATTCAACCATCGTTTATCCTTGTAGTCTTTGATATCATTCACCACCTCTGCAATGCAAAAGGCACCAGCGCCGATCGCCAATGCCTGTTACAGAAAAAAAGTTTCAATTAGATTGCCTGTTCTGTAGCTGTTTTGGACGAGTATCCGGCACGAATAGCTGCTTGTGTGCTATTTAGATCGATTAGATATTCAGCTACAAAGCGCTCTTGTTTAGGTGTCAGTTTAACCATTAGATCAGCTCCTTTCAGTTAGCTTGTGCACAAAATAAAATCATGCATTTTTACATGATTTTAATTGATTCTGTAACACAAAAGATAGTCTTTTAAATCATTCTTGAATTCTTTTAAATTATCAAATATTTGATCTAATTCTTGTTTATAATATTGTTTTCTTTCATCGTCATCCATCTTAAATTTATTTTCTATGTCTTTATTAAAAAATAAATGCAAGTCGCTAATATCATAGTTCAACTGATTAAGTCTAGGACTAAATTTTTGATTATAGAATGGCTCATATTTAGAATGCAAATTTGTAAATTTAAGGTATTTATCAAACGACTCCTTTTTGAATCCTTTGGCTTTTTGGTATTCCGAAATCTTAGAAATCAAGATACAATCTTTAGCAGTATCAGATAAGGCTTCCCATATCTCTAAATAAATAGAGAATTCTTTTTCATACTGTAGTTTAGACATATGCAATGTATTATCATTCTCTATTTCTATTCTTTTCTTTGCGGTTGCCAACTCTAATTCTTTAACATCTTCATAACTCTTATAAAGAATTTTCATTATGTATTTTACTAAAAATACAATAATTAACCCAACTCCACCTGCTGCAGTTACTACCGTTGTTACAAGCTCATATAGTTAGTTCCCTCCCCTATTTCTAATTAATTTTAAAACTGACAAGATATGATTTTAATTCCTCTTTGAATTTTAATATAATATCATCTATCCTTTTCATTTGAGAAAGACAGTGTTCTTTTCTTTCATTATAACTTTTTGTTCTAAATTCATTTCCAATTTCTTCTAAAATATATAATGTAAATTCATTAATGATCAAACTATAATCTACCAGGTAATTATTTAATTCATTTTTCATAAATGGTTCGAACTTAGCCTTTATTTTTCCATATCTTTCAGAACTTTTTCTTGTAAAATTTACGTATTGAGATCCTAAAGCTTCATTCGGTAAATAAACAAGCTTACGAAACTCATCGGTACATTCACACATCGCTTCCCATAATTCTAAATAAATTATAAATTCTTTTTCATATTGTATTTTTGAAACATGTAATAGATTTTCATTATGCATACTTTTTTCAAGTAACTTGATGCTATTCTCAAATTCTATCATCTGTTTACGATTCTCTTGGAGACTATCCATAAATCGATTGATCAAAAGCAAACCAACAAATCCTGCACCTCCAGCCGCACTAACAATTGAAACTAGAAAATTAGTAAATGTATCCATTGTTTCTTATCCCCTTTTTATTTCAATTATACTACATCGATAGTAACAAATCAGTAACAAATAAAAAACTACTGCGCCCAGTAGCCTTTTACCGAAGAAAGATGTTTTGAGTTTCAATCCGCATTACCATGAAGGCAATGACAGTATTCTGAGAACAAACATGCCATGAAATTCGTATATACCTACGCATTCCATGATACTATAATACCCTATTGACAACATGTCCTAAAGGACAAATCATCTATTTTCTAAAATATTTTTAATAATTTTATCAACATGCCGTTTCAACCATTTATCAGGCCTTTCCATCTCTGAACTTTTCTTTTCGTAAGTCGTTTTTTTAGGATCATATCTGCTACGAATAAACAAATCAACCAGCAATTCTCGCTCTCCTGTTCGAAGTTTGGCAAGATCTGCATCAATAGTTTCTATTCTTACTAGGAAACTGTTCCTTTTCAACTCCAATTTGTCCTTTGTATGGATCAACGCGACTTTCCTATCTTTTGGTGGTCCAGAAGATATCGCAGGTTGATCTGTCGGCGGTGCTGATACCCCCAGCAAATCATTCTTTATTTTGGTAAGCTGCAGGTCATGTTCTCTCAATTCAGCCAGGCAATAATTATAATTGTACAATTCAGATTTATAATATCTGATTCTTTCCTCCATGCTTGGGCTTGGCATCAGTAACACATCCTAACCATTTTTAGATTCATGCCGGTTCGTTTTTTTAGATGCTTCATACGTTGTTTGCACTCGTTGTAATCTATGTAAATGAGCCTGCGGTCAACACCTAGTTCATTGGTAATAACCACTATTTCGCGTGTATCTGAATCAACGATGACAAACGCTTCGTTTGCAGTTTGAACTCCTGCCAATCTGAATTTTTTATCCTTCATCAATTACCTCCTTGATATTTTCTACTTCTTCTTCAATTCCTTGCAGCTTTTCAATAGCATCACATATTGCACTATGAAGTTCATTCACTCGTGGCTCAATAGATCTATAAGTCTGGAATAATTCCAAAGCCTGGCGCATGTTAGGAACATCGTTATCATATGTAAATTGAATCATCTCTGCTATTAATGCGTCTCTATTTCTATTCAATGGCCATTCGATATCTTTAATTTGCATCTGTATATTTCCTTTCTTTGATTATCCGATCAACAAACTCCGCCACCTGTTCTGAGTTCAAACACATCACTTTAAATCCTTCACGCTCGATTTGTTGCCGCCGCCATTTTTGAATTTTTGTCATCTGTTTGCTTGGTCGTTTCATTACGTTGTCCCTCAAGTCTGAGCAGCTTTTTGATTATTTCTGAATTTGCCTTTTCAAGGTTTTCCATCTGCTTTTCGATTGAATCAATAGCAGCATTCCTTGCTGCAACACAACCTGAATTTCAAGCAACATTGAATAGCTTTGCCATTCCTTTTTTGCCCTCTTCAAATCGCAAAGGTTCATTACTCACAAGTTTTTTTAGTGTGGATAAGCATCTATTTAATTCCTGCCAGTGAACCTCCTCGTTTGAAAATAAATGTTTTTCGATTGTCTCCAGTGCATCAAGGTGTACTTTACTCATCTTCTGCTTCCTCCAAAAGGAAGTCGTTTATAATCTTTTCACCTTCGTAGTATGTTATGTTTGTTTCAAATATCTTATTGATGTACTCCGCAAAGTTTCTAACTACTTCATTGTTTTTATCAATATCATTCATGACATTTTCTACCCAATCTTCATGCATTTCATCACTTCGATACTCAATGTAATCTTCAATATCAAATTTCACTGAAACTTCATCTGCAATGAATACATTTGGCTTTAATTTAAGATAGTCACTTTCCATGAAATCTTTTTTTGACATGACTACGATCTCGTGATATTCACCATCAAATATCAGCATCACCTCGTCATTGAACTCTGATAGTTTCCTCATAGATACTTTCCTCATAGATTTCCATCCTCCTCTTCTTGCATTTTGAATACTGCATGTAGAGCCTTTAATACATCAAACTTCGAACATCCTTGTTGATCACAGATTTTGCAAACTAAGATGTCCATGGCAGCTAATAAATCCAACTCATTGAATTCACCTTCCAAGGTTGTCTCTTGATCTGTGACCGTGATCGTTAATACTGTTTTTTCATCCATACTTTTTACCCCTTATTTTCTTTCTAAAAAGATTGACATAACCCCTAATTCTGTCAACTTTTTCGCTGGCAGAACAGAAGCCTTATTTTGTTAGTAAGCATCAGTATTTTTTGATACTTTTGGCAGTGGTACTTTTATAAAAAGTTTACGAACTTTTGAAATCTCGTTAATCTCATTCATTGTATTCAAAACAATCTACTTTTTTAGTTATATTTTTTTTGCTATAATTATCAAAAAGGAGAATATCTATGAATATAAACTGCTGTCCATTTTGTCAAACATTGATGGTTCCCGAAGAAGTTGAAGAGAGATCTGTTTATTCAATTGATGGGGAGACAGAAGACAGATACAAAGTACTTCAGTGTGTTGTATGTTCGAAGCTTTATTTTGCAGTGTTTGACGAAAATAATAGCTCTGAGATTAATCCGAATGAATTATATCCAAGTAATTTAGCTGGACAACACATTAAGATAGATGATAAAATCCGCGAACTCTCACCTAGATTTTTCACAATTTACAACCAATCAGAAGTTGCAAGGCAAAATAACCTCAATGAACTTGTCGGAAGCGGATTACGTAAGGCTTTGGAATTTTTAATTAAAGACTACGCTATTCTCAATAATCCATCTCAAAAGGAAGATATTGAGAAAGATACTTTATCTAATGTTATCAATAATCGTATAGCGAATGCAGACATCAAAGACCTTGCAAATCGTGTCAATTGGTTGGGTTCTGATCATACACACTACTTATCTGTATATCCCGAATATAATGTTGATGATTTATCTTTCTGTATTTCTGTTGTAATGGAAGAAGTGCGTCATGACCTGAATAAACGTCAGATCAGAGAGATTGATAAGCGTTCTCATAAACCTAAGAGTAAATCTCGCCAATAAGAGAACCTTCTAATGACCAGAACTGAGTAACTTTTCTTTTGGGATTTTCTTCTGTACCATCTCCTAAAATTACATCAAGTTTGATTACTTCTGTTAATTCTGCTTTTAATACTCTTTTTTCTATTTTTAATTTGTCTATCTTAAAACTAACCATTATTTCCTCCTAGCAATCTTAGCACTTTTCTTACCTGCAAAATATGTACTGTGCCGGTCCGCCTGCACATCATCGTCGCCCCACATGATATATAGCAACGTGACAGTAGTATCATCGTGGTTATACATCTTCATTAACGTCAGCACATTGCCTCCGTTGAGCATATAGTGATATCCGAACGTCTTACGCAACCCATGCAGCCCGAACGGAAACCCAATGCCAACTTCATTGGCTGCTTGCATAACAACCTTGTGTGATCGCTGCCTTGTGATTGGTTCCATTGTCTTTGCTTGACCAATGAATAAGTATTGATTATTGGTAAGATTGAATGTTTCCACGTATTCAATGATCTCTTGATGCAGTTCCTTGGCCATTCTGAAATGCTGGAATTTACCGGTTTTATTTTCTTTGATTGAAACATAGCCTTTAATCACATCCCGGACCCTCAGCTGCAAGAGATCCTCCGCGCGGAATGCTGTATTTACTCCTATTAAACACATCATCCAATTTCGATAAGCCTGGTACTTCTTTTTCGGGCTTTTTGCTTGATCTCGTTTTATTGCCCAGTACAACAAGAAATTTTCAAATTGCTTAACATTCTTAATCGGCCAAGTTCGTTTCTTGCCTCCGGACTTTTTAAGTTTTCTGGCCATTTGTTACAGCTGCGATGACACTTTCTAGCAGCTCATTGCTTCCGGTTGAACCAGTTTTTTCGATAAGCGCAAATGCCAGTCCAAACAGCTGACCATCGGTAAGATTACTTGACATGCTAACTACTCTATCGTTTTCAAAAACGATGTGAAATTCATTGCGTTCCATGGGTCATGCTCCTTTCTTTAGAATGGTAAATCATCAGGATTGATATCAAGCATCGGCTCTTCCTTTACTTTCGGAGCTGCTGCAACTGGTGGCTGATATGTTGTCCTTTGGGCAGTTTGATTATTGTGAGATCCTCCACGGTCCAGCACCTCTGCAACATCAACCACAATACCGGTCTTGGATTGTTTTTTACCTTGTTTATCAGTAAAGCTATTGTTTTGAATAACTCCCTGCACAGCAATCTTGTAACCTTTATGCACATATTGATTGATATAATTGGCTGTTCGTTCAAAGCATGTACAACCAATGAAGTCCGATTCTTGACCTTGTGTGTATCTCCGAGCGACCGCCAGCGTGAATTTAGTGACTTGTTTGTTGTTTGTACTCATGAATGTTTCTGGCTCTGTGGTGAGCCTCCCTGTAAGTATTACGTTATTCAAGTAAGCACCTCCACATAATCTTTGATTGTATTTTTAAGCGGCAAAAGCAGATGATATGGAAAATCATTTTGTTCCAAGTATTCAAAGTAAGTAGCCGTATCCTTGAATGATTTTATGCCATTAACTGTACTATGCGTATATATCGCATAGGTGATATTTTCGAGGGCTTGAATATAATCTTTATCTTTGATTTTTTTGTCCGCTGTACCCATGCACAAGTCATTGCTATAAAGCATATTTGGCATAGGATACTGATACAATTTTGTATCCAAGCCTTCCCACTCACAGAATGCGAAAGCCGTAATTTTTTTAACACTCCCGCTTACAAAACTTAAAACGTAGAAGCTGTTAGGAAAAGCTATGTTATATGCCTTATTTTGGTATGTAACTATACGCTTCCGTTGCTTTTGAACAATCGCAACGCTTGATGGACCATGCGCTATGATTTCCTCATTATTGATAAATATTGGCTTACTTGCGCGCTCGTTTCCGTAAGCATGTGATACGATTTTGAGTAGTTCTTCACCGCTGATTCGCTGAAATATCTCCCTGCCTAATTCATCAATATGCAGCATCTCGGGATCATCAGTTCCAACAAAGCGAACAATAACTTGACTCACATCATCACGTCCTTTCTATTAATTTTACATTTAGCGATAGCTACAGCTGCATATCCCAGCTGAAGGTCATCGTAATAAACTTTAATTCCAACTTGTTTGGCTATACTAACATCATTGTGCTGTTTCAAACCTTCCAATCTCACTGCCTCCAGCACCTTCCAAAGAGCAGGTCCCATTCCGCTTAAACTGTCACTATCATGGTCATACATATAGCATTGGTAATATTGATTCTTTGTTTTTGAAATTCTAATGAATTCTAAAGCGTCCATCGTTTCGTCAATATTTTCTTTGGTCTCGATAAAAATATAACCACAAGCAAGGTTGTAATAGTTGTTTTCAATCATTTCACGGATATCTTCGGCTATTTCACGATTCTGTTTTGCGGAACTAAATATTTCACGAATAAATAGCATTGCATCTTCCTTGAAAAAATGTTCATTTATAAACTGAAGGATATCTTTGGTAATTCTTTTTCTTACTTTTAAAGGGATTTCCTTTTCCAACATTGAAGATGTAATTCCATAAAACCCCATTAGCCCTTGATGGTTTTCACAAATCTTGATATCGTGAGCAACACTTTTTAGGATCAAGCCAAGAAATGGATTATCAAAGCCTTCATAGCCGATTTCGTTTTGCATATGTACATCATCTACATACAACGGCTGGCTCCAATCTACTTCTGTCTCTGGTGCAGCAGTAGCCCATTCACTCCAATTTCTGACTTCATCGGCATCACTACACCTATTTATGCATTCTTGAATCAGCTGGGGAATTGCTCCGTCCACTTGTTGATCAGCTATGTATTGTTTCAAATCTTTTAACAAGAGTAACACCAACTTTCATCTGCTTTTGAAGCAATGAATTGATATGCTCCAACAGCACTGCGGCCATTTTTACATTTGTGATCAGGAATTGCGTATTCCGTCCCGCTAATTCTTGGCAAGACTTATCCAATGGATGAGCATCATTTGCCAGATCATATACTTGGGATCGTAATTTCCCTTTTTGAACATTGTTGCTCTTTACCGTTACATAAACATTTCCTTCATATTCGCTATTCGCAGAATCTAGGTAAATCACACTATCAATATCCCTGAAAGTATCCTCCAGCAGCATTCGCGTTTTATCATTATCCACACACCCAATAATTACTGGTACACGCCACTTATTCGAATAATTTCCGTTTTCAAATATCCAGCTTTTTAGTTCATCTTTGGTGATATACCTATCAAATGCCTGGCATTTCGTTTCGTAGAAGGAATTGATTTTCGCCGCTAGAGCAATCGCCTTATTTTCACCGATGTCATGCTTTTGGTAGGACTGTCTTTTCATATTTTTTTCTTCAACGTGGTCACCGTCAATTATTATCATACTGTGCTGCGTATCTATCAGAAGTTTTGGGAGGTCTCTTGCAAGAAGAGACCCGGTTCCCCCAACCCCTACAATTACAAATAAATATGTAACCATTGTTGTTTACCCTTTGCGATGCTGTTGGAAGATAGGCACAAGCACATTGTCCGCTTTAATGTAGTCATACTCCACCTTTCCAGCAAATTCATAATACTGATGATTCAGCATTGATTTGGTGATCTCTTCGGCAGTGTATTCCTTTCCATTTTCAAAAATATGGTCCGTATCCCGATTTTGGCCAGCGTAGTGCAGCGTAAATGGATATACCCATGATTTAGGCTTTGGAGGTTCGGTTGTTGCTGGTGTTGGCTTATTTGCCTTTTTATCAGCAGCAGCTTCTGACTTCTTGGATTTTGATGTTTTACCTTTCTTTACAGGCTTTTCATCTTCGTCATCATCTGATTCTTCGAGATCATCGTCTTGAACTGGTTCATCATCATTGGCAGTAGCAGGAATTTCTTGTTCTGATTTATCAGCTGCCGGATTGTCAGGTTGTTCTTTTTCAAAAGTTGGACTAAAGCTGTCCACCACTTCTGGAGACGCAACCTGCGATTGTGCTTCTTGATCAGCTTCAAATTCTGCTTTGCAATCAATACATACATCCGAATCAGCAACAAAGTCTGCCTCTGTGCCACCGCAAACGATGCATTTCTTAGCTGGTTTTTTTTCTTCTTCCAGAAAATCAAAGATATCAAACATTTCATTCATACGTTATTTACCTCCTGCTTTCTTTCCATCTCTTGTTGCCTGTGTCTCCGTAACCAAGGATTTGATATTTTGATACTCAACAAGTGCACGATTATTGCCTACATGGATATCGATCTGCTCATCCTGAGAAATCGAAATCACCTGTTGAAGCATTCCGATATTCAATTTATATATTCCTTGGAATTCTTCACATTCGATGCTGGCTGTGTATTTACTTCCCTTTTCATTTTCAAGGTTTTCAATTTTCAGCGTCTGATCCTGTGAAGCAGACAATACAACAATACTTGCGAACATGGCACATTCAGCAAGTGACTTCATGAGCTCCGCTCTGGAACATGATATTACTTGGCCTCCACGCTTGAACAGAGCAGCCATGTCTTTGTAATCTCCCTCATACAGGTTTGAGAAAAATGCTTCTTCACCCGATACGAAACAAATTTGCTTGCCACCAAATAAGAAGCATCTGTATGTTTTGTCCTTATCCAGATACTTCAGAATAAGAGGGGGCACGGAAATCGCCTTGCTGATATTCGTATTGACTTCCTTTCGGTACATTACATAACTATCTGTACCGATAATTGCATCCGGCGAAATAATGACACCGTGATACATCACATTAATATGTTTGTCACTTACAAACTTAGCGGCCTCATAAATGTCCGATAAGTTAATTCCGAGCTGTTGCGGCTTGCTGTCTGGGAGTTTCAATTTCACTCCATCAAATTTCGTGAATTTCGCTGAAAATCGCTCTGCTTTAACAATTAGCGTTGGACCATCAATAGCGATATCGAATTCCCCTAGTTTGGATAGCGTGGTGTAATCTTGCTTTGACAATTGAAATTCCATATTTTCAACAATGCCGTCTACTTGATATTTAGCTTGGTATGCGATATTTGCGCCATCAGTGGTATTGAAGATCACAAACGATCCTTTGTCGCTGGTCACAATATCCAGCCGGTTGTTATCCATAGGATGCCGAAACATCTTTCCGTTTAATTTCATACATTTCCTCCTAAAAACTGTCGAGCAGTTTTTGTAATCTGTCATAGTCAATTTCGTCAGCTTGAGTATTATCAAGTTTCTGCACTTGTTCCTTCCATTTATCTCGTTGCTCGACGGTTGACAATTTTTTTTCAATTTCAATATTCCTATTGTTCAAAATATAATCTGGTACCAGTTCTATTACGCGCGGCCTTCTTCCGCCAGTTCCTCGCTGCACTTGTTTTTCTGCGTGATGCTTTTTGAACAATTCTTCTGCACTGTCCGCTTCTTCGATTGACCTAATATTCGTTTGATGCCATCTTTCGGCGATTGAACGTATGTATGTCATTTTGAGCACTCCGTTCGCTCTGGCTTTTTTTAGTGCATGAATCTTCAAACAATCATTGACTGGCAGATCATGAATCAATTGGATTTCCATTGAAGTTAGTGGCCGTCCAAATTCTTCCTCATAAGTATCGAAAACCTTTTTCCAGCTCCGAACATCCGGATTTTGATTTTGGGCACCATCTTCTTCTACTACTACTTCTTTATTTTCTTCTTTTATTTCTTTATATTCTTTAATTGTTGTTAGTTGTTTGTTAGTTGCTTGTTGATTGTTTGTTGATTGATTGTTAGCAACTGTGTTGATAGATTCATCGAACGCTTGAAAATCGTTGTATTTTTCAATGGTTATGACAGTATATTTGCTTGTTGATTTGCATGTTAGATTTTTAGTTTTTTCTAATTTTTTTAGTGCTGTTCTTACAGATTGCACACTTTCACCTAATTCATCAGCAAGCTTGCTATAACTGGTTACAAATTGACCACGTTTGATCAACATGCCCCTCCAGTTTTCATCCTTCCAATTCGCTTTCAACAAGCAATGAATAAACAAACTTTTAACAATAGAATCCTTGTACCACTCCCATCCAAGCATCATACGCCAAATTTTAATAAATGATTTTTGGTCCACTTGATCACCTCAACATTCACCCAATCACTTGTATAACAGCATCATTTATGCTATACTGGGTACAGAAAAAGTCTTACGACTTCTTTCCATTTGGACCCTGTCTCGTTGTGGTGACTAAGTAGGTGTCCTTTTCTTTTACTTCAATTGTGATCTGTGCCGCACCTAATACCAGTAGTCCACGGACGGCTTGCATTACCTGCGCCCGTGTTCCAACTATAGGTTTTGTGACCTTAATTTCTTCTTTCACTTACCTTCCTCCTTTCTGGATAATGTTGTTCCAAATTTCAATGATTGTGGCAGTGTCCTCGGTGGCGCTCCACTTTTTTCTTACCGCGTCCACTGTACGTCTGGTACCAACCCAAGGAATGCTGCCATCGGCATATGCCCGAAAAAGAACGAACATATCCTCAATGCCATTCTGCTTAGATTTGTATGCACAGTATGAGCCATTGCAGGTAAGTCCTGCAGGATTATTACGTTTTAGCCATGCATCTGATTTGCCCCAACCAGTTTCGAGCGCCCACGTCGCTATAGCGAAGCCAGGATCAATGTTGTACTCTATGGCCATACGAATAAATACATCTAACTCTATGTAATTTGTCAGTTTGGGGATATCCATCGCAAGGATTGATTCTAGCGGCGTCTGCAGCTCATCAATTCTGCTTTCTTGTGTTACCACCGGCAGTGGCTTAATGACATCATTCGGAGCCGCTCTGAGCTCTTTTTTAATCAACTCAACCTTTTGTTCCAACACCATGACATCAAGCATCAAAGAGTTGGATTCACGCTCTAGCATCGCTGCTTTTTGCTTGTATGTTTGAGCGCTTCCCCAGCTAGTTAATGCAAGAGTTATAGATGCCGTTAGCAATAGATTTTTGATATTTAGTTTCTTATTTTTCATCGTGTTCCCCTATTGCTTTCATTTTATTTAGGCGATCCTGCATCTTAAACTTTTCATCCAAAGAGATTAAATCCATTTCACGCGCCAGCGTAATACTTCCCCATAAAATTCCCCAGGACACACCTTGCGCATAATATGGAGATTTTTTATTGAGTTCCTTTTGATGGTTATTAAATGCATTCTCAATTACTTCCAAAGCGATTTGCTTCTTTGATTTCTTTTTAGCTTTCATTTTCGACCTCTTTTATCTGTTTTTGTTTCAAATATGCGGATGTCAGTTGTTCAAGCAGTAGATTCAAATCTACTTGCGATTCAGATACAATTATTTCAATACTCATGATTACCAGTGATCTCGCATTCTGTTTTCAACAAATGAAACAATACTCAAAATGATAGCAATTACTCCGCTCACGAAACTCAAATTTTCTTTTACTAGTTCGATCATTAGTTAATCTTCCTTTCTGACAAATAGAGAATCACCTTTATCAACCGGTTGCAGCCCAAGTACTTCACGCGCTTGATTTGTTGTAATCTCGCCAGCAGCAATCTTTGAGCTCAATTCTTCACACATAGCCGTTGCAGGCATATCTATTGACATTTCGCGAATATTCATTTACAATCTCCTTTCTGTGTACTAAAATTGCATATTCCTACTAACGGCATTTGTTGATATAATTAGCTAATAGGAAGGAACTTCTAAAATGAAATTAAATCCAAATTGCATACGTGACATCTTAATGACCATAGAAGAATTAGATTATGACATTGATTTTAACTATGATTGCGACAACAATATCTATCCAAGATTACAAAAATACCGTCATGAAGAAATTGTTTATCATGTTTTTCAATGCAATAGTTCAGGGTTATTCACGACAATGGTCGCGCCTGATAATGGCGCTGCAATTGATGTCAATGGTTTATCCCCTTTAGGGCATCAATTTATAACTAGCATCCGAAATGATAAAAAATGGAAGAAGGTAATGCCGTGGATTGCTGACAAAGGAATTGACGCTGCTATTCAATTAGCGGCGATATATCTTGCGCTAAAATAATTGGTTCTTCCAAAACCACCCAATTATCTGCTAAAACGTCCTCTGTTGATGGCGCCCATCTTTTATGCACCTTTTGTTTTAAACTATTAGTTCGACGAACTATTACATACCCGGCTGATCTATCATGTGATGGGTAAATACAAGATTGCGCAAACCAAGGTTGCTCCTTAGCTATGCACTTGTTCTCAGCAAGTGCTTTTTTTGTTGCTTCGATGATGTTCATTGATATTCTCCTTTCTTCTCTAAGTTTCTTAGATATCGTTTCCAAAAAAAATTTCATCAATCGGGACTGATAAAACCTTGGAAATCCTTTTTGCTTGGGCAACAGTTGCAGATTCAGGGTTCTTCTCAATCTTTGAATAAGTCTGAGGATGTATTGCAAGTGCTTCTGCCATATATTCTTGGCTAAACCCTTTAATAAGTCTCGCTTTTTTCATCCCAACCGGTCCCAGTTGTTCAGTCATTTTATCACCTCCTACACCCATGATACTCTAAGTATCTTAGAATGTCAACGATTAAATTCTTAATAACTTAGATTTTTTTCGATATGCAATTGATTTTTTTCTAAGTTTAATATAGTATATAATCAAAAGAGGTACAAAAAAATGTCTATACTAAGCGAAAACATCAAAAAACTACGAGAAGTTAACAATTATTCACAAGATGAACTAGGGCAAAAGTTAGGAATTAGTGGAAAAACAATATCTTCTTGGGAAAATGAAAGAAGTGAGCCAAGAATGGGGATGATCGAAGACCTGGCAAAAATTTTCAGATGTAAAAAATCTGATATTCTTGGAGAAACAGAAATAAAAAATGGAAACTGGATCCCAGTGCTGGGCCACGTTGCCGCAGGGATTCCTATAGAAGCTGTAGAAGACATCATCGACTATGAAGAAATTTCAGAAGAGATGGCACGCAGTGGTGATCATTTTGCTCTGCAAATCAAAGGTGATTCTATGGAGCCTAAATTTAGTCAAGGAGATGTAGTAATTGTTAAGAAACAAGTTACTATCGATTCTGGTCAGATTGGGATAGTATTGGTTAATGGACATGAGGCTACTTGCAAGAAAATCACCTATACTGAAAGTGGAATTATGCTTATCTCCACTAATCCTTCATTTGAACCCCAGTATTATACGGCAGAGCAGATCACTAATCTTCCCGTAGTAATACTTGGTAGAGTTGTTGAATTGAGAGCGAAATTTAAATAATTTAGGTACTTATGCCGTTATAACGGATGTACATATACGCAATAGGCGGGGAGGTAAAAATGGAATTGAATGAGAGATTATACGCATTGACTGAGAGAATAAAGCAGTTATTTTCTCAAATTAAGACGGAGGAGGCAACCAAGCAATCGTTTATTCTTCCTTTTTTTCAATTACTGGGATATGACGTATTTAATCCACTAGAATTTTGCCCTGAATTTGTAGCTGATGTCGGAATTAAGAAAGGAGAAAAGGTTGATTACGTTATATTAACTGATGGAAAGCCATTTATCCTTATTGAAGCTAAAGCATGTTTTGAGAAATTAGAAAAACACGATTCACAACTATTCAGATATTTTGGTACTACAGAGTCAAAATTTGCAATTTTAACAAACGGAATAATTTATAGATTCTTTACTGATCTTGAAAAACCTAATAAGATGGATTCTTCACCTTTCTTCGAGCTCAATATGCTTGAATTAAATGATCAAAGTATTCAATACTTAGAAAACTTTGTTAAATCGAATTTAAATGTTGACAATATCATGAACTCGGCCACTGAATTGAAATACTTAAACTTGACTAAAAGCTTTTTTAAGGAATTACTCGATAACCCAACAGACGAATTTGTTCGCCATATAATGAGTAATTTTTATGAAGGAACAAAAACACAAGCAGTTATTGATAAATTTAGACCTATTATCAAGAAGGGTATCAACCAATATATCAATGACAGGATGAGTGCAAAATTCAAAGAAACTTTGAGTAATAGTGAACTTGAAGAAATAATGATTGTCGAAGAAACTACACAAGAAGAATCACGGATTGTGACAACAGAGGATGAACTATTTGCTTACTCAATTATTAAATCGATTTTGAGGAACACTGTGTCAGTAAAAAGAATATTCTACAAAGATACTGAATCTTATTTCGGAATTATGCTTGATAACAACATACGAAAATGGATTTGCCGAATTAATATTAAAGCAAAAGGAATGATACTATTTCTGCCTGGTGAAGATAAGTCATCCATTAGGTATAACTTAAATGACCTTGATGACTTGTATGAATATTCAGCGCAAATTGAAGAGGCTGTGAAACGATACTTATAATATAAAAAAGAACGCCCCAGACTGGTACTCTGTGGCGATCGGCATAACAATAAACTCGAAAAGTTCCTTTTGTTATGCCCCTATGATATCACAAATCGAGGAGGAATAGAACATGAAGTTTCAAGAAGCAAAATATGCTGTTGCATACGCAAGGTTCTCATCAGATAATCAGCGTACCGAGTCTATAGATGCCCAAATAAGAGCAATCAAAGAATATTGCGTTAGAGAAAACTATGTTCTGCTGCAGATCTACGTTGATGAAGCTCAAAGTGCAACTAGTGATAAACGTGATCAATTTCAGCAGATGATAGCTGATTCTAGGAACAATGATTTTCAATATATAATTGTACATAAGTTAGATCGATTTTCTCGTGATCGATACGATAGTGCTGTCTATAAACGTCAGCTGCGTAATAATGGAGTTAGAGTTGTTTCAGTATTAGAAAGGCTCGATGATTCGCCAGAATCAGTTATTCTTGAAGCGTTACTAGAAGCCATGTCAGAGTATTATTCAGTAAATCTTGCTAGAGAAGTACGCAAAGGTATGAAAGAGAATGCTCTAAAATGCATTCACACCGGGGGTACTCCTGCATTGGGATATGAGGTAAATCCACAAAGCAAAATGTATACTGTAAATGCTTTAGAGGCAGATACTGTTCGCATCATCTTCGAATTGTATGTAAATGATTATGGTTATGCCAAGATAGCCAATATTTTAAATAGCAAAGGCAGAAAAACAAAAAGAGGAAAGCCTTTCAGTAAAAACTCTATCAGAGAAATTTTGACTAACGAAAAGTATAAAGGTGTATACGTATTCAATAAATCATCTAGTAAAATTAATGGAAAACGGAATCGACATGTATATAAAAATGACGAAGAGATAACGAGAATTCCTGGAGGTATACCAGAAATAGTATCTGTTGAAATATGGAATAGGGCAAATTCCAAACTTGGGAAGCTGACTCGGCCACGAAAGAATGCCAATCGTGAATATCTATTTACAGGCAGGATCCAATGCGGGAAATGCGGAAGTTCATTTATAGGCCGCTCGTACAAATACAAAGATAATGAGCGTTATAATTATGCATGTAATTCTAAGCTACGTCGTACTGGTTGCGATGCAGAAACAATACTTGCTGACCATCTCGAGAATATTGTGTTTGATTTAATACATAGCCAGTTTTTAACAGATGCTGCAATTGACAATATTGCAGAAAAAATGCAGGAAATTATTGCCTCAACATCTATAGAAGCTAAATCACTCTTAATTGAAACCAAGAAAAAACTTGATCATTGTGAAAATAAATCTAGGCGATTGCTAGATTTGTACTATAATCAAGCGATCGATATAGCTGAGTTTAAGAATGAATCTCAAGTTATTTCTGGCGAAATGAAAATGCTACAAGACATAATTGATAACAGTATACATCAAGAAGTAGTATATAGTAATGCTGCCGATATCAAAAAATTTCTTGTAGAAATTAGAAATACCGGAAATAAAAAAATCCTCGTGGATTCGTTTGTAGATAAAATTATTGTACAATCTGATGAAGTAATCATATATTTGAAAGATGCAAGTGATTTTGGCGTTAAGGTACAGAGTGCTGTCCTTGCGCCATTTTTAGTTTATTAATTGTTGATTGAAACAATTAGGGCAAAATCAAGTTCAGAGATTAGCAGCTAATCTCTTTTTTTATCTTTTCACCTGATCCTTCTTTATGCATTTACGAGTACCTGCATCTTTTTATGTACAGGAAAGTATGATACTATAAACTAAACTTAATTTATATATTTCATATATGGATGAAATAGCATGGCAAACACAAATGATAAAAATACCAGCATCAAACAAACAGTAAAATCAGGAATAACATTTGGGAGTGCACTAGCAATGGTTATCAGCTACACTACCTGGCATTCAGTCGGCTGGGCGATTATTCATGGCTTGTTAAGCTGGGTATATGTTATTTACTTTTTATTAAGGTACTAAACTTTAAGATGTTATTGCAAAGAATTGTCATTCATCTATACTTTCTTATCCATTACAACCCGATTGCCATAGTAGCCACATAAAGGGGGTATCCATGATGTATAAACTTCTTCTGTCTTGTATTGTCATGATCCTCATTCTGGCTGGATGTTCAAAAACTACGATTCAGCCTAACGAAGAAGATAAGCTACCTATTGCCTTGAAGTGCGTCAATCCTGATGCAACCTATACCATTGGTAACACAAAGCTTTCTTTTTCCCAAACTGCTGCATATACATTATACGTAGATGCTGATAAGCAAAACGCACTCATGGCTATGCCATGTGAGCAAACACATCAGGCAACATTTGAACTATTAAATGATGGTGAGACTTTACCGGAAAATACGCTTCTGCTCGGATATTTAAACAGTGTTCTGGCAAATGATCCAAGCAAGCCAGATGGCTATCAGGTTGGTTTCGACGGAAGTTCAACCTTAACGTTTATGGATCATCCAGAGCGTTCTAACTGGTTACTTAGCTGCAAAGAAAATGAGCCTGCATGCATAGCATATATTCAGGCCATTCGCGATTGGAGCATCGCTAGCTTGCAGTCTGCCTTGCATGCCGAAGAAATAACCCCTCACATCTTTACAAGCAGATCATTTAACAGCCGGAATACAACCACACTTGGTATGGGCAATGTGAATCTGTCACAATTTCAGAAACATGAACAGCGCTTAATTCTGAGTGCTGATGTCATTACCGCAATACCTATTGAATTTACCACTTTAAAAGATGTTAGCATGACGGAAGAATTGTATAAGAGTGTTGCTGATGCTGCAATATGGTACAGCTGCTATGAAGATGCCTGCAGCCAATCCGAAAATCCCGCTGTCACTTTGTTTCGCTCTGAATGGAGTCAATTTGATGGCATGTATGCTGTCGTGTTAGAAGAAGACTTTTGGGACGCAAAGAATGAACTGCTCGGAGATGATATTGCTTTGCATGTGAATGAGTTCCAAAATAGCTTTATCAGCAATGCCCGCGCTAAGTATCATCCTGACCTTAAGATATTTACGAATGGTTCTGAAAGTTACGGAGGTTCCACCCCTATAGCTATCTTACTTTCTTACCAACAAACAGGTAATATATATAAAATGCAAGTCATCCGATCTTGGCAAAAAGACGAACCAACACGGCTGCTGAAAGAAGATGGTACATGGACAGCCGGAATAAACGATAGCACCACCGTTTATCTTTGGGAACATCAAAACGATTTCCTGAAATGGGAATTCACATTAGAAGACCAAGGCAATCGCTTGATGAAACTCATTGATTCAAACATAATCCCTTAAAAAGGTACGATACATCTCTGTGATGCATTGTACCTTTCATTCATTCGTTAATCGAATACAGCTATTAAGTAATGCGATAACAATAGAAAGCGCTGAACAGAATGGTATAAAGCAACCTAACGTGAATTATGTCATCAATTTATAGTTTTGCTGCGAAAACTAATTGCCCTCTGTGATTGGATCACTATATTCATAGTTTGTTGCTATGCCTGCAACAACTTATTTATTTATATCCTCCCATCTTTCAGCTTTAAAATTCCACTGATTTTAACCACCAAAAAAGAGTTAACCCCTTACATCAAATAAACAATTTTCCTGTTCAATATTAAGATTGTAATTTTTATCTGTAATGATATAATACAGCAAAACAAAGGATGGTGCTGCCATGCTCACAAACGATGAAAAGGTCGTTCTCACGATCAAGTTTCTGTATTTCTTTGGAATCGCAATCGCCAATACATTTGCTCAAGTGTATTTATATAACTATACCGGTTCTTTCTTCCAGATGTCGATTTATACCATTTGCAGGTCTCTGATGATCTTCGCTTTTTTTTATTGCGCTGCCAAGCTATGTACAAGATTCAATATTATTTACACCATGATTTTAGGAATGATCTTTGTGGCATCTTCTTTGATGTTTATGCTGTTTTTGAAAGAGACCATCGCTGACTCAGTATTCTACGTGTATCTTATTGGCCTGATCTGGGGTGCGGGCGAAGGACTATTCTGGTTTTCCTGCGTTTCCATCCAGCAGCATATTACTACCATCCAATCCCGCAGTCATTTCTTTGGTGTCAGCGGCGCACTTTCCGGTGTAGCCGGGATTGGTGCTCCTTTGCTCTCTGCAACTATGCTGGGGCTTATCCCGAACATTGCGCAAGGATACTACACGATCTTTCAGATTACCATTCTGCTATTTATTGTTGCTTCTGTTTTAAGTTTCCAAATCAAAACGAAACCGGCATTTTCCACTTTTTCCCTAAAAGGGAAAATTCTTTGGAACAAGGACAAGCGCTGGCGCTGGATGACTTCCTCCACTTACTTTTACGGCATTCGCGACGCTGCCAGTTTCAGCATCACCGGACTTCTCATTTATGAAGCCACCAAAAGCAATGATGCCTTTTATGGCAACCTAGTCAGCATGTTTGCGGTTGCCTCTGTGATCGCATATTTGCTTGCCAGCAAATGGATTCATACCACAAATCAAACAAAAGTATTATACCAATCATCCTTGCTGGTTGCTTTGTCGGGATTGATCTTAGTTTTGCTTCCTAATCTTGCAGGCGCCGTTCTTCATGGATTGCTATTCAATCTCTCCTACGCTTTCTATGACAACTCTTTCAATATTTACATCATGAATGAGTTATCCCAATATATCGAGACGGAGAACATCTATGAACGCGTTGTTATGAAAGAAGGATATTTCAACTTCGGCAGAGTCACCGGCTTTCTCTTTATTATGCTTTTGATTTCTCTCTTGCCGAAACAACAAGCAATGGTCATTGCGATGAGCGTATTATACCTCTTTGCCCCGCTCACATCCTGGTATACCATTCGCTACGAGAAGAAGAAACAAGCCAATGAGTCGTAACGAAAGCAGCTGATCAAGCTGCTTTTTTGCGCAAAAAAACTCCCTGTCGGAAGACAAAGAGTTCTAAATGTCTATTTGCGGTATTGGAATGGCTCTACAAAAGCAGGAACACCATTTGCATAGCGAATCACAGGTTGTCCTTCAATCAGCGGACGCATGTAAGCAATCGCTTCTTTTGTAACACCTGTATAGTTAGGCAAAATCCATTCAGCAGGGAAATTCTTTACATGGTTTGCGACTTGACTTGCATCAACTGCGAAGAATTCCACATTGTATGTTTCACCTTCAACACGTTTTACACCAACCATCTTGCCAGTGAAGTTTTTGTCTTGTGAACGCATGTGAGCAGAAAGTCCTAAACGGAAAGATTCTTCCACGTCAACCAAAGATTGTTCTGTCGCATGGCAACGTTGTGCTGTACTCAAGTCTTGTACTTTCACACGTTTCGCAGCACCGCTGTTCAAGATCAATTCTTTTACTGCATTTCCGGCACCACCCAAGATTGCATGGCCGAATCCGTCATTTTTAGCTTCTCCGGCAGCAAGGTATGTACCATCCGCATAGCGAACACCTTCACTGACAACAACATAACATTTATTTTGTTTGGCAATGCAAGCACGAACTTGATCCAAAAATACTTCTTTATTGAATGCTTGTTCCGGAAGAACCAGCAAGTCCACTTTGCCGCTCAAGCAAGCACTTGCAGCCAGCCAGCCAGCATCACGACCCATTGTTTCCAAAACAAATACTTCTTCCCGTGTATATACGTTAACATCCAGCCAAGTTTGAAGAGCTGTCGTAGCGATGAATTTCGCAGCGCTGCCATATCCAGGGCAGTGGTCAGTTACACACAAATCATTATCAACTGTTTTCGGGCATCCAACAAATTGGTGCTCTGTGATATTATGTTCTTTCGCATATTGGCTCAAAGCATACACAGTATCCATAGAGTCATTCCCGCCGATATAAAACATCGTATCAATATTGTATTTTTTCAGAACCGCAAACAATTTCTCGAAATCTGCAACATTATCCCGTTTCAATTTATAACGGCAAGATCCTAATGCAGAAGACGGAGTTTGACGTAACGTGGCATTTTCTTCTTCGCTCATATGAGTGAGATCAACGAAACGTTCTTGAAGGATTCCTTCAATCCCGTGCAATCCACCATATACAGTATCATAAATTTGATTCAGCTGATTGCCTTTGACGACGCCAGCCAAGGTTGCGTTGATGACAGAAGTTGGTCCGCCTGATTGCGCAACTAAACAATTACCCATTGCTAATACCTCCTAATTTGTACGCCGATATTGTAACATAAAGCAACATGCGATGAAAGTCTTTGCGATGAAATATGCTGATATCCCCTAATGTAACGGCTACCAAAACAGGAATTCAGCAAGCCTGTTCGATTTCCCAAATATCTTCGCAAATGATCAGCGTATTTCTTTCAAAATAGCCGGCAAAAAAGCAATGATCTGGTAAAACTTGCACGCGTCACTTTCTTTCATCCACAAGATCGGAGAGTGTACAATAAGGTCATTGCGCCTGCAAATATTGATCACAAACAGCCCTTCCGCCTTGCGCTTCCGTTCATCATACACATAAGAAAGCAGCACATCAGAACTATTTTGGTATTGCTGGTAAAAAAGAATCCGCTCCTGACAGATTACGAATAATTCATACTTGGCAAAAATGAGCCGGGCTTGTCTGCCATCCACAATCTCACAGGGCAAATCAAGCAGCAGTTGCTGCGACTTCAGAAGTCGTGCAGCATCCAGCAATGTGGGAATATGACGAATCGATCTCATTGTTCTCACCACCTCTTTTTAGTATGCCTGCCAAATAGTGATTCTCTGTCAAATTGATCGCTTTATTTGCAAATCTTCAAAAATAATTGACAAAGAAAGAAAACAGGTATATTGTATATAACGTATATATACAATAATTTAGGAGCTTACTATGGACATTCTCATCACCAACAGCAGTGACAAGCCGCTATACGAACAAATAATAGCGCAAATTAAACAGCAAATCCTGTCCGGAATGCTTCAGGAGGGTGAAATGCTGCCTTCTATGCGCCTTCTTGCCAAGGAATTGCGCATCAGCGTTATTACCACCAAACGTGCATATGAGGAACTGGAACGCGAGGGGTTTATCATCACCATGACCGGACGAGGAAGCTTCGTGGCACCAAAAAATCTGGAAATTATCAAAGAAGAACGCTTGAAACAAATTGAGGAGCTGCTATGCAAAGCAATTGAGGTTGCCAGCACCAGCAACATCCCTCTTTCCGACATTCAAGACATGCTTCAACTACTATGCAAGGAGGAATTATAATGATTCTGCAAATACAAAACCTGGCGAAAAACTATCCGTCATTTTCTTTGGGTCCCCTTTCCCTGAGCTTGCCGAAGGGGACAATCATGGGAATTATCGGCGAAAACGGCGCCGGCAAAACAACCATTATTAAATCAATCTTAAATATCATTCATTCCGAACAAGGAACTATTGAGGTATTTGGAATGGATCATAAGCAAAACGAAAAGCTGATCAAGGAACAAGTTGGAGTAGTATTAGATGAAAGCCATTTTCATGATTTTCTGACAACTGCCGAGATTGGTTCCTTCATGTCCAGCATCTACAAGAACTGGAATGCGGAAAAATTTCAATCTTATCTCACGCAATTCCAGCTTCCCGCCAAGAAAACGATCAAAACCTTTTCCCGGGGGATGAAAATGAAGCTGTCAATAGCCGTTGCACTCGCCCATGAACCAAAATTATTGATTCTGGATGAGCCTACCAGCGGATTGGATCCTGTTGTAAGGGAAGAGATTTTAGGAATATTTATGGATTTCATTCAAGACGAAGAGCACAGTATTTTCTTTTCTTCGCATATCACCAGTGATATCGAGAAAATTGCTGATTATGTAACTTTATTGCACAAAGGAAAAATTTTACTTTCTGCATCCAAAGATGATATCTTGACAAAGTACGGCATCATAAAGCTGCCGGCAAAAGAGTTTTCGCTAATTGACCGCGCTTCTTATATTGGCTATCATCAAACACAGTTTGGCTATGAACTGCTGGTGAAAGACCGGCATGCTTGGAAGCGCCAGCGCCCTGGTGATATCATTGAACAACCGCATTTAGATGACATCTTGATTTATTTCGTGAAAGGAGCATAAGCAAATGATTGGCTTATTAAAAAAGGATATTTACGCATTATTACGCTATGCCCGCATTTTCCCGGTATTCATTCTCTTATATGCCGGAATGTCTTTGTTCATGGATGAAAGCGGAACGTTCATCACATCAACGATTATCATGATCTGTGCCACAATGTCCGTTTCTGCCTTTGCGTATGATGATATGGCGAAATGGAATACGTATGCCTTATCTATGCCCATCAGGCGAACCGACCTTGTTTACAGCAAGTATTTGCTGGCGGCATTGCTGCTAAGTGTTTCGCTGATCGTCTCGGGTTTCATGCAATGGCTGATCTACACTTGGAATGGGGCTTTCCAATTCCAGGAGTTTATACTATCGATTTCTGTTTTGAGTGGAATGGCACTGCTGTTTGTCGCCTTCTTGTTCCCGTTGATCTTCAAGTTCGGCGTTGAAAACAGCAGAATCATGATCCTCGTGCTGCTGGCTGTTCCAAGTGCTGCAGTAATCGCCATCAGCAAGCTGTCGCTGCCATGGCTCAATATAGAACGACTCATGGAGTGGCTGAATTTGCTGCCCTTGCTTGGTCTTGGCTGCTTTCTCTGTTCCGTCTTGCTGTCAGCACACATCGTTTTTAAACAGGAATTCTAAACGGCATACTTTTTTAAATCTATTGTTCACTAAGCTGCTAAACGATATAATGATTAGCATAACACAATTGATCGCAAGAAGCCGCAATCAATAAGAAAGGCCCCCTATGAGAGCAGCAACCTATAATGTATGGAATGAAAATAAAGGCAAAGGAGATCGATTCGATCAGTTGATGCATGAGATAACGACAGTTGATGCAGATATCATTGGTTTGCAGGAGGTCACCCGGTATTTTTTTGATACCCACCTCGCACTCCTCACCCAATATCCTTACAAACACTATGAGATGTATAGTAATGAAGACGAAGGTTTGGCTATTTTAAGCAAGCATCCTATTACAGAAACTTTCTTTTTGCACACAGCAAGCAAATATGCAAATAGCAATGCGCTGCATGTAAATGTGCAAGTTGGTAATTCCCGGCTTTCCTTTACGAACATCCATTTGCCATGGGATAGTGCCATTGCCAAAGAAACACAAATTGTGGCAATTGATGCGTTCATCCACGAGCAGTATAAACAGAAAACGGCGGAATATTATTTGCTGGTGGGTGACTTCAACTGCGGTTTCGATTCCAGCGTCCATCGATTTCTTTTGGGTGACCAAACTCTGCAAGATGCGGAATCTAATCCTTATTGGCAGGAACTTTCAAGTTCTTATGCCGCACTGCACAACTTGCCGCTGCAACCTACTTTGGATTTCGTCAAGAACCCACGCTGGCAAGGCAAGAATTCGATTTACATTCCTTGTGCGGTAGACCGCATGTATCTCATGGATAACTGGACTCCTTGCAGCCTGCAATTTGCCGGGATATTCGGAACTGCTGTTTCTTCAATAAACAACCTGTCTGCCAGTGACCATTATGGCGTGCTGGCCGATCTGCATATTCCTGAATAAAAAAGGTCCCGGATACATTGCATCTGGGATCTTTTGCATTATTGGAGCTGATAGTTTTGTGCTTGCGACTGAAAGAGCTGATAGTATAAGCTATCCGTCTTTTTCATCAATGCTTCATGGGTATCATAATCACTGACACTTCCTTGATCAATGATCAATATCTTGTCACAGAACACACTGCTGGACATCCGATGCGAAATATAAATCGCTGTTTTTGCACCCACTAAGTGATTGAAATTTTGATAGATATCTGCTTCTGCCAGTGGATCAAGTGCACTTGTCGGTTCATCCAAAATAACAAATGACGCAGCTTTATACAATGCTCGGGCAATCGCAATTTTCTGCCCTTCACCGCCGGATAGTTCAATTCCATTTTCATCATAGGCTTTGCCGAACCTTGCTTCAATGCCATCCGGCAACGAAGCAATTTTTTCCTTCATGCCTACTTCCGCAACAATCTCATCCATACGAATTGCATCAGCTGTCGCAGCATTTCCTTGAATGTTTTCTTTGATACTGAAAGCAAACAGCTTGTAATCCTGGAAGATAGCCGCCATCTGCTTGCGGTAGCTGCCCTCTTCATAGTCCATCATATCATGACCATTGACTAAGATCTTGCCTTGTGTCGGCTGATACATTCTGCATAGCAGTTTCACCAATGTTGTTTTCCCGGCACCATTGAGACCGACAATGGAAATCTTTTCTCCTTGCTGAATGGTAAAAGAGATATCATGCAGCACTTCCGTTTTACTGCCCGGATATTGAAAGCTGACGTTCTGAAAGGCAATGGAATGTACTTCATCCAATTGCAGCGTGCCGCCAAGACTGCGCTCTTCTTCCAGTAGCATGAACTCCATAAACGGATCAAGATACCCCAAAACCTGAATCAAAGTAATGATTTCCAGTCCCAGTGAACCAACTGCCAGAGAGAACTGAATTGCAGCGTTTACATACATCGTGAAGGAGCCAAGGCTGATGCGTGGTCCAAAGCGATCACTCAAAACACGAATCCCTACATAGCCATATGCGATAGCCGCCTGCAGGTCGTTCATTGCATTGTAGATTCCCAGATACAACCCTTGTTTCCTCGCATACCTGCCTAAGTAGTCGATTATTTCGATCGTATAATTCTTTACCCGCTGAATCAACATATCTTTCATGCCATACAAGCGGATATCTTTTGCCAGTTTGTCTTGAAAAAATAGATGCACATAGTATCCGTATTTGCGGTTAATTGGAATCAGCTGACCAAAAAACTGCATCTGATACTTCATGAACGTGCGGTAAATCAGCCAGGATAGCCCGATGACAAGCAGCAGCCCCCCTACCAGCATGTTGCTAAGCGTCCATAGAAGCACCAGCAAACTGAAAACAGTGGTGCTGTATTTTAGAAATGCTGACAATGCTTCCACAAACCGGAACATTGCATTTTGGTTGTTTAGTGCAAAGACAGCCCGTTCTTTCAAATCCAGATAATATGGATTCTCTAAATGCTGATATTCTACATGCATAATTTTGCGCGCCATTTCCAAACTCATCTGATCGCGGACATACAAGTTTTTTACATACATGATTTTCTTCATCCACAGGTTGAGCCATTCAAAGAAGAGATTGCTGAAAATGATAACCAGTATCCACTGCCCCAGTATATCCAAAGATGCTTTCGCAACCATCGATTCAATTAAATACTTCGGTAAAATAACATTCAGTAAGATTTGAATACTCCCTAGTGCGGATTGAATGACCAGCAAAATAATATAGGAGGGTGAAACCTTCCATGCGAGTGCAAAAAACAACTTTAACTTTGTCATTGTCTTCATACTTGTACCCCTTCCTGATAGTATTTTCCTTGAATTGTAAACATCTCATAGTATTTTCCCTGATTTTTCATCAGTTGTTCATGATTGCCGTACTCCACAATTCCTTGCTTATCAAACAAGGCAATGGTATCGCAGAATTTGGTGCTGGCTAGGCGATGCGAAATATAAATTGCCGTTTTGCCCTCTACCAAGTCATTGAAGCTGCGGTAGATATCTGCTTCTGCCAAGGCATCTAAAGCAGCCGTCGGCTCGTCCATAATCACCATGTTGGCATTCTTGTACAATGCTCTGGCAATTGCCAATTTCTGGCTTTCGCCTCCGGACAGTTCTGTTCCCTCTTCATCAATGACCTTCAGCAAAATCTGATCCAGCTGCTGCGGGAATTGTTCCACTTTTGATTGTAGTCCAACCCGTGACAGAGCATCCCATACGCGCGTCTCATCAATTCCCTCTGATTTGCACGCCACATTTTCCTTGATGGAATATGCCAGCATGTTAACTTCTTGGAACACGACGGAGAACATTGCAAATAAGTCTTCTTTACGATATTCAGAAATAGCTTTGCCATTGATCAGAATATCTCCTTCTTCGATCGTAAACAGTCCCAGCAGCAGTTTAATCAACGTGGTTTTCCCGGCACCATTAATCCCGACAATCGCAAGGCGTTCCCCTTTTTTGATATGCAAATTCAAATTGCGGAAAACATACTGATCGCTTTTCGGATAGCGAAAACTAACATTGCGGAATTCAATTTCCAGTGTTTCGGCTTCCTTGGGCAATGTCCCTCCTTGTTCTCCCATATCAGTGTCGATAAAACGGTAGTAATCTTGGACATACAGAGCTTCGTGCAGTACAAAGGAAACCTTTTCAGTCAGATTTTTCATCACCGCCGATAAGCTCAGCACTGCAGCGAGATACATCGAAAAATCAGCGATCCCCATTCCTTGTACCACATAATACACCAGAATGCCATATGTTATGGCATTCGATACAAGCATGGAAGCAATGCTGGATAAAGAAAAGTAGTACTCCCGCTGCTTGATTTCCCGCTCCACATCGATGTATTCTTTTATTTCTTCTTTGTAGTTCGTTAATATCTGATCTCGCAAATCATACATGCGAATATCTTTCCCATATCCGAAATCATGTGTCGTGTTATAGTAATACGCTTTTCTTCGCTGCGCATGTCCCAGCTTTCCTTTTTGTTGATAGCGATATTGGTAACTCTTGTTCTGTGCCCATAATACTAGACCAATATGCAAGCATAAACCCATTACAATCAGCAAATTGCGTTGGCCGATTACCAGAATCAGAATCACTGCTGTCAGAGCATCGGCACAGCCTTCGAAGAGTTTATGGTAGATACCCTCGATGCCGTTGTCATTGGAACTGAAGGATTGCAGCGCTTTGTCATTCTCCTCTAAGAAATTGGCATCTTCCGTATACTTATAATCCATGCCTGCCAATTTCACTAGCGTATCTGTCAAGTAATCCATGCGGAGAAAGGAAATATTGGAATACACCGAATCTTTGGAGTAACTGCGGATACAGCCAATCAATAATGCCAATGCGAAATATCCAGCAGCAAGCAGTATTATATCTTGCGTTGCTTTGTTTCCTTGCAGAAACAGAATCATCTGCTTTGGCAGCATCACTGCCAGCAGAGGATAAACTGCCGCAGAAATGGTAAATAGCACAAAAGCTCCAAAGATCCGCTTATCCTGCTTCCAGGCATTCCGAATCATTTTGATCAGCACTGTTCCCAATGCCAGATTAGAAGGTTGTTTATTGTTCATGTTCTTCAAATTCCTTTCCAGCCATTTCTATGAGTGATTTCCCCAATTCTGCCAGCCGCTTGCGATTTAACTCGTAATACAGCTTCCTCGATGTTTGGTCAACATGGAAAATCAAAAATTCCGATGGTCCTAAAATGCCGATATGGTGTGATATGGTTGCCGGCGTTAAGTGCAATTGATCTGCAATTTCTTGCAGATAGAACCTCTTTTGCGAAAGCATCTGCAAGATTTTCATGCGCGTTGGATCAGACAGTGCCTTCATTGCCGAAATCAATTGCGCATCATTGAATTTATTTTGCTCTTTCCACTTGCTGATCAAATCTACAAAGATACCACTGTGAATGACGATGGTTTCGCCTACTTCCTGCAGCATTACTGCATTAAACGCAAAAATGGAGACATACACTGTCATTTCCGCATCAAGATCTAATATCAGCTTCGTTGCAATGATTGATCCGCTTGCGGAAAGCTCCTGCAAACATGCTCCTATCTCTTGCTTGACAATCGATGCATGCTGTTCACAAATCATAGCTGTACTTTGAAGCAATGCCTTCATATCTTGCAGTAGTTGATAGCGATTATTGTAGAAGTTGATGATTTGCAGCTTTCGATGATCCGAAAACGATGACTTCGCCACTACTGTCAGTACTGTCACCAAATCGTCCACAACTGTCCTGTCATCCGCATCTTGGTCTGTCAGCAATGCAGATAAAGCTTGATTGATTGCCTGATCACTTTCTTCCTTCGAGAATGCCTGCTGTTCAAATAATGACTGCACATGTGGTAGGATATTGCGAAACAACGAGCCTTGATCATCTTCTGCATACCAAAAATCTTTCATCGCTGCATATTGCACAAGCAGCGGCTCAGTTTCCCGCCATACAGTCGTTTTATAATTCATTAAAGGCGCAAAAATTGTCTGCATATCCTGTTTGGCAAAACCAAACCGATCATGATTTGCTATCATTTCCTCTTCGCTTTGCAATGTTCTTTGCTCTAAACAAGCAACTGCCTCAAACCACCAATTGGGTTCTGGCTGTACTTGAAACCTCTTTTTCATGTGATTCACCATCCTTATTAGAAGATTATCACTATATTATATGTTTGTCAATGTTTTTAGATAACCATCTAAAGTAATTTATAGTGATAAAATAAAAGAGTAATCCATTTTGATTACCCTTGATTAGATTCTGATTGAGCACGCTCTAAATCATGCTTAATTTTAGTTGTCGAAATTCCTTCTGTTCGCGGCAAATAGATTACTTCGCAAATATCTTTCAATTCGTCAAAGCGACCTTCCCAGTCATCCCCCATAACCATAGCATCGGCATGATAGTTTAAGATATCATCGCGCTTTTGCTCCCAGACATGTTCGGGAATCACCAAGTCCACATATCGAATTGCCTCCAGCATCATTTTTCGCTCTTGATAGTCATGGTATGACTTCTTTCCTTTGATCGCATTAAATTCATCGCTGGATAATGCAACGATCAAATAATCACCCAGTGCTCTGGCACGCTTCAACAACCGAATATGACCCCAGTGCAATAAATCATAAGTACCATATGTAATAATTCGCTTCATATTAAGATTTCCTTCCTAAGATATCGTCAATATAATTTCTCAAATAGTCTAGCACAACATGGGTATTGCTTTCAAATACCGGCACGGTAAAATGATCCAGCATGGCAATTTTATCTGCCAATTGTTCTTCTTCATAACAGGATAGAATATATCCGGTGGATGCAAATTCCGCTACAATCTCCTTTTGGTGATCATCGGTATGCTCACCATAGCGATGGAGCCGATTTACTGCAATGACTTTTTTGCCTAGCTTCAGGGCGCTGACAATGGTTCCTGTTCCTGCATGCGTAATAATGTAGTCTGCTTCTTCCATGTATTGGTGCATTTGTTCTGCCGAACAAAAGGCAAACTGCTCCAAAAGAGCACTGTTATAAGCAGTATATCCGCATTGCACTTTTACCGGCTGCTTGATGCTGCCATTCTGAACGCAGGATTCCACCATTTCCAGCAAGCGGATAAAGGGCATATCCTGGGTTCCCAGACATACGAATACCATCAGTAGATCCCTCCTTTATAAATTGCTTTGGGATATACTTTCAACATACTTTCCCACTGTACCATAAAGACATCAGCAATCGGATATACCATCTTGCCGGATAAATTCGCACTGTCTTTTTTGGCGAAACTTTCAATAAAAACTACTTTTTTACGAAAGAAATGGGCAATATAGCACATGGGTACCGCAGTATGCGTTCCTGTCGTAATAACTACTTCCGGGCGGTACTTCCAAAACAAATAGAATGACTTCATAATATTGAATGAGAATTTAAAAAGATAGGATAATAAATGATTGCGGGTACCATAAACCAGATACTCTACATTCTGATATTTCTTTCGCAGATCAGAAGTCAGCGGAATCTTTTCGGTAATCAAACATGTGCGATAAGAATCCATGAGCGGAAACAATTGTGTCAATTGCGTCAAATGACCGCCGACACTACTAATTAACATTACATCTGTCTTCATCGTTTCACCACCTTAGGTACTATTTCCCAGGAAATGCATGCACTCATATAGTGGAGTAATAGTACACTTGCCAATACTTTTTCGCGCCAATTTAAATACGGATTGGCCCGATACTTAGGATATTCTTTTTGAATAAAAGATCTGATTGCCAGATAACGTTCCTTCCGGTCTTGCCGGCAATCGCGCCGCAAAAGACCCATTTTACGGCCGATGGTGGAAATCACCAGTGTCCGAAGGGCATTGCGCTCCAAAAGGTCATGATAGGCATCATACAAATGATGCATGCGGTAATACTGAACGATTGCCTGCTGGATCGCCAGCATATCATAGATCCGCTGATTGAAGGTATTGGTAATAGAATCACTGCGCTGATAATGATAATATACCCCACCCGGAATCTTCTCCACATGCTCAATGAGCGGATATAAACATGTTGTAAAGAAAACATCTTCATGTACCAAACCAACAGGAAACGGTACCGCATCTACCAGTTCCCGGCGGTATAGTTTGGAGTGCGCTGTCAATGCCAGTCCCAGCAATGCTCCCTTGTCTTTCCGAAGGTCTTGCAACGTAATGCTATGCTTTGTTTGATACGGCTTGATGATTGGATCTTTGTCATCATAGGAAAAATATGCTTGTGTTTCGACGATGCTGACCCCTTGCTTCATTGCCTTTCGCATCTGCTGCACTACATCATGAGAAACAGTATCATCACTATCCACGAAGAAGATATAGCTTCCCTTGCTCACTCTCACGCCATTGTTCCGAGCTGCCGAAAGACCTTGATTGCTTTGGTAGACAGCTTTGATTTTAGGAGCATGCAAGGATTCATAGTCCATTACAATCTGTTTGCTTTGATCTTTGGACCCATCTTCCACCACAATAATTTCAATGTCAGGGTCGGTTTGCGCAAGCAATGAATCCAAGCAATGGGCCAGATATGGTTCCACATTATAAACCGGAACAATAATACTAATCAGCTCATTCACGTTTCTTAAAACCTCCCCAGCAGATTGGACGCTGCCTGCATCCCGATCACTTTTGTCAGCAGATGGGCTGTCTGGAATTTCCAGCCATGCACATAGCGCAGACAATCTTGATACTGTTTCAAATAGGAAACTGCAATCTTCTTTTCCGGCAGCGGCAAATGCCCGATATTGCCCGGAATGGCCATCATTTTATTCGCCAGTCTGCGGCAAATTTGAATTTTGTACTTTTCTTCCATGGCAGCTGCCGCAAAAAATCGAATCCATTTTCCTAATATCTCAATATGGTTGCAGACACTGCGAACTTTGTATTGATTGGATGCCGATGCTTCATTGTCAATGCGATAGTAGCACAGCGGAAGCTCTATGGAGGAGAACGTCTCGCAAGACAGTAACACTTGAATCAAAAAATCCATATCTTCGCCATATGCATACTTCACATCGAAGGCCAAAGATTTGGAAACAAGAACTTCCCGCCGATACACATGACGCCAGACAGCCCAAATTCCCATGGTTTTGGGATTGCCGATGATACTGGTTAGTATTTCTTCCTTGCTGCGGCCTTCAATCTCGTTCGCAGTCAAGTTGACAATATGCGTTGTTTGTTTGGTTGTTTCCGCAAAATGGTACATGGTACAGCCAATAACCAAATCCGTTTGCTTGGCTTGCAAGGTAGACGCCACTTCTTCCAAACAGCCATCCACCATAAAATCATCGCTATCCAAGAACAAAATATAGTCTTTGCGCGCCAATGCAATACCATCATTGCGCGCACTGCTCACCCCTTGATTGCGTTTATGCAAAACAACAATGCGATCATCCAAGCCGCTATAACTCTCGCAAATTTCCCGCGTTCCATCCACCGATCCGTCATTGACCAGAATAATCTCAAAATTCGTGTAACTTTGACCCAAAACACTATCCAGACAATTACGCAGATACTTCGCTGCATTGAAACAAGGAATGATGATGCTGAAACCGATATTACGATGCTCTTCCACGTAAAACACGCCCTTTCCAAATGGCCGATGCAATTCCATAATGAAACAGAAGTGCAGATACAAAGACGCGCTCTTTTGCCGTTACGTATGGATTTCTGCTCCACTGCGGATACGTTTCTAAAAACCAAAAACGAAAGCGATCATACATTGCTTTGCGCGTAGTCCGCAATTCCGGCTTGATATATGCCATTTTCTTGCCGACGATTGCTACCGCAAGATTGCGTACTGCCATTTTCTCGCACAGCGCTAAGTCCTTCTTTGCATTTACCTGATAATATGCATAAAGCTGTTTTTGAATCTCCAGCATATCATACATATTCGTATTATAGGCAGTTGTGATTGAGTTCTGCCGTTGATAGTAATAGTAGCCACCAGCTTGTATTTTCTTTATTTTCTTCAAACGCGGCAACAAGCAGCCTGTAAAATAGTTATCTTCATGCATGAGTCCAACAGGAAACGGCAATGCTTCAATCATCTCTTTGCGGTACAGCTTGGCCCAGGCATACATGCCAATATGCAAAAGTGCTTCCGGATGTTCGTCAAAGTCAACATTGCTGATAGCAAACGGTGTTTGGTAGCCTGCCTCAATTACATGGTCATCGTATGCTTCATACACCATCATTTCAACCACATCGATGCCATCTTCCATTGCTTCTACCATGGCTTCAACAGCCTGCTTATGTAAATAATCATCACTGTCTACAAATGTCACATATGTGCCTGATGCATGAACCATTCCTGTATTGCGTGCTGCCGATAGACCTTGGTTTTTCTGATGAATGACAATCATCTCCGGGTATTGCCTTTGGTACTCTTCCAAGAGTACAGCACTTTGGTCGGTAGATCCGTCATTGACAGCAATCACTTCCATATGGACATAAGATTGGGTCAGCACCGAATCCAGGCATCGTGCCAAATAGCGTTCTACGTTGTAGACAGGGATAATGACACTAACCAAAGGATTCATGATATTCCCGTTCCTTTCCATTTTTTATATCTGCCAACCAAGCCATATAACCGATATTGCAAGATTAAGCGGTTATAGATGCGTTTTGGTTTGGTGAACTGCTCTTTAAATTCAGGCCGTTGATACCAGTTTGGACAACGACGAATGAGATACTCCCGAATTTGATCAATATATGCTGTTTCTTTGAGCAAATCAAAAAAACTTGCCTTGAAGATCATCGAGCGAATAAAAATATGTAAAATACCGGATTCCACATGCTGCTGTTGGCCGGTTTTTTCCCAAGTTGCGAATATCTGATCAAACACCTGCAGGATATCAATATGTTTTTTTCTTGTTTTCGCACTCGTCGTAATACTTCCTATCCTGACCATATATTCCATCATCGCTTTAGAAGACACCGCAAAAGTTGGCTCATAGCAAAGGTTGCTGATGAAAAAACCTAAGTCTTGATTAAAAACACCGCACAGATAGGTAACTCCAGTACGTTCTAAAAATGATTTCCGATAAAGCTTATTGCACGGAAACGGATTGATCCGGAAAAGATCTGCAAACTGCGCATGTTCCTGTTCAAAAAACCATTCCATCATCGAAGGAAGCGGTGCTCCCGTTTCCATATTGCGATATTGGACGTTGCCTATCACAAGATCCACACTCTTTGCTGTCATGGTCCGGTACATTTCTTCCAGCATGGTTGGATGCATGATGTCATCGCTGTCGAAAAAGATCACATATGCAGAGCTTGCTTTTTGATATCCTGCATTCCGGCAATGGCCCGGTGCTCCTTGATGTTCCAGCGGTACAAATTGAATACGCTTATCAGCTAGACTGAGCTTGCGAACCAGTGCAGCAGTATCATCACTTGAGCCATCATCAACCACCAAAATTTCCAGCTGCGAATGCGTTTGCGCTTGGATGCTGGAAAGGGTTTCAGCTAGATAAGCAGCTGACTGATAGGTGGGCACCACAACAGAAATTTGTTCCATACTGTCCTCCTAGAAAATAGTTTTGTTGAGCGGTTCAACCGGCCGTTCTTGCAAATCCGCAAATTCATCACTGGTATGAATCAAAAGAACATGGCGATGTGTGATCAAATAACTCATGTAATCCTCCACGCCTTTTGTTGCAAAGAGAAAGATCTTGCAACCCAGGGCCATTGCTTCGTAGATTGCTGTAGAGTAAGCTCCGATAACATACGTTGACAGATGCAGCCAATAATAGAGAGGAACTTCATTTTTCACGACCAATAGATTATCAGGTGCATCCTGCAAATGCGGATAGCGCTCTTTGGCATGCAGGAATTCTCCTGGATGCAGCTTATATACAAATTGATGATCAGGATACGCAAGCGCTAACTTGATCGCCAGATCGGCGAGCTGCTCCCCGATTGTTCCTTGCGAAATAAGGAGCACTTGCTTGTGATGACGCTTAATATTGTATTTTGCCTGATTATTGCGGAAATAGCCAAACCCAATCACCTTGATTTGCTCTTCTTTCAGCGGCAACGGACATACTTCTTGCCAATAACCGCCAAATAGATACATGCGATCTACAAAGTAAGGAACCAAATCAGGTCGCTGCTGCTGATACGGATAGCTGTACCCGCTGTGATTTTGATCTAAAATACCGTGCTGCACTTCACTAACCAAAATATGCTCCAGCTTGCAAGCTTCAATAAATTCATATGCATAGTATCCAACACTCACAATGACTTCTTTTGGCTGATATTTGCGAAGCCAGCGTTGAAACCGCAGCCGGCAGCGGATAAACTTCCGCCATTCTTGCCGCAGCATCGCATTAACATCAATCTGAATCCCGAAGTGGTCATTGATTTGCTGGCTGAACTCATCCAGGATGGCAAAGCTCGGCGTTGTTTCTTTATATCGCCGCCAATCGCGGTCAAACAGATCCAAAAACCCTTCTCGCAGCAGAATCTGCTTGCCTTTGCTGCTTTGGTTAGAGCGCTTCGGACTTCGCCGAATGCACATAATCTGCTCTTGTTCACCGCGTTTTTGAACAATATCATGCGTATAGATATCGATAAAGCCCTCTTCCGTTTCAATCTGCCGTTCATGCTCGATTACCAGAAGATCATATTGTCCTCGATGAACCAAATACAACCAATCATAATAAACATAATCAAAATAGCGCTGCCACCTGGTGCGCGGTTTTGGAATATCATGCGGCTGACTAAGCAGCCCCAGCTGTTTTTCCACCTCAGTAACAATGCGGGTGCGCAAAAAAGAATATGGATAACTGTCCTCAAACCGAATGGTTAGAAGCTGCAGTTTCTCTTCCAATGCAAACAAATATGATGTAACCTCACGAATGGAGCTCATAACGATCACTTCCTTGCCAGATCAAATACAATACCGCCAATGAAACAAGTCCTTTAATTCCGATAGTAATCCATAGATTCAAATGCAAAGCGTGAATACCTAAGATCAAAAGCTGTGTTCCGATACAGAAAGCCAGTGTTTTCACTAAGAAATAATGCAGGTTATGCATCTCACATTTCATGATATAGCGATTTCCCAGTTCATATAAAAAATATTGCACCAAATACGATAAAGCCGTTGTGAAAGCAGCTGCTTGATAACCAAAATATAAAATACCGATGTAATTCGTCACAATATTGAATAACGCTGCAATTGCAGAAACAACCGCCAAAAAGCCGGTTTTTTTATAATACGTGCCATAATTGCTAAGCGTACTATATAAATGAAACAAAACATACCCATAGCAGATCATGGGGATCAGCTCGACTGCACTATGATACTTTGGATTGGCCATAATGATGGTGACCTCCCGTGCAAAAAATACAATCAGTGCAGTAACCGAAAGGAGCGCATTCTGGTAGTTCATTAGCCGGCTGCCGATGACTTTGTAATTTTTATGATTCATGAGTTCAAAGAACTCAGGACCCCATGTTTGATTGATCGCATAAACTACAATATTTACGATAAACCCAAAATTATATGCAAAAGAATAGAGACCCGCCGCACTCATTCCAACCATGTTGGAGATCATTAGCCGATCCACATAGTTCAAGATAACACCTGAAATCATGTGCGGGATCAGCGGCAAGCAAAAGCGCCATACTTCTTGCGTCATTGCCTGATTGTGAACAAATTTCATGTCTTTCCACATATCGAAAATGCCATAAACAGCAAAGAGGAAACGACACAGCAGATTGGCATAAATCAACCCGAAGAAACGGTCATAATCCATCTGCATCATCCAGTAAATTCCCAGCAAAGTCGTAAACAACGCCAAAAGGACATTCAAAAAAGCATATTTGGCACTGGCTTTCCGCGATTGCAGATATGCCAGATAAAAATTGATAATGCTTTGCGCATAACTATGAAGCAGCATTAAAATGGTCAGATAATACGTCATACCTGTCAAGCCATTCCACAGCTGCAAGGTAATTCCCATAAAGATACCCAGAATTGTCATGGTAATCATCATCAGTAAAAATTGCTTGCCAAGTATTTCCTTGGTGTCATACTGCTTGTCGTAATGAAAGCGGGTAACGCCGCGATACAAGCAAAGCGGCATAATTATCACAAAGATATTCACCAAAGAGGTAAAAATAGAATTGGTTCCATAATCAGCTGTTGTCATCAATGCCGTAGTAATCGGCATTAAGAAGAAACCTAATCCTTTATTTACAATCTGCCCCATCATATAGTTGCGGGCATGCTTGACTGATTCATTTTTTCCAAATATCAAATTCCAAAGTTTGTTCATACAAGTTTCCTTCTCATATCCTATCTATTTTACCATAGTTTTACGAGAATCACAGCCCCATCTGTTCAGCAACTGCGATTCTGCTGATCGGACAGATGAATGTAATTGCTGTTGCAATGCGATTGTATTTTGCTTAAGCAGAACAAAAAATACGGATATGGATGTTCCCATTCCGTACTTCGCAATCGTGTTCATAGCACAGTATTATGTTAGTTATATTTCCGGATGGTGACCAGTTAAGATATACAACTCAACAAATGCTGCCAGCAAGACAACGAGCAAGGAAAACCAAGCAACCTTTGCAATGCTTCCCTGATTCTTTATTCTAAGCTTATAGTAGACTAGTTTGAAGAGAATTAAGAACACAAAGGTGAAATTAAAGATACGCGTTCTTGTATCATGATAGATCATATTGTTCCAAGTTGAGCAATATCCCCCCAAAATGACTAGTATAATCCATGCATAAACCGCACTAAAATTAATGGCAATCACTTCCCACATACGAATCGAAGTATGCTTTAAGAAACGAAGATCAGCAATTACCAATAAGATCAAATATAACGGTGAAACAAAGATTGGATTAAACATATCCCAGAAAATATAAGTCATATGACGTCACCTCTCTATTGATTATTTCATTGTCTCAGGATCAACGTATCCCACAATATCGCGTGCCAGTTTCATTGCCTGTTCATCCAGACGTGTATATTTCCGGTATCTTTCCTCCATATACATCAGTATTTTATCTTGCAAATCCTCTGTAAATTCAATTACTTCTCTTTTCTCGTCAGTTCCCTTTACATATATATAGCGATCGATGGCATCATAGTAAAATGGATAATTCGTTTGTCCGCTGGCTCCCGACACATATAAATGCGCTTTAAGTGTTTGTTCGTACCAGAAAGATGAGGTCGCATTATTTTGATTGATGTAATAGGAAAACTCTAAATTTGCTTTCTTTGTAAGACCATCTTTCACATAGGTGAAGTCAACGTTCTCCCGATAAAAGCGCTGTACAGAATACACCATTACAATGTCCCCCGGCGCACCAAACCGGACATCTTCATAACGCGTAATCAACATCGTCGGAAAGTCTTTTCCTTGTTTTGTCATGCCGATGGTATTACGGAAAAAATCCATTACAAAATCAGTCATCTTTGGATTATAGTCATCAAATACACCAGACTTTACTATTATTTCTCTGATAGATTGCTGTTGTTCTGTTGTTAGTTCAAAGTAAATACTTGGTGTCGGCGGTTCTATTGGTTCATTGTTGTTTGGAATATCCGTTACATCCGATCCAGTTTCCGGATCAGATGTTTGCGGGAGTGGCTGCGTCTTTGCAGTACAGCCGAACAATACAGCTGCCAATACTACAAGCAAAAAGCATCTTTTCATATTTCCTGCCTCCATCTTTGCCTTAACAATAGCATAGAATCTAATTGCCGTAAATGAATAATATGCTCTGAATTTAGCATATTATCTTTATAAATGCACTACATTCACTCTATGCAAGAGTTTAAAACAAGAACAGATTATAGCAAACATCGCTTACAGGCAAATTGAAGGCTTGCACTCAGGTTACAATAGGTAAATGAATCTAAGACATTTATATCTATTTTGTTATAAGCTGCAGATCCTCCTCTTTCCAAGCAGTTTCTTAACCGACAAAAACACAGCAAGAGTTGTACTTGCTGTGAATCTTATTTTTAATAAACCATATTAAAATGATATGAACTAAATCAGTTCCCTAACCATTGCAAGCAAAGCACGCACATCTTCAATTCGCGTGTTGCCGGTAACCGGATCGATGATAGATGAATATACATGGGGAATAATCTGCTGTACTTGCTCTTCTAAGGCAATCTGCATGATTTCTTTAAAGTTTGCTAAATCGATGCCCCCAGTTGGTTCCAAAGCCAATCCCGCATGGGCACATGCTCGTGCAACTGCACGATATTCTTCTTTGGTTTTCAAGCCGCCCATCGGAAAAAATTTAATGGAGTTCCCACCCATTTCCTGAATCATCGCCACTGCGGTCGCCACCGGTATCAATGCTTTTTCTTCTGCAGAACTCTTCGGACCGGTGGAGATGCATACCAGACCGGGAGTACCGTTTGGAGCAATCATGGCATTAATCCAGGAATCAGACTCTGCTACGGCTGTACGGGTGCTTCCAACCAGCGCGAACACCTGATTCACATGTGCTGGTTTCAAAATAGCCGACAATTCCGCTACCGCATAGCATTGCTTCGGATTGCCGCCACCTAATCCCACAGACAAGCGATCTTGGGTGATCTCTTGGTAGCGTTGCATATCAACCACTGCCGAAGAAACATCCGGATAACTGCTCGATAAAATGCCAATCGCCGCATACCCTTCCGCTGCTTCCACAATTTCCTTGGCATTCTCAAGAGAACCAGCTAATACATTCAAGCAGATTCGGTCTTTATAAAATGATATCCGACTCATTTCTTATTCTCCTTTACTTCTCTTAATGCTTTTGCAATTTCCTGCAATTCCTCTTTACTTGCAAGAGGCCGCGGATCAAATGACAGCATACCTTCATTGGCCTGATGATCACGCGTATAGATCGCTGGATCACGCTTAGCAAGAAGGGAAACAACCTGCTTTGCAGACAACCCATACTTCACTTCATCAAAAGCTACGCGCACGCGGTAAATTGCCCTGCCTGCTTCGTCTTGGATGATTCCGGCACGCAAACCTTCAATGGTATTGATATCTGCTGTGAAGGCCTCCAATTCTTCTTTAGAAATCACACTGGATGGTCGTTCTACCACATAGCGCTCAATGGCTGTCACCAAACCCATGATATTTTCTTTGCCTATTTTCATCGCTCTGCCAATACCACGGTACTGGAGGCGCATATTCGTTGCTAATTGGGTTGTTCTGCATGCCACAAAACCAGAGGTCGGACCGCAAATTGCTTTGGCCCCGCTGAAACAAACAAAATCCGGACCCATTGCAATATATTTCGTCAGATCTTCTTCTGCTGCCGCATCCACTATGACGGGGATATTGCGCTGTTTCGCAAATGCCACAACTTCTTCGACACCAACCATATTTTTCTGAACGCAATGGTGGCTTTTTACGTATAGGATCGCAGCTGTTTGATTTGAGATTGCTTCCTCGATATCATCCAAGTCACTTTTATTGGCATATCCTGCCTCCACAACAATCCCGCCGCCCAGTTCCACCATGGTTGCAACCGGTGCTCCAAATTGTACATTATGACCCTTTAACACGATCACTTCCCGTTTCGGTTCCTTTTGGAGCGTTCTTTGGAATTGTTCTGCTTTTTTTCCGGACTTCCCGCAAATCAGTGAAGCCACCGAAAGGGCTATTCCCGCAGCGGCACTGGATGTCAGGCAGGCATCTTCGCAGCCCAGCAAAGAACCTACTTTCTTTCCGGCCCATGCAAGCAGATCGTCTACCACGACATAATTTTGGGCAGCCTCCACCATTGCTTGCCCTACTTCGTCAGAAATAGCGGAAACACCAAGCTTTGTCATTCTCCCGGAAGCATTAATTACGCGCGGTAATCCCTGCTTGCTATAAATGTTCTTCATTTCCATATGTTACCTCCATCCATTCTCCATCTATCATAACAAATGATGGCACCACTTGTCGATGCAAGGTGATGCGATGCCCCTCGCTATCCAGGATTTCGGAAGTACGCTCTACTTCCCGAAACACTGTAAAATCAGCACATTTGCCTGCTTCTACACGTCCGTAATCCTTGAGCTGCAATGCATCAGCTGCACGACATGTATTCCATGCAATGACTTCATCTACATCATACCCTAGTTCGATCATTTTACTCATGACATGCGCCAGGCTATAAACGGGGCCATGCAAATTTTTGGAGTAGAGGTCTGACCCTGCCATATCCGGTGCAAATCCATGTTCCTTTGCTTGCGCGGCTACGGTATAATCAAAGCTTGCAGAGCCATGTCCAACATCAAAAAGTACCCCTCGTTCGCGGGCTTGCTTCGCAGATGTCCGAATCTTCCCATCCACAAAAAGACCGTTGCTCTTGCCATTGAAGCAATGTGTTACAATATCGCCTGCTTCCAGGCTGTCTAATATTTCATCCAGAGATGGCGGGTAATTGCCAACATGAACCATCAATGGTTTATGCACTTCTTTCTGGATTTCTTTTGCCCGCGTAAATGGTGTCTGCAGATCTTCCCCCATGACACTGGCACTGGCTCGCAATTTCAACCCGACAATAAAATCCGGATATTGCCGTACAGCTGCTACTGCCTTCTTTAAATCAATATCATCGATACTACGTAGTTCATGCAGTGTCGTAAGCCCTACTTTGGAAATATTCAAAAAGGCTCGCACCTTTGTTTTTTGTTGACGCAGTTCATTCAAAAAGGCTTCTACCGTATCTGCTCCGCTGCTGCCGGCATCGATCAGCATCGTGACCCCGCTTTCCACACCGATGCGGTCAGGATTAACCGCTGCATTCCAAGCACCCTGAAAACAATGGACATGAACATCAATCCAGCCGGCACTAATGCATTGTCCTTGCAAATCAAGCACTTCTGCTTGCGGATAATCTTTCGTCAAGTCCCGGTCAGACACTTCTCTAGTCCGCCCATCAACCACTAAAATAGAGACCAATTGGCGATGAAGAGTACTTGTTTGATCAACAAGTACTCCCTTTTTTAGAATTCGCTGCATACTAACCACCAACAACGGGGTTGATGCCAAACAGAAGCAGAATTACTGCCGATGCCATTGCCCCCAGAATTGCTCCGCCGACAATTGGTTTATGATAATAGTAGAATAAAGCAGCACCAATGGTAGCTCCGACACCGCAAGGAATGCTGTAGGAAATAGCGCTGATTAAGACCAGAGGACCCAAAGCTTCGCCGGTTTTATTGCCTGCACCCATCATAATAGCAGTTGCTCCAACCGGAGCGCTTTCCGGTGCCAGCTTGCGAATCGCAATAATAATGCAGCCAATTAAGATCCCTACTGTAAGACCCGTAATCAATGCCAACCCAAAGTTGTAAACCAAGTGATCCATTCCCATCGACAGCAGCAAGGCTGGAATCCCAACTCCGACTCCCGTCATCATCGAACCGCCGATATCCAGAATACCCACAAGCGGGCCTTCCAAGATACGGGCAATCAGGAATGCCGAGGAGAAGGATGCGGCAGATGTGAAGTCACCGGTTTCCAATCCCACTTTCAGCATTTCTGCCTGGGCAATCTCATTGGTTAAGCCGGTGCCATGCGTAAAGTACATGGATGTTGCTCCGAAGATGGCTGCTGCCGCTAATCCCAGCAGCAGAATAAAGGCAACATCTTTCATTAAAAATTGTTCAAATTTAGCTTTCATAGTCGTTACCTCTTTCTATCCAAACATGCCCAAAACTTTAGTATGGAACCCACGGAAATATGCAATCAGCAGAATCATAATGACTACAATTGCAATCAATGACTGGGTTGTTTTATTCTTGTAGCCTTTTTCTTCTGCGGTATTTCCAATCAGAATACCGAAGATAATGCCAGGCAAGCTGTTTCCTGAGATCAACATCATAACCCCTGCCAATGCGACCGACCACATTCCCGTCACTTTGCCGGAATCCAGTGCTGCCCATAAGAAGAGGAGCGGCATGATCAAGTTCAGCATATTGTTGGCTGCCGGGCTCAAAATACTGCGGGCAACCGTTGCGATCGGAACCGGAACCAATGCTGATGCGGTATTTAATAAGGTAAAGACAATTGCTCCGACAACAGCGCCGGCAATCATCATGGGAAGCGGGCTTTGCATCTGTTCTTTTTTGCCGCCCAAAGTTACTATACCTGCCGCCCAGTTTGGTACAATACGATGCAGCACATCTTGTGTCAAGGCACCCGTACCAAGTACCGCAGCTGCGGAAGTGATGAAAAAGCCAAGTCCGAAACTGAAATGGGAAATTGGCTCCCCATTGCATGCATTCATTTCCCCCAGTGTGCGAAATGCTCCCATCCCCTGAAGCTTTGGTGCATGAAACATTCGTGCTGCTCCTGCTGCGATGGCCCCGCCACCTAAAGCACCGATGATCATGGATTTGAAAATAATGACTGCGTCTACCATAACTCTTCCTCCTTATAATGTGATATATTTGATTAACACTTCCACATCCAAGACGACATGATATCGTCTTTTTGTCCGTTTCATAAATACGAACAGGAATGCTTCCGTTGTTTCATCCACGCGCAATTCTTTCACTTCTGCTTGATTTGGAATCATATGCACAATCGGGTCCTCAATCTTCTTGACAACCAAGGATCGCAATTCCATGAAAGCACGCTCAACAGCTTCTTGTTTGGTTTCCCCGCTTCCGCGCAGTTCAAATCGTTCCTTTTTCTCCAAAAGCTGATTATTCATGATGGAGTTCCAAATACTTCAGCGTGAGCTTTTCCCCCAATTCCTCGGTATCCATAAAGCCAAAGCCCAATACCTGATACCCTTCCTTTACTGCATTGACACCTGCCTCCACAGTACGCAGATGATGCACTGCCTTATAGCCGTACTTGGTTTGGGCTGTAATGGCACCTGCTCCTCCTGATCCGCAAAAGCTGATGCCCAAGTCGGCATGTTCTGCTTGCATGACATCACCCAGCTTCATATCTGCGGCCATGCCCGGCACTACAATCGCAATTCCGCCAGCTTTCTCAATTCCCCTGGCTACGTTTTGACCTTTCCCCATTCGGTGTCCGATCACAATTTTAGGTTTACTCATGGTTCTCATTCCTTTCTTCAACTAGTTTTTCCATGTAGATTAAAAGCAGAAATTCCTCGAATTCAGTTATCGCAAATGCGCGTATTGCGCTGAGCTGCATCTTCAATGCCCGTGCTGCTTCCTTTGCTTCCGATGATGCCTGAAATTGCTCATCACATTCCAGCTCATTTTGTTCATTGTGGTCAAGCCGAGCAAATAACGATATAAAGTGATTCCAGAAGACCGCAGCTTGCTCTGTCTGCAAATGAAGATGAAAGTCATGCAGTATCTTCTCAATCACATGTATTTCCTTTTCATATTGGTCCATGCCGGGTACCAGTTCCAGCAATTGTTTCATTTCATGACTTTCCATAGAGATCCTCCTGTAAGATATATAAATAAAAGGCATAGCGCTCCGAGATGGATATGGTGACCAGCAAAGATTCTTCCACCATCCGGAAATATTTCTCGATTAATGCAAATACTTTGGGATGTTGCTGCTGAATCGCCTGATAAGCGTCCTCCACATCATCTTCGGCACAACCTTCCTGATACCAACGCGGAATAGCCAAGACCAGATGGATGGTCAAGCCAAGGATTTGATCTTGATCCATTTGGTATTCGGGAGGCAGTTTTGCTACATATTCGAGCAATGCCATAATCAAGGCACTCACTTGCTGCGATGCATCTTTCATCAGCTGCTGTTCGAGGGGTTGGCAGCCATCTTTCTTTTGATAAGATACTTTGCTGCTGAAACTAACTTCCTCGCTGGCAGGGAAAGGAATCTTGTCCAGCAGTTTTCCATAATGCAGAAACTCCTGAATACGCTGAATATCCTGCAAGGATAACACTGGTGAGATCTTAACAACCGGATATTTCGTTTTCAGCGAAATCGTACTGATGATAAAATCGATCTCCAAATGATTATCCACAGTCTCAATTTGATAAACAGACATGGAATCGACAATATGCAAATTGGGAAATACATGCCTGATTCTGGTTGCCAGCAAATTCGACAGCCCTTTTCCGGTTGCACAGACAAGTAAAATTCGGTGTTTCAAAGATTCCTTATGCTGTACATTTTTATAGAGATAAATGGCAATATAGGTAATCTCATTTTCTGAGAGCGGTGTTTGCATATATTGATCAAAAAGCAAGCGCAGCTGCTTTGCTAGTTCATAAAACGTTGGGTACTCCTGCCGCACTTGCTGGAGAATAGGGCTGTATTCTTCCATCTCCTGCTGCCGTCCATGATATTGCTGCAAATGCTGAAACAAATCCTGATACAGCATTTTCAAGTCAAAGACCAGCGTACTTTGTGCTTCAAGCTGATTGAGCATTGTATGAATCGCATCCGACAGCTGATCATTGCGTTCATTCGGCTTGCTGCGGATATACATGCGATATTCCTGCATCATGATTCCATACCCGCAAATTTCTTCAGGGATTGCATGTTCATAACCGAGCTGCACTAATATATCCTTGCTGTAGGCCAATTCCAATGGTGTCAGTTCTTCTGATTCTATAGTGGTTAAAAGCTGCTGATTGCGGATTCGGATCTTCATTACCATGCTGTATGCCAGAATCGCCAGGAATGCACTATTGGAAATCCAGACGTCATATAATGCATTTTGCTTTTTTATGGTATTGCTGATGTGTTCAATTGCTTGCAGATCCATTTGGTCTTTCCAGCTTCCCGGAAGAAGAACATACCAATCTTCAGAAGCATAGCTCCCCTTAAACAGCGCCGCTAAGATCCGAACAGCAAGTTTGCGGATAGCCAGTTCTTCACCTTCCAATATGAATCCTTGTCCGATTACAGCCTTTATTTTCACATCTTCATAGAGCATGGCATCCGTTTCCTGAATATCACGAAGAATGGTAGAGCGGCTGACATACAAATATTCGGCTAACTCATCCGCACTGACCGGCTGTGCCTGCATCACTAAATACAGAAAGAGATTCCGCCTTCTTCCTTCATCACTCAGATAGTCACACTCTGCCTGCATGCGCTGCTGTTCTTTCAGCAAGAATTCCATGACCTGACTTTTTATATGGGCCGGAATATAGAGTCCGCTCTTGCTGGCTGTTTTGATGGACCATTGCATCGCGCGCAAAGAATTGCGAAGATCTTGCAGATCATAGCGAATCGTACGTTCACTTTTGCGGAGTTTTTGGGCGATGGTCGCGATAGATACCGGCAGGGTACTATTTGCCAGGATAGTTAAAATTTCAAATTGCCTTCTGCTGATCATGGGATCCCTCCCCCATTTCCTATACCAAGTGTATCCAACCTAGTAACATTTGTTAAGATCTTTCTCTTGCAATTTCACTTTATTTTTTTGCACTTTTGAGATTCATAAAAAAACTTTCTCAGCAGCGAGGTGCTGCTTCGAGAAAGTTCTGATCTCTTTATGATTGTATCACAGTATGATTGCGGAGAATAAAATTCCTGGTGCGGGCACTTTCCTCTGCCGGATAGCTGCACTCCAGCTGATTCCCGACTTCGATTGCTACCAAATCAAATACATCCATGGCATGAATCAGTGCTGTCCAAATAACTTCCTGCTCTCCAGCTGGATATGTTTGCAAAAGAGCATCCCACAAAGGTTTGCTTAAGTAACGTTGCAAGTGTTTGCCATGCTTTCCTGCATTGCAGCCAAATTGCGTATCAAAGCCTACCTTCCAAATCAGCATTTGAATTAACTCCTTACGTACAAATAGATTAAAGTTTTCCAATGCATAGAGAAGCTCCTCTCGCCACAGCCCTTTGGCAATATAGGTTGCTACCCACCAAAATTCGTTGCAACATGCTTCATATTCTTCTTTGCTTGGTTTTTTAATCAAATAATCTTCTTCACTGGCAATGACCGGTTCAAATTGATGATCCTTGTCCAACCACAGCACTGTCAAGCTATCTTCATAATAATGCGTTTGTGCATAAGAGGATTCCATCAGCTTCAAGTCAATGCGGTTGCCATCTTTATATTGCATTAAATACACATAGGTACCCGGGTCAACCGGCTTTGGTTCCTGCATAATGACGATATCCCCAAAGTATGGTATCCATCCCTTATCCAGAATGTAAGGTTCCATCTTCTTTACAACAAATACCACATCAAAATCTTGATAAGCATCTTTAATCGCATTGGGGTTGGCGCGTGATCCGTTCAGATACACTGCCCGGATATTCTCATCCTGTTTGGCAAAGGTAAGAATTCGTGCTTTCATTTCTTCCGCTGATCTCATTCTTATCACCTCTATTCTAGTGTATACCAATGATGTCTAGTTGAAAAGAAAAAGAAGTTTATTCATTCGCAAAGAACGTAAAACTTCTATCCGCTTATTTTATCACTAATTCGTATTGATATGACGCATAAATCAAATCAGTCATCTCTTTGCGAAACCTGCTTGTTATCACAACTTGGAATCCGCATTTTTCCATGACCCGATTGGATCCGCTGTTTTCCTGTGCTACCGTGCTTATGATCGTATGTGCACCAATCAACGCTTCAATCTTTTCAATATTTGCTATTCACTTGCTTCCAGCATGAAAAAAGCAAGGTGCTCTACCCTGCTTCATAGCATAAATACTATTACTACCTTAATATTGTAAATCCTCCGATAACCGGCAATTCCACAGCTTTGCCCCCAAAGCCATTCAAGAAGCCAAGAACTACCAAGACTAGCACCGCAAGTCCCCACAATGGCGCAAGCATCCAGCCAAGCAGCGGAATAAATCCCAGCACCACATTTCCTGCAATCGCAACGAGAAGCAAGATCAACCCTTGATTTGCATGAAATTTCGCATATTTAGAATCCGGACATGCAATCAATGGCAAGAAAAATAACAAGTATGCCAATCCAGCCATCGTTTTGTTTTTTTCAATATCATCAGTCGTATACAGTTCTTTTGTTTCTATCATGTTCATCTCTCCCTTACATGAGTGTAATGCAATAGCAGCCTAGCTTTCATATATCCTCACTAAACAAGTATTTCGGAATGCTGACAGCCTAAGCAATCTATCTGTTTTCATTATACGGAGGACTCTTCATAATGTGCAAGTTACATGCTCAAAAGTCTTTCGCAAATCACAAAATGAATCATTAATCCTTCGCAGCCTCTTTTCTTTCAACCGTATGATTTAGCGGATATAAACAAAAAAAGATCATATACCCACAATATGCGGTTATACAATCTTAATTTCTCTATTGCTTGTTTTTTCTATCTCTGTATATCAAATATAGCAAGATAAGGAATGCTGCCAGAAGAAACAATGCTTTCTGCAGCGGTGTTCCATCATGAAAATAAGTGCCTGGATCTTTGCCGAATATCAGGGCAAAGCAAAACCAGAATAGCAGATAGTATGCAATGAATATTAAATTCTTTTTCAGCTTCAACCACATCACTTTCTGGTGAAGACGATATTACCGTTTGCCTCCACTTTGAAGGTAGAAGGCAGAATCACGTCAGATTTGGTACTCTTCAGTGACATCAGATTACTGCGCTTGCCGTCACTCATCCGAATATAAACAAGATATTCCCCAGCAGGCAGACTTACACGAGTACTGTTTTCCGGTTTCGTGTAAACGCGGACTTTGCTTAGATCAATGGATCCGCCATAGTAAGCATAGCTGTAATTATACTTTCCATTTGGATTCAACGTCTTATTCGCATTCAAATATGCGTCATAGACTGATTTCAAGGATAAGCGGAATGCCTTGTCCGGATTTGACGGATCATTCTTATTCAGGAAGATAATCTCTCTGACAAAGGCATCTGCCTTGTGATAATTGTTGAACTGCTCAAGAGAGTACCCTTTCAATGTCAGCGCATTTCCAGCATGGGCCGCATATACAACCCGGCTATTTTCATAGATTGGGAACTTGCCGTTGCTGTAATAGCTCAAGTCAATTCCATTTGGATTTGGTGTTGATGGATTTGATCCGCCGTTAGACGAATCACCCTTCACCACCACACGCATTTGCTGAGTGTTCTGATAAGATCCGGTGCTAAAGGTTGTCCCCGCAACATAGGTTAAATTCAATGCATTTTTCAATGCCGTATGTCCGGAGAAGGTACCACTCGCCATACGAATATATGCAGCATACTCTCCTGCCGGAAGGGCAACCTTGCTGCCGCTGGTTGTTGTCATTGCATTCAGATCAACGTCTTGACGATAGAACGCATAGTCATAATTGAATATTTTACCTGGATTCACGGTTGCATGGTTTGTTAAGAACGTATTTTTATAAGCAGCCAGTGCATGGGAATATACTTCCTTCGTACTGGTATTCACCAAAACCAATTCACGAGTAAATGCAGATGCAGTATCATAATTCATTTCCGGAGAGAAGGAATATCCTGAAAGTGACAGGACAGATCCCTTGGCTGTCAGCGTTTCCATGCGGTTATTATCAGAAACCAGCAAGGAATCGTTGGATATCTCGGTACCGGAAGTCGGCGGTGTCGGCGTACTGACGCCTGTATTCGTAACCACGATGGATAATTCTTGATTCGCATCTTGGGTAAATTGATAAGAAATCGTACCATCTACAACAACAAGTCCGCCCAGCGGGAATTGATCGCCGTTGACTAGCGGGAAGGTGCTATTAGCTCCATTTCCTGTTGCTTTGACAGCAAGCTTATAGGTTCCGGACGGCAAAGACTGATATGCTGAATTCGCTTCTTTGCTGACTCCATAGAAATCAATGGTTCCTTCATACCAAGCATAGTCATAGTTATATGAACCTGTTGGATTGAAGGTGCTGTCATTGGTAAGCGATGTCAGATTCGTTGTTGTACGCAGCGGATGCGTATAGACTGCAGATCCGCTTGTAAACAAGAGAGTATATGTGATCGCCGACTGATTGGATGCATTGACCCCGCTGACGACACCTGTTCCCAAAATATATGGATTGGAGCTTACAAACAAGCTCTTAATGCGGTTGATTGTGGACGTTGAAGGATTCGTTGGCGTTGTAGGATCAGGTATTTGCGTGCCACCCATTGTTGCATAGGCTGCACTAATATAACCGGAATCCCCAGTCAATGGATTTAATACAACTTTATACCAGTTGCTGTTGCCATTCACAGCTGTTCCTTGTGCTGTCGACAGATACAATAGGGCGGAACGATCACTCGCTATGACCGCCTTGCTCTCTGCTGAAGTAGATGCACTAGCCCGTACATTCAAAGATGAACCTTGCGTCACAACAATATTTTCACCTGTAAAAGTAGCTGTATTTGCCTTGATCCACTTCGTTCTTGCCGGAGCTCTTGTATAATCAGTAATTACTTCATAATAAGTTCCTTCAGCAGTCTTCACTTCGCGAATCGCAACAAATGTCGCATTGGCATTGATCGGCGTTGTGGAAGCTGCGATATCGGTACGATAAGAATCGTACAGATTGGTGTTCATGGTTGCTTTTAAAACCCGTGGAGTATCATACGTAACTACATCCGTTGCCGGATCAGTAATCGCATTGCCAATATTCTTAGGATCTTGGAACCCGCTCTTTGCAGTATTGATCATGCGAATATCGGATGCATTCACATATCCGTAATCGGAATCTTTGCTGTAGAAATAGCCGGATGAAGTATCACTTGGTGCATCCATCACAACTTTATAGCGTCCGTTTGTTTCACCGCTTACGATAATCAACGGAATATCGATCGCATCAAATACATAGTTATTGACCGTATTGTGATTCTGTATGACTTGTTTTACTGTCGATCCAGTCGCTGTTGTATATAGATTTACCCGCTGTTTCGTGGTAACTGCCAGCTGGTAGAAATTCAAATCCGCAAACCCGCTAAGCTTATCCAGCTCACGGTAGATGCTTGCAAGCTTAAAACCCCAGTTAGGATCTGATGCATACAGGGTATTAATCCCCGATTGCTTATCTCCGACATGGCTTCCATTGTAGCGTCCGCCGCCATCAAAAGGGTTTACATAGCCAAGTGACATCAAAGTTTTAAATTGTGATTCAATACCTGCGTAAACAGTGGCATATTTAGTAGCACTGCTGAATGGCGAAGAGTCATTGGCATTTACTCCAAACGGGTTATATTTCGCCCGGGAAATTGTTGACATCCCATATGCCCCTTCCAATGTTGCTTTTACATAAATCAAAGCTGCATTGACGCCGTAATTATCCTGACCTTGCAGGAAGGCACTTCCGTTGTTATAGAGAATCGATTGCGGCCCGCTGTATTTATAGGCATAGCTTCCGCTGCAACTGACAGTTACACCGGAGCTGCTGTAACAAGTTGTAATCTGATCCCCGGCAGTCGGCTTATTCAAAAGCAGAAAAGAGTTGAATGCCTGTCCTGTCATTCTTGTTTTGGCTCTGGCCGGCAAGTATTGATAATAATTATAATAAGGTGTCTGATTCAATGCTCTGCTGTTAGAGCCGGAGCGGATATCCTCTGTCATTGCTGAGATTGTTTCGTAGAAATAATGTCCCCCGTAAGATAAATACACCTTGCCCAGCTGCATGAAACTTGGACGGTCAGCATTGCCGCTGGTAATTAAAGAAGATGTTCCTGTTCCTCTCAATACATCAAGGAACATAGAAGTGGAATCGTTGGGATTCACCCCATATCTAGTCAGTTTATAGCCATAAAAAATGGTACTGCTATATACCGCACTCGTTTTATCAATAAAAGTCGCCGGAACGATTTGGTGGATAAAGGCCCCTGAGCTATTGGTCAGCTTCAGGTATCCATCCGCTCCAGACATCATGACATAAGCCCATTCAGGACTCACGACATCGATCATCAATGCATCCCGTTGACTAGTCGCATTCACATAAGTCTTTTTTGTACTTGCATTGGGACTGGTGTGAATGGTGAAAGTTGCGGAAGTTTGCGAATTATTCAATAGCACAACGCCATATTTGGCATAGGCGATTCTCTCTTCCCCGGCACCGACCATAATGACAACCGGAACCTTATCTTCACTGCCGCTTAAGCTTTGTGCTCTGTTTTTGGCGGAAGCAAAATCGGAAAAACACTGATCTGATAAATAGGATTTTCTTGGCGTAACTTGATAAGAGTCACCACCGCTTGGATTTTGCTCATAACCGCTGTTGATTGCGTAACCCGTCGCATATTGTCCTACATTACACCAAGTCACATTTATGGATTCCAAGGGAGCTGGTGTAGTAATCTGCCCATTGTTTTCCCCGCTATATACAGTCTCTTCTGTCGACCCCGATACGGTATCGTCATTCCCCAAGACCGGCTGTATCATTTGTGCAAAAAGCAACAACGCAATACAGCTTCTAACGAGCTGTTTGATTTTCATCTCGACTCACTCCTTTTCGATTTTTATTGTAACATAGTTATTCGGGATATTCTAGGAAAATTGGGTCTGCTAAAAATTACCAAAGCAACTTACTGAAATTCAGCTATAAGTTGCATTTTCATAAAACAGCCGTTGCATGCCAGTCAATTGTATGTTTTCAAAGGGCAATATCTTTTCCCGCAGCAATGATTCAAACTGCACAGAACTATTTGATTTCCCTGCTATTTCCAGCCTTTTCAGATCCTCCTTATCTTGCAAAAAAAGAGCAAACTAGTATGCTCTTTCATTTAATTAATCCGACCATGCATCTTTATCAATAATCTTAATTCCATATAATCCTGACTGCTGAATCATGCCCATATCTTCTAATGTCATGATACTCTCTTTAATCCGGTCTCGGGAAAGTCCGATCATCTTAGACAGCTTGGTATAAGTTGTCGGCAATTGAAAGGTGCTTGCATCATTGGCTTTGCTCAGCCAAAGCAACAAATCACGAATCTTTTCTACTGCCAATGACTTCGAGGTAGCTTCATTGAAGCGATCCACAAAAACACGTTCCAGTACCGAGCAATGAAACAGCTGCCGATAGAACATCGGATGACTATTCAAATACTCGTAAAATTGTGTTCGTTCAAACCAGCAGACTTCACACTCCTGACAAAGCTCCAATTCATAGCGATCTTCACTGAACTCATTGGAAGAGTAATCAATCAAGTGGTTGGTACTAATGAACTTTGCAGGTAATTCCTCACCATTCTGTAAAATCCTCGTCAAAATCCCTAATCCATTCAATAAGAAACCAACATATTCCATATCATGTAATTCCACTACCGCTTTTTTAGAATAATGTTTTACATGACTGCTGACATGCTTCAAAAAATCGATTCGATCCATTAGAATTATATTGCGGAATAGTGCACAATCGTAACTCGCTTTTCTTTGTCCCATGCTATCACTCCGCACCTAGCATACTAAATGTAGAAAAAAGAAATTGCCGAATATTCGGCAATTTAATGGTACTTTCGCGATTTTTCTATTATTTTTGCAGAATATTCTGCATTTTTCTATCCGTGTGCAGCATTCTTTGCATGCTCGGCTTCTGCTTTCATTTCGTAGTGAAGCAATAAGGAAAGCATCATTCGAATGGCTACAATGCCAAATAGTACCAACACTTCGGTTAAAGACGGGATCAAAACGGATTTTAAAATTTCGGCTCCCATCAATACTTGCAAGCCCACCGCAAAGACATTGCTGAGGTCAATAACAAGATTATAATTGGTGTGCTTCATTAGTGATGTCAGATATTTGAAAAAGCACCCGAGAAATCCAATTACCACAATGATTATGCCGATAATCTCAATAAAGGCCACCAGCTCCGGCAAATATGCATTAATTAAATGATGAAACATAACTTTCCCTTTCTTCTATACTTTCTTAGTCCCAGCATCAGTATAGTACATGTAAACAGGAAACTCAAGGGAGTAAGATAGTTTCCCCTTCAAAAATGCATTTCGCAATCGAAAATAAGCTAGCCATTTGATATATATTTGTATTATACTCCATTTTTAAATACATATTGTTGATATAAATTAATTCCATAATATTGCTCTATGCGAACAAAAAAGCTTGTGTATTTGACACAAGCTAACTTTCTATTTCTTTTAATGCTGCTTTCAATGCTTTTTGCTGCTTGATGACTTTCAAGCGGGTAAACTCTTCGCGTTCCTTTTCTTCCAGTGCTTCGGTGATGAATTTCACTTGGCTATGGTAGTTGGGAATGACAATGTTACGCAAGGCATTGGCACGCTTCTGCGTCTTCTGAATTTCTTTTGCTAAGCGGAAGACACTGTTGTCAATTTCTGCCAAGACAATGGTAATGTCTTTCGCTTTGTTGAACATAATGTACGCTTCGTCCAGTTTAGAGTTTGATTCATCAAAGCCATACTGGAATTCCAGCTTGTATTCATCCAAGCTGACATTGGGAATTTCCACCCCCATGACACTCCGGTACTTCACATGAATCCCGGAATCAATGCGAATGGCATTCGCAATTTCCGTTACAACCCCTAAAGACATATTGGCTTGCTGCAAAGCAGCGTATGCTTCGATATACGTCTGCGTAATTTCATTACGCAGATACTTCACCTTATCCACAAGAGCCATCATTTCCCGGATGAGAACATTGCGTTTACGATCCATCAGATCATAGCCAAGCTTGGCCAGCTCCAATGACTTCTTAACTGCAATCAGATTCCCCTTGGTTGGTGAGATCCGGATATCTGCCATATTATGCTCCTAGCAAAATGGCATCTAAATCGCCATCTTTTAAGGCTGAGAAATATGCGATTGCCTTTTCTTTATTGTAATATTGATCAATCACATCTTGACCGATACGATCCAATTCTGTTTTAGGAAGCAAGGATAGCAGATGCCAGCCCAAGTCCAACGTTTCAATGACATCACGGTTGTTGTCGAAGCCTTGACCAATATAGAATTGTTCAAATAAGCGGCCAAATGCCATGTAAGTACGATCCGTCTTCGATAATTCTTCTTCCCCGATAACGGAAGCAAGCGACTTCGCATCTTGCACCTTTGCGTATGCCGCAAACAATTGCGTGCTGACCGCAGAGTGATCCTTGCGTGTATATCCTTCGCCGATTCCATCCTTCATCAAACGTGACAAGGATGGCAATACACCAATTGGCGGATAAATGCCACGTTGATGCAAGTTGCGATCTAGTACAATTTGCCCTTCGGTAATATAGCCGGTCAAGTCCGGTACAGGGTGTGTGATATCATCATTGGGCATCGTCAAAATAGGAATTTGGGTAACCGAACCCTCACGTCCTTCAACGATTCCTGCTCTTTCGTACAACGAAGCCAAATCGGAATACAGATATCCCGGATATCCTTTACGGCCCGGAATCTCTTCCTTGCTGCTGCTGAATTCACGCAATGCCTCACAATATGAAGTTACATCACTCATAATGACCAGAATATGCATTCCTTCATCATAAGCCAGATATTCAGCAACTGTCAGTGCACAACGCGGAGTCAGAATACGCTCAATAATCGGGTCGTTGGACAAGTTCAAGAACATAACAACCTTTTCCATGACTCCGGTTTCTACAAATGATTTACGGAAGAAATCCGCAACGTCGTTTTTAACACCCATTGCCGCAAAGACGATTCCAAATTGCTTTCCTTCTTCTTTTGCGATGTTCGCTTGTCTGACAATCTGAACAGCCAATTGGTTGTGCGGAAGCCCTGATCCTGAGAAGATCGGTAGCTTTTGCCCGCGAATCAACGTATTCAAACCATCAATCGCACTCACCCCGGTATTAATATAGTTACGCGGATATTTCCGGCAAACAGGATTCAAGGAACGACCATTGATATCCAGTTTCTTTTGGGCATACACCTCACCAAGACCATCGATCGGTTTCCCGGCACCGTTGAAGACACGTCCCAGAATTTCTCTTGACAAAGAGATTTCCATCGGGCGGCCTAGCAACTTGGTTTTGGTATTGCTTTTGGAAAGCCCGCTGGTTCCTTCAAATACCTGAATTACAGCTTTGCTTCCGGTAATTTCCACGACTCTTCCCATCCGGGTAGAGCCATCAGCCACTGCTATTTCCACAACTTCTTCAAAGCTGACATCCTGTACATGGTCTAATACAACCAGAGGACCCTTAATTTCACTTAATCCAACATATTGCAGATTCATATGGTTCCTCCTTTCTATACGACCTGACGGATCGCATCATCAATCTTTTGATAATAGCCATCAAGCATCTTCAAGTTATTGTTTGGAACATCATATTTGATCTTGATTAATTCTTCAAAAATACCGGTCTCGACAATCGCCCGCACGGTAATGCGCTGATTGACAAGCTCCATTGCTGACTTACGCAGGTAAGAAATCAGCTGCAGCATTTTGAATTGCTTCTCAAACGGAACAAACGTATCTTCCGGGTGGAAAGCATTTTGCTGCAGATAGCCAACCCGGATCACGCGAGCGATTTCCAGCGTCAGCTTTTGATCATCCGGCAAAACATCGCTTCCGATCAGCTTTACGATTTCCATCAGCTGCGTTTCTTCATGCAGGATTTGGATCATCTCGGCACGAAGCGGAAAGAATTTGCGGTCAATATTGGTATCATACCAGCGTTTTAAATCATCCAGGTATTCACTGTAACTTGTTGTCCAGTTAATTGCCGGGAAGTGGCGGGTATATGCCAAGTTTTTATCCAGTGCCCAGAAACTGCGCACAAATCGTTTGGTATTTTGGGTTACCGGTTCGGAGAAGTCTGCTCCTTGCGGCGATACGGCACCAATGATGGTAACCGAACCAATGCCGGCAGCCAAGGTATCTACATATCCGGCACGTTCATAGAATTGGGAAATACGGGATGGCAAGTATGCCGGGAAGCCTTCTTCCGCAGGCATTTCTTCCAAGCGTCCGGAAATCTCCCGGAGTGCTTCTGCCCAGCGAGAAGTGGAATCCGCCATGATCGCTACATGATAACCCATGTCCCGATAATATTCAGCTAAGGTAATTCCGGTATAAATGCTTGCTTCCCGAGCTGCAACCGGCATGTTGGATGTATTCGCAATCAGTACGGTACGATCCAGCAACGGACGTTTTGATTTCGGGTCAATCAGTTCGCTGAACTCTTCCAAAACCTGCGTCATTTCATTGCCGCGTTCCCCACAGCCGACATAGACGATAATATCCGCATCGCACCACTTTGCAAGCTGATGCTGGGTCATTGTTTTTCCGGCACCAAAGCCGCCAGGTACAGCTGCAGCGCCGCCCTTGGCAATCGGGAAGAACGTATCAATTACCCGTTGCCCGGTCACCAGCGGAATGCTGATCAGATGGCGTTTGCCCACCGGACGAGGCTGACGAATCGGCCATTTCTGCACCATCGTCAAGTCATGTTCTTTTCCTTCGCTGTCTTTGATAGTCACAATGACATCATTGATGCAATGCAGGCCTGAATCTGCTACCTTTGTAACAACACCTTCCAGTGTTGGCGGAACCATCAAGCGATGTTCAATCAAAGATGTTTCCGGGCAAGTTGCATAAATCTGACCGCTCACCAAATGGTCTCCCACAGCCACTTTGATGGTTGTATCCCACGTTTGTTCTTCGTTTAATGTGGCAATTCCGCGCCCTTCCGCTACATACATCCCGAATTTTTCGCTCATTTCCCGCAGCGGACGTTCAATTCCGTCGAAAATATTGGTTAAAATACCAGGCCCTAATGTTGCGCAAAGCAAGGAACCACTTTGAAATACCGGTTCTCCAACTTTAACTCCTGTTGTGGATTCATAAACCTGTACAGTTGTAAAGGTATCATCAATTCCAATGACTTCTCCAAGCAGCTGTTTGTTGGATACATAAACCATTTCCAGCATTTGAAAGTCACTGGCATTTTTCATCTTTACAACGGGACCATTGATGGAATAGATGGTATTTGTATTCATTGTTTCACCTCAATTCCTATCTATAATACAAGTTTCGAATTCTCATAGAACCATTTCTTCTGTTCTGCCAAGATGGCTTCCATGGTATGATCGAATTCCATTTTCTTATCCGCACTGATAAATAAAAACCCGCCCAGCACATTGCTGTCATCTTTGATTGCAACGATCGGTGTTGTTTGCTTGCCAGCCCATTCCTGTGCCAAAGCAAGATCACTTTCCCGCACCCGCAATTCTCCACCTTGTTTAGCCAGTTCCGAAAGCTGCTCTAATTTGCTTTCCAAGTAACCGCGGTAAGAGGATGACTTGCTGAAGGCCAGCAATTCTTCATAAACGCTATCCAAAAGATTATTTACCAGGGCATTTCTGCTCTCCAGCAAATCCTGTTTCAAACTCCATTTGGCTTGTGATTCATTTTGAATCAAAGACAATTTCAAATCCGCAAGTTCCTGCTGAATATACAGTTTTGTTTCTTCATCCAGCTTATCCTTGTAATGCTTCATTTCTTCTTTGAATTCCTGTTCCAGCTTCTCATTGGCACTTGTCAATTCTTGATCGACACGCTGCTCAATTGCTTGAATCAGGTTTTTTGTATTCTTCTCTAGTTGCATGCGATTCACCTCAAATCTTGATGCCAATGGCTTCACTGATGTAACGGTCGATGGTTTCGCCAATTTTGGCAGAATCATGGCGATCCGGTATTTCTACGATCAAAGGACGCTGTAAATTCAGCTTCAGATCATATACGACATCAGGACACTGATTAATCGTCAAGGTTGTCATCAAGACAATCGCGATATCATCACGACGAATGACTTGATGCAACTCTGTAAGTACCTCTTCTCTGGTATGGGCGATGACGCCTTCAATTCCTGCTAGACGCAGTCCCATGAGGGTATCGGTATTATCACTAATTGCGAAAAACTTCATGTTCGCTTGCCTGTTACAGCTTGTTGATGATCAAGATAGAAATCAGCAAACCGTAAATAGCAACCCCTTCAGCCATCGCAACGAAGATCATTGCTTTACCGAAGTTTTCAGGATTTTCACTGATTGCCCCAAGTGCAGCAGGAGCACTGGCAGCAACGGCATAACCGGCACCCATAGCGGAACAGCTTGTTGCGATAGCAGCAGACAAGAATCCCAAACCTTGGGCGATAGAACCGCTGAATCCGCCTGTTTGCATTGCAGCAGCAGTTTCACTTGCTTTTGCCACAACACCGTTGAATTGGAATACTACTACGCTCAAAAAAGCAGCTGCAAATAAGCAGATTTGCAAAACGAAACGGAATTTCGCATTTTTTACAGAAACTTTTCTTTGTAATACAGGAATAATCGGCAATGAAATCAAAGCAATGATTACGGCAGGCATCAAAAATTCAATTAAAGTTAACATAGTTCTTTCCTCCAAGATTTTAATATTTTACGGCAGTTGGCACGTATTTCTTACCGCCCCCTGCATAGTAGCGACTAAACATTTCATAATATTGCAAACGTACGGTTTGGATTCCGACGATCAAACCTTCCAGACCCATAACAAACAGGTTTCCGAAGATGACAACAAAGATTCCGCCGACACCGCCAACCATCTCATTCAGGATCATGACAACCATCATCATCCCCGCATGGCTCAATACGAATCCGCCAACCCGCAAAAAGGACAAGGTATTCGTAATGAAACTCAGCAGAATTTCAATTAATTCGAAGATGCTTTCGGTCAGATAACCACCCCAGCCTTCATGCGGAGTGATCGCAACTTTGGCAACGAAATTTTTCAATGGAACACGGAATAAGATGAGCACCAGCGGCAATATGATTCCCAGTCCGATGGTAAGGGGATTGGCAACCTGAATGTTCATTCCAACTTGCAAAGCTGCAATCGCCAGTACCGAACCATAGAATATAAATCCGGCAACACCGTTGTGCGAGAACAATGCTTCACCAACTTGCTTGCGCTTCAGCTGTCCGTAGATATTGTAGCTGATGGAGCTTAAGATCAAGGCTGCGCCTAATCCTGCTGCCGACAGCAGCAAGGTTGTCGTGAAATCCGGTGCTAGCACGTGGAATGGTTTCCCCGGCAAGCCAAGAATGTCCGTATAGAACGGATTTAGCAATTCTTCATTGCCGAACACCGAACCAAACAACAATCCAAAGAACATGGAGAAGAGTCCCAAGCGCATCACAACCGCTTTTAATTTTGCCGGTTTTTTGCGGTTCAGCAGATATCCCCCGATAAACAACAGGAATCCTTGCCCCAAATCGCCAAACATAATGCCAAACAGCAGACAGTAGGTCAATCCCAAGAACGTTGTTGGATCAAAGTCATGGTAGCGAGGCATCGCATACATATCCACAAACAGTTCAAACGGGCTGATAAACCAGTTATTTCGCAGTTTGGTAGGAGGTTCCAATCCTTCTTCGGCACCTGCCGGAAAGTCTTGAATGATGACATCGGTCATATCTCCGAACTGTGTCTTAAATGCTTTTACCGTACTTTGCGGAACAAAGCCGGTGATGACACATTGATCCTCAAATACAGCAATATATTTATATAAGCGGCGAATGCGCGCATTGCGGCTTACATATCCATAAATCTCTTCCAGCTCTTCTTCACAAATATGAAGCAGTTTTTGGTCATCTAGTTTCGGCAAGGCAATTTCTTCGAAATACAAATGTTCGAAGATATCCTGTACTTGCGCTTTGTGATCAGTGGTCGTAACCGATAAAATCCAAGCATAGTGATTGTTCTTGCTGAGTACTGTGTAAGCCAGCAATGTATCTTCAATCTGATCCAGCTTTGGAAGATGAACAATCGGCAATCGCCCAAAGTTGACACTCGTAAACTTGGTCTGCGCCATTTTATCAATTTGATATTCACGCAATGTTTCGATTGCTTCCTTATCTTCTTTTGTTAATCCCGAATATTGCATTTGCTGTTCATTGATCTTTTCAAATGCATATTCCACATGCTGGAGAAGATCATCCACATGTTTGGTGTCCAACTCCGGATTATATCGTTCTTTCAATTCAATGTGCAGGCTTCTTGCGGTACTTTCGATCCGGTTGAGATAATCCTCAAATGTCGAATCTTCTTTTAATAATGTACCACCATTCCCCTCATTCACTACATGAGCTGCAAGCTCGGCATGCAAGTCCTGTGTCGTAAATGCAGTGAGAAGAATGGATTCAATGTGCTCAAGCGATCCTGCGATGCGAAGCAGCCGCATATTCTCTATGGCCATGTTTCGTTCCTCCAATTCTAATAAATCAACAATTTCGAAATCTTGTCCGCATCCACGTTATAGCGAATCCCTTCAATGATATCGATCAAGTTTTGCAGTTCTGTTTCCAAGATAATCAAATAGCTGATTAAGATCATATTCGGATTATTTGAGAAACGCATATGATGCTTGCTTAAGTTAAACTTTACAGCGTTCATATGATATTCAATGTACAAAAATTCCTTGCTTCCCATAAATGCTTTATAGGGCGACTGACGAACGGCATTCAGAAATTCTTCAGCACTGTAGTCGTCAATCCAATGTTCCATCGTTTTCTTTGGAATGCGATGGTAGTTTGGTACCAAGGCTGCTTTGATTTCTTCCGGTTTCATTTGGAAATACTTCTTCATCCGGTAAATCTTGGCAATGTTATCCAGTTCCATCTGCGATGCGAACAACGAGTAAATTTCTTCCTTGTCTTTTCCTTTGAATTCTTTTTCAATGACCACTTTGACATGGTCATAAAAGAAATTCTTAAATGCAATTTCACATTTGGTATAGTCAATATCCGCCTCTGATTTGATTCCCAGCTGTTTCAGCACATCATAATACATCGTTGGCTTCAGCAGTTCTACCAATTGCTCGTATTGCGTTACCGCAACTAGTCTAGTCCAGTCAAAGGTTGTATAAGACTGGGTTGCATGCGCTGTTTTCGCCAGCTGCATTTTGGGTTCTGTTTCTTTGATAGACCGTAATGTTGCGAGGATTTGTCTGATTTCTACCTGAATGACGCCATATTTATAAAAAGAATGGCCTTGGTCACCATAGCGCAATAATTTCATAAAGCGATCTTGATAGCTTTGGCGAATCAATAATTCCAAATATCCGCGATGGATGGTATGTTCATTGATTTTTTCCAAATCTTCGTGGTAGTAAGTTTCATTTTTCAGATATCCGGCAATTTCCGGTACATTGCGACGACGGAGCAGTTCTTGGTAATCATTTGGTTTTAAACGATTGCCATACATTGCTTTCGCTTTGGTGGCCATCGCATTACTGGAAAATTCGCTTCCCATTCCTTCTCCTCCTTTATACCAGAATTACTGTAAGCATCGTCTTAGGATCTCTTGGCGCCAATGCTCCCGCTGCGTTTCAAATGCCTGGTTCAGCTCTTGCATCTGTGTTTCATGCAGCTTTGTATTTTGATCGTTTTCTTGTTGTACTTGACGATCTAAATCAACCTTCGCCTGAGCCACATATGCCTTCGCTTCCGACCAGCTGTTTTGATACAGCGTTTCCTTTGCTTCTGCGATTTTTTGTTGGTAGGTTTTACTCATCAATTCAATGTCTTTCATTCGTTCTTGCGCATCTAAATCTGCTTGAATAATGCGGCAAATAAAATCTTCCAAACTAGCACCTCCTCAAATAGCATCTTAAGTATACTCCTATCATTTTCAAATGCAAGGAAAGAATACATTTTTTTGAAATGAAAGCCTTTTATTTGTTTAAATAATAACAAATTAGATTAGTGATCTTCTATGCAGTTTCTTGTTTTGAAAACGTGCACTTCTATAGGCGAGACCGCTTGGTATGTCCTTTGCCGGTACTGGGCCATTGTCCGCTGCCAGAAAACCAGAAGCAGCATACGTATGAAATATAGCATCAAATTCACAAATGATATGAGTTGACATTTGTTGCTATAACCGTTAAAATGAATGCCGATCACATAAGAAAATGCGTTGAAAAGAAATAGTAACTCGGAGAAAACCTAGTAGAGAGAAATCAGATCTGGTGCAACTGATTTTTAGAAATATCCTTGTGAATGCGTCTTTGAGCTTGGCTGCCGAACTAACAGTAGATGGCCACAGGTACGCCTGTTATCGCGTTAGGGTATGATTGTACCCGATTGAGACAGATCCTGTTTTTGACGGGATCTAAGAAGAGTGGAACCGCGAACTATCGCCTCTTTATGAGGGGATAGTTTTTTTTATTTCTTCAGCAAATTCTTTTTGAGAGGATCAAAGGAGGATTTATGAATTCACAACACTATTTTGATACCATTGCCATGGAGTGGAACCACTACCGGCAAGCCTATTTCAAAGAGGACATCCGCCCTCTGCTATTCGACACAGTCGATTTCACCGATAAAATTGCCATTGATTTAGGAGCAGGTACCGGCTTTCTGGCACTGGAAATGGCGAAGCGCGCCAAATTGGTCGTGGCTGTCGATCAATCCCGCAACATGCTGGAAGAGCTGGAACAGAAGGCCCGCAATTTGCAGCTGACGAACATTTTAAACCTGCAATCGCCTATGGATCAAGTTGGCTTGCTCGACCAGCAGGCAGACATTGTTACCATCAATATGGCACTGCATCATGCCGAGCACCCTGATCAGGCAATCAAAGAGTTTTACCGTCTCTTGAAACCGGGCGGACAATTGATCATCAGCGATGTAATGGAACATACCGGAACCTGGGCGCATGCCGAAATGCATGATATCTGGCTCGGCTTTTCCCTCCAGCAAATCCAAAGGTGGATGGAAGAAGCGGGATTCGAGCAGATCAGCGTAACCAATACCCAGCTGGTCGCAACTGCCACCAGCCAAAAGCAGGAGCGGCTGCAAACTACCATATTGATTGCTTCAGGGCAACGAGGAGAAACCATATGAAATTCGAAACAACCATCATTCACAGCACCAATTCGATTGATCCGCTGACAGGTGCCGTCAATATTCCTATTTACCAAACCGCTACCTACAAGCAGGATGGTCTGGGACAGCATAAAGGCTATGAGTATTCGCGCACCAAAAATCCAACCCGTTCTGTATTGGAAACCTTGATCGCCCAAATGGAACAAGGAGATGCCGGTTTTGCTTTTGCTTCCGGCATGGCAGCAATTTCCACTGTGCTATCCTTGTTCCGGCAGGGTGATACCATCCTGATTTCCGATAATCTGTATGGCGGCACATACCGCGTACTGGATAAGGTATTTACCAAATTCGGGATTCAGTATCAGACGGTGGACACCACCGATCTGGCTGCCGTTGAACAAGCCTTTGCATCCAAAGTCGATGCCATCTTTTTGGAATCGCCAACCAACCCCTTGCTGGATATCAGTGATATTGCGGCAATCAGCCGCATCGCGAAGCAGCATCAGGCATTGACAATTGTCGATAATACCTTTATGACCCCTTACCGCCAAAAACCGCTTCTTCTGGGAGCCGATATCGTGGTGCACAGCGCCACGAAATACCTTGGCGGACATAGTGACTTGGTTGCCGGATTAGTCGTAACAAAAACACCGCAGCTCAGCGAGCAGCTTGGCTTTTTGCAAAATGCCATCGGAGCTGTATTAGGACCGCAAGATTCTTATCTGCTCATTCGCGGCATCAAAACGCTGGCGGTTCGTCTGGATCGCCACCAGGAAAACACGCTGAAACTGATCGCTGCCATGCAAGCCAATCAAAACATCAAGACGATCTATCATCCTAGTTTGCCGGAACACAAGAACCATGCCATTGCTAAATCGCAAACCTCCGGCGAAGTCGGCATCATCTCGTTTGTGGTGCAGGATCATGTTGATATCGCAAAGTTTGTATCATCCTTGCAGCTGATTGCTTTGGGGGAAAGTCTGGGCGGCATTGAGTCATTGCTGACCCATCCGGCATCCATGACCCACGCATCCTATCCAAAAGCATATCGCGAAGAGATCGGCATTGTCGATTCCTTGCTTCGCCTTTCTGTCGGCATTGAGCACTGCGAAGATTTGCTTCAGGATTTAGAGCAGGCACTGGAAAAGAGCATCCGCTGATGGCAGTCTTTCAAAACGCGCAGGAATTAGTCCGCAATACCCCGCTTGTGCGCTTACAGCAGCTGGGTTTGCCTTCTTCCATTCAGCTCTATGCCAAGCTGGAGCTTCAGAATCCAGCGGGCGGGGTCAAAGATCGAATGGGAATCTATCTCATTGCGAAGCTGCTTGCAGAAGGTGCATTGCATAAAGATAGTGTCATCATCGAGGCAACAGCAGGCAATACAGGCCTGGGTTTGGCGCTAGGAGCCTTAAATACTAATATTCCCCTTATCTTTACGATTCCCAGCAAATTTTCGACCGAAAAACAAACATTGCTGCGGGCGATGGGAGCTACCATCATCAATACCCCGGCAGAGGAAGGCATGCTTGGCGCTGCTCAAAAAGCCGAAGAATTGCGCCAGCAAATTCCCCATGCCATTACGATCAAGCAATTTGAAAACCAGTACAACCCCCTTGCCCATTATGAAACAACAGCACCCGAAATCTATCATGATCTAAACGGCAATATTCATTATTTTGTTGCCGGTGCTGGAACAGGCGGCACCTACAGCGGAATTGCCCACTATTTAAAAGAAAAAATTCCTGCTTTGCAAGGTGTTCTGGCTGACCCCCATGGCTCTACGTTAGGCGGCGGAACCTGCCATGCACCATATCGCATCGAAGGCATCGGCAATGACTTTGTTCCCAAGACGATGGATCTTTCTTTGGTTGACCAAGTCATCAAGGTTACTGATGAGGAAGCATTTGCAGCAGTCCGCCTGTTAGCACGCAAAGAAGGTTTATTCGCCGGCAGTTCTTCCGGCGCCAACCTGGCAGCTGCCTTGAAACTCGCTGCAACAATCAAAGAAGGCGTTATTGTTACCATCTTTTCCGACCGTGCAGAACGCTATTTCAGCAAGCATCTGTTAGATGATGAGAATTGACATCTTCGCTTTGCTTTCCTGCCATACAAATAACAATATCGAAATTAAAGGAGAATCTTATGGAAAAAATCGCAAGTTTTCTAGTCAACCATTACACCTTAGATCCGGGTATTTATATCTCCCGGGTTGATACCATCGCCGATCAGAAGTTGATCACCTATGATCTGCGGATCACCAAGCCAAATGCGGAGCCGGTCATGAACACCGCTGAAATTCATACCATTGAACATCTCGGAGCAACCTTTCTGCGCAATCATGCCCTCAAGGATCAGGTAATCTACTTCGGCCCGATGGGATGCCGGACCGGCTTCTATCTGCTGTTGAAAGAACTGCCGGATCATCACACTGTGTATCAACTTATTGAAGAGACTTTTGCCTTCATTGCCAAATATGAAGGTGAAATTCCCGGTGCAACCGCAAGAGATTGCGGCAATTACTCCGATCAAAATCTGCATATGGCAAACTACTATGCCCGCAAATATCTGCAAGCATTGCACACCTTGCCCGACTTATCTTTCCAATACCGGGAGGATGAAACCAAATAATTACTGTGAGCTTCTATTTCAATAGAGGCTCACTTTTGCACTTTCAGCAAAGATTCAAGTTGTGTTCAGATAGTTTTCACATTCCTTTGCTATACTGGGTTCATCCAAAGAAAAGAGGTCATGAAGATGGAAGAACAAATGCATACAACAATTGATCAGCAAGAAACATCTGCCGTGAATGAAATACAGCCAACGCCAAAACCAAAGAAAAGCAAAACAGCGCTGCTGATTGCTTTGGGACTCGCCAGTTCCAGTGCCTTCGGCTTTGCCGGCGGATATCTAGCGAACCTGCAGCAATATGCCAATCAACCAGCCGTACTATACCAAACGGCATCTCCGAACATTACGAATACCGGAACTGCAGATACCAGCATTACCGATATCGTTTCCCTTACGACAAACAGTGTCGTCGAAATTACCACCGAATCCATGACAACCGGATTCTTCATGCAGCAAGCAATCTCAAAGGGAGCCGGCAGTGGTGTCATCATTACTGCTGATGGATATATCGTAACCAATGACCATGTCGTGGAAAATGCCAGTACCATTAAAGTACGTCTCAAAGATGGAACAGAATATGACGCTGCTTTGATCGGAACTGACGCAAAAACAGATATAGCACTGCTCAAAATTGCAGCCAACAATTTACAGCCAGCCATCTTCGGCGACTCCGGCTCCCTTGCTGTTGGTGAAAGCGTCATTGCTGTAGGCAATCCGCTAGGCCAACTTGGTGGTACCGTCACCAACGGAATTATTTCCGCCCTGGACCGCGAAATCACCATTGAGAATGAAACAATGCGGCTTCTCCAAACCAATGCTGCGATCAACCCCGGCAATTCCGGCGGCGGATTGTTCAACATGCGGGGCGAACTGATCGGCATTGTGAATGCGAAGTCGAGCGGCAGTGATATTGAAGGCCTGGGATTTGCAATTCCTTCCAGCGATGCGAAAAAAGTAGTCGCTGACCTGCTGGAACATGGCTATGTCCGCGGACGAGTTCAATTAGGTGTTTCCTTGCTGGATGTTACCACTGAACAAGCTGCCTTGATGTATCGTGTCAACGAACTGGGCTTGTATATTCAGGAAGTAACGCCAAATTCCTCTGCTGCGGAAGCTGGGCTGAAGGCCGGTGATCGCATCTTATCCTTTGATGGAAAAGAAGTTAGCTCCTACAGTGATTTGAAGGTGTTATTGAATCAGTCCGAAGTCGGGCAAACAGCAGCAATGAAGATCAAACGGGACGGCAAAGAAGTCACGGTTAATATCACATTGAAAGAATACAATCCGTTATCTTCCGCAACCAACAAAGGATAACGATTCAAGCAATCATCAATTTCCGGTGATTGCTTTGTTTCATTTCTGATTTCTTGTATAATACCAATAGTAGAGGTGAGCTTATGTATCATATTTTAATTGTCGATGACGAAGAAAAAATCAGAGCTTTAATACAAAAATATGCTGCCTTTGAAGGCTTCCAGACAAGTTTGGCAAAAACGGGCATGGAGGCAATCGCTCTCGCAGCCGCCACATCATTCGACCTGATCATTATGGATGTTATGATGCCGGAGCTGGACGGCTTTTCAGCAGTCAAGGAAATACGCAAAACAAGCATGGTGCCGATTTTAATGCTATCTGCCCGCGGTGAAGAATATGACAAGATCCATGGATTTGAGTTAGGAATTGACGACTATGTTGTGAAACCTTTCTCTGGCAAAGAGCTTATGATGCGCATCCATGCCATTTTGGCACGTACAACCAGGCAAGAGCAGATGCCTGCCTTGCTGGAAATCAAAGACCTGCTAATTGACCCCGCTGCTCGTCTCGCTTATGTGCATAAGCAAAGACTCACCTTAACACCGAAAGAATATGATTTGCTTTTTTACTTGGCGAAGCACAAAGGAATGGCGTTAACCAGAGATCAGCTAATGCTTGCAGTATGGGGGTATGATGCCGGCAGTGATGACCGTACTTTAGATACCCACATCAAATCGCTGCGCAAAGCACTTGGCTCATGCAGCTCTTATATCGTCACAATCAGAGGGGTGGGATATCGCTTTGAAGAAATATCCTAGATCTCTCACATGGTCCATGTTCCGGTATCTGAGTATCTTTGCCGGTACTTTGCTGGCATTGCTGTGGCTATTGCAAACTGTTTTATTGAATGAATTTTATAAATCAACCAAAATCAATGAACTTAAGACAATGGCTGCCTCCATCGAACAAAACTTGGAACAGGATACCATTGTCAGTTATTTGACACAGTTATCCATGAAGTATGATGTCTGCATTGTGGTGGCGACCGGGGGCGGTCTACCGCTCTTTTCCTCCGAAGTCAATATCGGCTGTCCGGTAGAACAAATACAAGAATATCAGCTGAAACAATATATCATCCAGGCTTTGGCGCATCACGGCAGCTATCTGCAAGAAGTCAAAACCATGAAAACAACAAATATCAACGGCTTTTCCTTTTACGAACTGGATCAGCAAGCTACCCTGAAAGGGATTTTATACACCAAATTGGCGACGGCAAACAATCAAACCTATGCCATCGTTTTAAATGCCAATATCATTCCGGTGGATGCAACTGTACGCACAATCCGCATTCAATTGCTGATGGTAACCGTCTTAATGGTTGGCTTTGCGCTGTTTCTGGCGTATTTCTTCTCTAAAAAACTGGCGAACCCCATTATGCAGCTTAGTGCGGCTTCCAAGAAACTGGCGGATGGCGATTACGGTGTGCCATTCGACGCAAGCGGATATCAGGAAGTGGTTGAACTTTCCGATTCCTTGAATTATGCAGCCAGGGAGCTTGGCAAAGTGGATGCTATGCAGAAAGAATTAATTGCCAATATCTCCCATGATCTGCGCACCCCGCTGACGATGATTACAGGCTATGCGGAATTAATGCGGGATCTGCCTGGCGAAAATACAGCAGAAAACATTCAAACGGTAATTGATGAAGCCAAACGGCTGACATCACTTGTCAACGATGTATTGGATATATCCAAATTTCAGCACGGGACTCCGGCTTTGCAGCGCTCAAAATGCGATCTGACTGCCCTTTTGCATGATATTGTGGAACGCTATTCCAAACTGCTGGCAAAGGAAGCATATCAAATCCTGTTTCACTATGACGCGCATGTATTTGTCGAAGCAGACGAAATCAAACTGACGCAAGTCATCTATAATCTCATCAACAATGCGATTACCTATACCAGCGAGCAAAAGCAAATCGAAGTTCGGCAGATCGTACAAGACGGACAGGTACAAATTGCCATCATTGATTATGGTGAAGGGATTGCGGAAGATAAGCTGGCTTTGATCTGGGATCGCTATTATAAGCTGGATCACCAGCATCGGCGTCCGCATTTAGGCAGCGGTCTTGGTTTATCGATCGTAAAACAGATTCTGGAACTGCACCATGCGCAGTTTGGTGTTACGAGTGTGTTAGGAAAAGGAAGTACCTTCTGGTTCTCTCTTCCGGTTATTCCTGAGTCAAATACATAATATATCTGTAGTGAATAAAGTTCTTAAACACAAATGATAAATCAATCGAGTAGAGGCTAGTAATCAATAAAGTTACTTCGCCCCTCTCCTGCCACCGTACGTACCGTTCGGTATACGGCGGCTCATAAGTTTACAGTTTTGTAGTAATCTGAAAAATAGATATAT
>JAEWFD010000023.1 GCA_023388995.1 Bacillota bacterium
TCTCACCTCATCTATCCTTGATTCTATAAGAATTTTGCACAATAGTAAACTGATTGCTTCTAAATTTAAGAAAATTTTTCATAAACAATGAAAATTTATTCATTGTACTCGTTTTCCCCTTGCATTCTAAATCTGATTGTATTAGTATTACTATAGCGGAGGATTTTTTATGAAACCTTTATCACTTAGATCCGTAGTTTATTATTACTTTAGATAGCCCCGAAAAAACCATATTGATACCATGGTTGTTTTATCTTGATAAATAGGGGCGCAAACATACAAAGCATCAACAACAATGATGCTTTTTTTATTAGAAATTAGGTGAAACAAATGAAACTAACTGTGAAAACAAGTCAATCTTCTTACCCTATCTATATGGAACGAGGTTCCCTCCACCATATAGATCGCTATATTGATCTCAAGCGCAAAGTTCTGATTTTGACAGACTCCAATGTGCCCAAAGCATATGCTTCTGCCATTCAGGCGCAATGCATGCATGCTGAAATTTACACCATCGCAGCCGGAGAGACGTCCAAGTCCTTTGAGGTCTACCAGCAAATCATAGAATATATGTTGTCCTTGCAGCTTGACCGTTCTGACCTTCTCATTGCTTTGGGTGGCGGTGTTGTCGGTGATCTGGGAGGATTCGTAGCGGCTACTTATATGCGCGGCATTGCTTTTATGAATATCCCTACAACCACATTGGCCCAAATTGACAGCAGCATCGGCGGCAAAGTTGCAGTCAATGTCGGACACACTAAGAATATTGTCGGAGCCTTCTACCCGCCGACTTGCGTCATCATTGACCTGAATACCTTAGATACCTTGCCGCAGCGGGAATACCACAGCGGACTTGCGGAAGCCATCAAAGCAGGCTTGATTCGCGATCCGCAGCTCTTCACAATCTTTGAATCTGCCGCGTGGCGTGATCAGATCGAAGAAATTGTTTACCGTTCCCTGCTTGTGAAAAAGCAAATTGTGGAGGAAGATGAATTTGAACAGGGCGATCGCAAACTATTGAATTTCGGGCATACCATCGGTCATGCTCTTGAAAGCAGCCAGCAGCTGGGACATCTTCTGCATGGTGAGGCGATAGCGCTTGGAATGCTTCCAATGATTCGGGAGCAATCGTTAAAAGAACGGGTAAAAGCGATTTATCAAACCTTGAATCTGCCGCAGCATTGTTCCTGCAATTTGCCTGTGGTATATGACTATATTTTGCAGGATAAAAAAAGAAAGCAGAATGAAATATCCCTTATTTTTGTAATCACATTAGGAGCGGGATATATTGAGCAAATACCAGCAGAGCAAATCAAACACTATTTGGAGGAACTACTATGAAAAGCACCTTTGGCACCCAATTGCAAATCAGCCTCTTCGGCGAATCCCATGGCGCTATGATCGGCGTGGTTATGAACGGCTTGGCACCAGGCATTCCGTTAGATTTAGACTTTATCCGGGCACAGCTGGAAAAAAGACGGCCGCAAGGCTCCTTTTCCACAACCAGGCAGGAAGAGGATGAATTTCAGATTGTCAGCGGCTTCTTCAATGGATATACCACCGGGACACCACTCTGTGTTTTGATTCCCAATACCAAACAGCAAAGCAAGGATTATTCTGCTACCAAGGATATCCTGCGCCCATCCCACAGTGATTTTACTGCTTTTGAGAAATATTTCGGCTTTCAGGATTATCGCGGCGGCGGTCATTTCTCCGGCAGAGTTACAGCACCGCTGGTCATTGCCGGAGCTATCTGCCTTCAGATTCTGAAGCAGAAAGGAATCGAGCTGGGCAGCCATATTATTCAGCTGAATCAAATTCATACTGACTGCTTTGCAAACGATGAAACTCAGCTTCGCGAGCAGATTCAGACAATCAACAGCCAATACTTTCCCTGCTTGAATCCAGCCAAGGCCCAAGACATGATGGATTTAATCACCCAAGCCAAAGCTGATGCTGATTCGGTAGGAGGCATCCTGCAAAGTGCCATCATTGGCATGCCGGCAGGTATTGGTGAACCATTCTTTGATTCCATAGAGAGTACACTTGGACATTTGCTCTTCAGCGTTCCTGCTGTCAAAGGGGTAGAATTTGGATTGGGGTTTGACTTTGCCAACTACAAAGCAAGCGAAGTAAATGATGCGTTTCAGTTTGACAACGGCATCAAAACAACCTCCAATCACAATGGCGGCATCAACGGCGGCATCAGCAATGGCATGCCGATTTTGCTCAAAACAGTCATTAAACCGACATCTTCCATTTTAAGAGAACAGCAAAGTGTGAATTATGCGACCAAAGAGAATGTAGTATTGAAAACGGAAGGTCGCCATGATCCTGCGATTATTCACCGGGCCCGTGTTGTTGTGGACAGTGTCATTGCCATTGGCTTAGTGGAACTATTTACGCAGCGCTTTGGTTATTTATGGATGAGGGATGCATCATGAACTATGGTTTAATCGGCGGAAAACTCGGCCATAGCCATTCCCCGCAATTGCATGCGGCACTCGGAACAACAGATTATCAGCTCTTGGAATGTACGCCCGCAACGCTGGATGCTTTCCTGAAAGAAAAAACGTTTGCCGGGATCAATGTTACCATTCCTTACAAAGAAACAGTACTCTCCTATTTAGATGAAATTGATCCCAAGGCAAAAGAAATCGGCAGTGTCAATACAATCATCCATGAACAAGGGCGTTTAAAAGGGTATAATACGGACTATCATGGTATTCGCTATCTGCTGGCAAAGCATGAAGTGCTTATCAAGCAACAAAAAGTCTTGATTCTAGGCAGCGGCGGAACAAGCAAAACAGCACAAGTTGTGATGCAAGATCTGTGCGCCAAAGAAATTCTTGTGGTAAGCCGCGATCACAAGCAAGGACGTGATGGAATCACCTTCCTTACCTATGAGGAAATCCAAGCAGGTTACGACGCTGATGTTGTGATCAACACTACCCCCATCGGCATGTATCCAAACAGTGATGCCCAAGTAATTGACTTGCTTTGCTTCACTTGCCATACTGTCATTGACGTTATCTATAATCCCTTGCAAACAGCACTGCTGTACCAAGCAGCACAACTTGGCAAAAAGGCAGTCGGCGGCTTGGAAATGCTAGTTGCCCAGGCTGTTCATGCCAATGCGTTGTTTCAAAAAAAGGAACATTCAGTGGCACGCATTCATGAATTATATGTGGAACTATATCGTTCTTTGGTAAATATCGTATTCATCGGAATGCCCGGAAGCGGCAAGTCTTCCATTGCTTTGCAAGTTGCGCAGTCGGTAAATAAGACCATGCAGGATATGGATCTGTTGATCGAAGCAGAAGCAAACCAAACAATTGCGCAGCTCTTCCAGCAATATGGCGAAGCACATTTCCGGTCCTTCGAACACGAATTAGCCGTACGTCTGGCAAGCAAGCAAAATCAAGTGCTTTCTACCGGCGGCGGCATTGTCAAGAACAAGGAAAACATTCGGTCTTTAAAACAAAACGGACTGCTCTTCTTCATTGATCGTGAGGTCCAGCAATTAGAACTCAGTGACAAGCGACCACTTTCGCAAACAAGAGAAGCAAACTTACGTTTATATGAAGAGCGTTATCCTCTATATTTAGATGCCAGCGATGCTGTAATCACAAATAACGGAAGCGAAGAAGAAGCGATCAAGCAAATCATGGAGGAATATCATGAAATTACTAGTCATTAACGGACCAAACTTGAATTTTCTGGGGATTAGAGAGCCTGCTGTCTATGGCACTCTTACCTATGCGCAGCTATGCGAAACCATCCAAACAGCTGCCACGCAACAGCAAATTGCGATCGAAATCTTCCAAAGCAACCATGAAGGAGCAATCGTCGACCGGATTCAAGAAGCTTATCAGAAAGTAGATGGGATTATTATCAATCCAGCTGCTTATACGCATACCAGCATTGCCATTTTGGATGCCTTGAAAGCAGTCGGCTTGCCGTGCATTGAGGTGCATCTGTCCAATATTTATGAACGCGAATCGTTTCGGCACATCAGCTATCCGGCATTGGCGTGTATTGCATCCATTGTCGGACATGACGTAAAAGGCTATCTGGAAGCAATGGAACAGCTGGTTCAATACATCAAAAAAGAAAGAAACATAGAGGATTAAGAATATGATTATTAAACTAAAACGGGATATCCCCTCACAAGAGCTGGAGCGTTTGGTCGCATTGATTGAACACCTTGGATTAACGCCGATGGTATCACATGGCATCAACTATAATATCATTGGCTTGATCGGGGATACCGCAGTCATTGATACGAAAAAAATTGAAGCCAACAAATATGTGGATGCCGTCATTAAAATTTCATCTCCATATAAGAAAGTAAACCGCGCTTTCCATCCCGAAGATAGCATCGTAACAGTCGGCAACGTATGCGTTGGCGGCAAGGAAAAGATTGCTTTGATTGGCGGACCTTGCTCCGTAGAAAGTCAGGAGCAGATCCTCACAATTGCGAAGGGTGTCAAAGAGGCCGGTGCTAATATGCTGCGCGGCGGGGCATACAAGCCCCGCACTTCTCCATATGCGTTCCAAGGGCTGGGAACGGAAGGTGTTGATTTCTTGGTGCAAGCACGAGAAACATATGGTTTGCCGATCGTTAGTGAGTTGATGGGAACAGATCGCATTGAAGAATTTGCCCAGCATGTGGATCTGATTCAAATCGGAGCACGCAATATGCAAAACTTTGATTTATTGAAGGCTGTAGGCAAATTGCGCAAGCCGATTATTTTGAAGCGCGGCTTGGCAAATACCATCGAAGAATGGCTGATGTCGGCTGAATACATCATGGCCGGGGGCAATGATCAAGTTATTCTGTGCGAGCGCGGCATCCGCACCTTTGAGAAAATGACACGCAATACTCTTGACTTAAGTGTGATTCCGCTTGTAAAACGATTGAGCCATCTGCCAATTGTAATTGACCCTTCGCACGCAACTGGCGACTGGAAATTGGTAGAATCGATGTCTTTGGCAGCGATCGCCGCCGGTGCTGATGGGCTGATGATTGAAGTGCACAACGATCCGGAAAATGCCTTGAGCGATGGCAGCGAGTCATTAACCATCGAGAACTTTACGGCTTTGGTTCAAAAAGGGCGTAAAATTGCCGAAGTAATCGGCAGAGAGCTATAATGCTTGCGACTGTTCACCCTGGTTCCATCCATGGTGCTGTCACCATTCCTCCTTCCAAAAGCATGGCCCATCGCGCTATCATTTGTGCCAGCCTGGCAAAGAGCACCAGCCATATCTCCAATGTTGACTACAGTGATGATATCAGAACAACCATTGAGGCAATGCGTCTGTTGGGAGCCGTGATTGCGGAAGATGGCTCGACCTTGCAGATTACAGGCATTCAAAATTTGGAGGCTGTTACTCCATTGCATGTAGATTGCATGGAATCAGGATCTACCTTGCGTTTTCTAATTCCTATCGCTTCTCTAACGAAGCAAGAAGTGACCTTTACAGGTCGCAATCGTTTGTTGCAGCGCCCGCAAGATGTGTACGAACAGCTGTTCAGAAAGCAGCAATTAACTTTTGCTCATACATCGGAGCAGCTTTGCATCAAAGGTGCATTGCAGCCGGATGACTTTACGGTGACAGGCAGTATCAGCAGCCAGTTCTTAAGCGGCTTGCTGTTTACATTGCCGCTGCTGGCACGTGCTTCTACACTAACAGTATTACCCCCGTTTGAATCGCAGTCGTATGTCGATTTAACAATCCAGCTGCTTGCGCAATTTGGCATCATCATTCAAAAAAAGCAGGAACATGATACTGTTATCTATCATATTCCCGGCAACCAGCAATATCAAAGCATTGACTATACTGTGGAAGGCGATTATTCGCAGCTGGCGTTCTTTGCTGTTTTGGGTGCCATCCACCAGCCAGTTATCTGCCTTGGTGTACGGCATGATTCCTTGCAAGGCGACAAGAAAATATTGTCCTTTTTAGAGCAATGCCAAGCGCAGGTGACAAAGGTTGAGCATGGATATACCATCCAGCCGGGAACCCTGCAAGGATCTGCTCTGGATCTTGCCGATTGCCCGGATCTCGGACCAATTTTGATGATTTTGGGGATGTTTTGCAAGACACCACTTACGCTGGAGAATATTGCGCGTCTGCGGCTGAAAGAATCCGATCGCATTCTAGCAATGCAAGAAGGCCTGCGGCAGTTAGGAGTTCAGACGGAAGTGACAGAGAATACCGTTACCATCTACCCGCGGCCAACGCAAACAAATACGCCAAGCCTTCCATTATCAGGACATAAAGATCATCGCATTGTGATGAGCTTTGCGATTGCTGCGGCTGCTTCGGTGCCGCTTACCATTCAAGATGCCCAGGCCACCAGCAAATCCTATCCCGGCTTCTTTCACGACTTAATGCAGCTAGGAATCGAGGTGGAACTCCATGATTGATTCTGCCACAACCTTCTTGATTGTAGGACTGGGCTTAATCGGCGGCAGTTATGCCAAAGGGCTGAAAGCCCGGCATCATACAGTCTATGCTATTGACCAGCAGGAAGAAACAATTTCCTATGCCTTGAATCATGGCATCATTGATTCAGGAGCTGCCACTGCGGATGCGGAGTTGATTGCGAAAGCAGATGTTATCATTATGGCATTATACCCCAAAGCAACGATCCAATGGCTGCAGAAGCATCAAGTACATATAAAACCTAATGCCTATATCACGGATGTGTGCGGCGTCAAAGAATCCGTAATCAGCAGCATCCAGACATTTCTGCGGCCAGATCTGGAATTTATTGCAGCGCACCCGATGGCAGGCAGAGAAGTAAGCGGAATTACCCATAGCAACGAAAAGATGTTCCTGCCAGCCAATTTCATTATTACACCAACTGCATCCAACACCAAAGAGGCAGTGGAACTGGCAGAAGATATTGCCAATGTTCTGCGCTTTGAGCGGATATCCACGCTGTCACCAGCAGATCATGATGCCATGATTGGCTTTTTATCGCAGTTGACGCACGTGATTGCGGTGTGTCTCATGAATACACATGAGAGTGACCATTTGGTTGATTATACAGGAGATTCTTTCCGTGATCTAACAAGAATTGCCAAGATCAATGAGCATCTTTGGAGTGAGTTGTTCTTTATGAATAAAAAAGTCTTGCTTCAAGAAATGCGTGCTTTTATGGATGAGATGGAACAGTTCTATACGATCTTGGAACAGGATGAAGCAGAGCAAATGAAAGAGTTGTTCCGCCAATCCACCACCAGACGAAAGAAGTTTGACCGCTAATTGAGGAATGCACGGCATTCCTTTTTTACAGCAAAAAAAGATGCCTCCTAAGAAGCACCTTATTATTAGTCTTTGCAGTTTCCGCACCCGCAGGCACTGCCTTTTTTATTGTTTTGGTAAAGACGATAAATTGCCAATCCGATACCGGCAAATACCAATCCACCGATAATCCATGTTGCCATATTAAGCACCTACCTTTTGTTCATGTCCAATCTTTTGTTTTCTAACTTCCGGTGCTGGCTTTTTAACCAGAAGCACAATGGTAGCGATCAGTACAGCAACTGCTGCTACAGTTCCGATGCCAAATGCTCCGGTCGTGAAGAACATTCCTAACTGGTAAATCATCAATGCCGCTGCATATGCAAACAAAGTTTGGTATGCAACTGTGATCCAAGTCCATTTGGAAGTGCCCATCTCTGAGCGTACTGCACCAACTGCTGCGAAGCAAGGAGCACAAAGCAGATTGAAGATTAGGAAAGAATATGCCGCAAGCGGTGTAAATGAAGCCTGAATCGTTAACCAGATTTCCACACCATCTTCAGCAACTTCTTCAAAGCCATACAAGATTCCAAGTGTTCCAACCACATTCTCTTTTGCAATTAATCCGGTAATCGCAGCTACAGCCGCTTTCCAGTCACCCCAACCAATTGGATTGAAAACAACAGCAAGGATATTACCCAATGTGGCCAAGATAGATTCATCTGCTTCCACCATTTGCAATTGCCAGTTGAACGTACTTAAGAACCATACCAATACACAAGAAATTAAGATAATGGTACCAGCCTTGCTGACAAAGTGTCCGGTACGATCCCAAATCTGACGAAGTACATTTTTGGGACTAGGCATGTGATACACCGGTAATTCCATAATAAACGGAGAAGGATCTCCTGCAAATAATTTTGTTTTCTTTAAAATAATACCTGAGATGACAATTGCTGCAATACCTGCGAAATATGTAGAAGGTGCAACCCAAATAGAACCTGGGAATACAGCTCCTGCGATCAATGCAATGATCGGCAATTTCGCACTGCACGGAATAAACGTCGTTGTTATAATTGTCATGCGGCGATCCATTTCATTTTCAATTGTACGTGTTGCCATGATCCCCGGAACACCGCATCCGGTACTAATTAAAACCGGAATAAATGACTTGCCGGAAAGTCCGAACTTGCGGAAAATACGGTCCATAATAAAAGCAATACGCGCCATATAGCCGCAGTCTTCCAAAATAGCAAGGCAGAGGAATAATACCATCATTTGCGGCAGGAAGCCTAATACTGCTCCAACCCCGGCAACAATACCATCCAAGATCAATCTGTTCAGCCATTCCGCTGTTCCTACTGAAAGCAGGAAGTTTTCAACAGCTACCGGTACAATTTCTGTGAACAGCACATCATTCACCCAATCAGTCATCAAGGTGCCAATTGTGGAGATGGAGATATAATATACCAATGTCATTACCACAACAAAGATTGGCAATGCCAGAATCCGGTTGGTAACAATTTGGTCAATCTTATCGGAAATGGTTAATTTCCCTTGTAGTTTACGCTGATACTTTTCTTTCAGCAATCCTTCAATGTATGCATAGCGTTGGCTGATGACAATACTTTCACTGTCATCATCAAATGCTTTCTCGCAAGTATTGATAATCGTTTCTACCTGCGCCAGCTGTGCGGCAGTCAACGATAATTTAGCCTGTATTTTCTGATCCCGTTCCAATAAACGAACCGCATAGTAG
>JAEWFD010000024.1 GCA_023388995.1 Bacillota bacterium
CTACAGGTGCAACCGGCGCAACAGGAGCAACAGGAGCAACAGGAGCAGAAGGTCCAACCGGCCCAACCGGCCCAACGGGTCCGACAGGAGCCACAGGCGCAACAGGAGCAGAAGGTCCAACCGGCCCAACTGGCCCAACGGGTCCAACAGGTCCTACAGGTCCAACCGGTCCAGCAGGTGCAGGAGCCATTATCCCATTCGCATCAGGTCTTCCAGTAGCACCTACGTCAATAGCATTAGGGCTTGCAGGTTTACCAGCAGTAGTTGCATTTGGTAACAGTGCTGTATTGCCGAATGTATTAGGTGCCACAATTGATTTAACCGGAGCAGCCGGATTACTTGCAAATATGTCATTCTCTATGCCTAGAGATGGAGTAATTACCGACATTACAGCTTACTTCAGTGTTGTATTAGGGTTAACCCTGCTAGGTACTGACCTGACAGTTAATGCACAGTTGTACCAATCCACAACACCAGACAATATTTTCACACCAATTGCAGGAACAAACATTAGTTTAGCTCCTACCCTAAGCGGTATTATCAATATTGGTGATATAGCATCTGGTTCATTAACAGGATTGAATATACCAGTTACTGCTGAGACCAGATTACTCTTAGTATTCACTCTCACTGCAGCAGGCGTAAGTCTTTTGAACACTATTACTGGATACGCAAGCGGTGGTATAAATATCGTTTAAGCTAATAACGAAAAGGTTTCTCCACGGGGAAACCTTTTAGCTTGCAAAAAAATATCAAGGATATTGATCCTTGATATAAATACATATAATATAGAAGATTATTACCTAAGCAATATGGCGAGGATTATCTTTCACAACCATACACGCCTTCACAAGTGCCGAGACAATATCAAGCTCATGCTGCTTCACAAGATTGTATGCTTTTGAATATAATTCTCCTTTGCTAGAAGCAACATATTTAGGAGGAAGCTGATTCAATGCATAACTGGCAACATCAAACCGACATTTTTCGCAATTACACATTTGATAGTTGCTCATAATTTCATCGAGTTTCATCAGTACAGCATCTTCCATGATATTTTTAAATAATAAGTCCATCCCTTTACCCCTAATCTCTTTCTTTGCTATGATTATAACATAAAAACAAAACTTGTGAATAAAATCTGAAATAAATACTAAAAAACGAAGCGGAATTTATCTTGTAAATACATAATTTGACGTGCTTGATAAGGAATCTGAATACTGGAACTGTAGTTGGTTAAATTGCTTTAAGGCTGTTGGATCTTCAATCTTGTTTTCTGCACAATAACGAACCATTTCACCACGAGCCATCTTTGCAATGGTTCCTTTCTCCATGTATTTTCCATTTTGCAACTCTAGGAAATGGCAAGTAATCATGGTAGTTCCGTCATTTAGAAAAGTAGATATACATTTGCTGTATTCTGCAGACGCCAAATTGATAATCAAGTTTGTTTCGGAGCACAGTTGGTCATAAAGCAAAGAATTCCAAAATTCATATAGAGAAGGATGATCAGCAAACTGCGACTGCATTTCCAGACGGTATGGAACGACACCGTCGAAGGGACGCAGTAAGCCATAAAACCCTGATAAGATACGCAAATGAGTACTCACATATTGAAATTGTTCCGCAGTGAATAAGCCGGGAGACATGTACTGAAACTGCAATCCTTCATAGGACAAAATAGCAGGAGAAGAAGCAGATGTGATATCCATCGTTTGCAACCGAGATTCGTTTAATCGTGCAATTGCGTCATTGCATTTCCAAATTTGCTTTAATTTTTCATAACTGCATTGTTTCAAATACAACAACAATTGCTCTGTTTTTTCTAAGTGCATAGGCAGAGCTGTTGCATAAAAGGAATCATCTGTTACAGCCATTTTTTTAGTAGGGGAGATAATAATGCGCATAAATTACTCCAATCTACCTATACCATAACAAGAAATGCTGGAAGAAGCAAGACTGCAAATTGGAGCATGATATGATATAGTAGATACGATGCAGTATGAGGAGAATAATATGGATCAAATTATACAACCGCTGATTGCATGGTATCAGCTTCATAAACGAGATTTACCATGGCGGAAAGAACGTAATGCATATTATATTTGGGTGTCGGAAATCATGCTTCAGCAGACAAGAGTGGAAGCAGTTAAGGGGTACTTTGAACGTTTTATTCAAGCCTTGCCGACGATGGAAGATCTTGCCTTTGTGGAAGAGGACATATTGTTGAAGCTATGGGAAGGGCTGGGATACTATAATCGCGTCCGCAATATGCAAAAATGTGCACTCTATTGTGTTGCTCACTACGGAGGTCAACTGCCCCAAGAATATGAACAGTTGCTGGCACTGCCGGGCATTGGTTCTTATACAGCAGGTGCAATTGCTTCCATTGCCTATGGCATTCCCAAACCAGCAGTGGATGGCAATGTGCTGCGCGTGGTTGCAAGATTACGCAATGATTCTACCGATATTATGCTGCCTATATGCAAGAAGAATGTATCGGAACTGCTGGAACATATTATTCCGGCAGATCAGCCTGGCGAATTTAATCAGGCACTTATGGAACTGGGGGCAACGATTTGCGTGCCCAATGGAGCACCGCGGTGCAGTATTTGTCCCGTGCAGAGCTATTGTGAGGGATATCGCTGTCATACCGCACATTTTCTGCCTAATAAAACTGCTAAAAAGGCTCGCAGCATTGAAGAGCGAACCGTTTTAGTTGTATACTGCGATCAAGGTGTGCTGCTGCAAAAGCGACCAAGTGAAGGTTTGCTTTCCGGCCTATACGAATTTATCAATCTGGAGGGAAAGATAAAGCGAAGCGATATTCCCCGAATAGTCGAACTCCAAGGAATGGAGATTCTGCATATTCAGAAACTCTCTGGATCGAAGCATATATTTACACATAAGGAATGGCATATGCAAGGCTATGCGCTTCTTGTCCATCCCGGTAAAGGCGGGATTTGGGCAAAGCGCGAAGAATTAGACCATGTATATTCCATGCCGACGGCATTTAAAGTGTATAAAGAAGCAGCACTTCAGCTTCTAGCACTCACGCAGAGTGGCATCACCCGAAACAGTACTGATTGACAAGGTTGTTCCTTTTGTTTCGCTTTGATAGGATATGCGATGCCCTTGGGCATCAAAAGCACGATGCTTGCTGTAAAATTCGCCGCTTAAACTTTTGAATTTCAAGGATAAACCAGCTGTATGAACGGGCAAAGCAACCAGGCAGTCGCCGCTGACTGTTCCTAACTGAATAGCAGCATCTTGTTCCATCTTCACATCAATATCGCCGCTTGTGGAATTGCCATGGAATTCCTTGCTGTTTCCCTGATATTCGATATCACCGCTTGCTGAATTGAGCTTTACAAAACCATTTTGATGACCTGTAACCGAAATATCACCGCTTGCTGTAGTTACATGATAAGTCCCGTGACTATTTTCTATCGAAACATCGCCGCTCGCACTGGATACAGATGCTTCTTTAAAGACACAGTTCCTGGCACAGAAATCACCGGATGCACCGCCCCATTTTAAGGAGTCAATTTGTATATCATTAATACTGGTATCGCCTGACACTGCTTTAATTTCCAATGATCCAAGCCCTGCAGGTACGGCAAGCTTGATGACCATCTTGGAAGTAGTGAAAGAATGCCAGTTAAATAAATGCTTGTTTGCTTGTTCAAGTTTCAAATAAAACACATCACCAACCTGCTCTCCATGAAATAGAAACATCATCTTTTCTTTTAGAGTACCGTAGTTGATATAGTCGGCTTGAATTTTATGATCGCTGGATGCAATGACTTCCACATCAGCAATATACGAATCTAGTACCACCGTTTTAACCGGCTTATTGGAACTTGCTGTTGTATTGGATGCTTGCTTCTCCGGTGAAGAGGCAGGTGCCCCAAGGCTATCTATTAATTCCTGAATATCTCCTAGTGAAGCAATAATTTCTGCTTCACTTTTTCCATTTTCTTCACCGATGCGAAAATGCTCCGTATAGTCAGTCAGTATTTCTTGTTGTATTTCTGGATCATATCCCTTCAGGGCTGCAGCCAGGTTCGATAAATATTCTTGTTTATTCATCATGCTTCCTCCACTTGGATCAATCGATCTATTTTTTGAATAAATGTCAGCCATTCCTGTTTTAGCTGTATTTGGTAAGAACGTCCTTTTTCTGTTAACCGATAGTATTTGCGTGCCGGACCTTCTCCGGATTCCACTAGATAGGTATCGACATAGTCTTCATCTTTGAGACGTTTGAGTATCAGATACAGCGTGCCCGTTGCGATAACCATCTCTTTGGAAATGGCTTCGGTTAGTTCATATCCGTATTTATCCGTCTTGGTTAGCTGGGATAATACGCATAATTCCAATGCTCCTTTTTTAAATTGCGGATTCAAGCTATCACCTTCCTTTGCTATACTATATCATATACTATATAGCAATGCAATATACATTGCGATACAAGTTATAAAAATAGAAAATAATTCGTGAATTTATAACTAGAATATGGTATGATTCGTTGTGAAAGGGCTATCAAAGGTGATATTCATGGGAACTTTGTATTAGTAGCATAGGAATGTGATAAAATAATGCGAACGAAAAAGGAGAACCTATGACGAATAAAGCAATCTTGGTTGGCGCTGTTTACTTTGGCCAGCCATATGACATCCATACATCGATGCAGGAATTAGAGGCTTTGGCGAATGCCTGTGATATCGAGGTAGCAGATGTATTCATTCAAAAGATGGACCATATCAATATCAGTACTTATATCGGAAAAGGGAAAGTAGAAGAAGTGCAGATGCAAGCTGAAGCGACCGGTTCCGATTTTGTGATTGTCAATGAAGAATTATCCCCCTCGCAGCTCGTAAATTTAGAAGAACTGCTTGCCTGCAAGGTGCTGGATCGTACGACGTTAATTTTGGAGATATTTGCACGACGTGCAGCAACAAAAGAAGCAAAATTGCAAGTTGAGATTGCGACATTGCGGTATATGCTGCCACGTTTGATCGGGCTTTCAACCGGTATTTACAGCCAGCAAGGGGGCAGCGGATTCCGTGGCATCGGGGAAACGAAGCTGGAACTGGATCGCCGGAAAATCAAGCATCAAATTACCGTGTTGGAAGAAGAGTTAAAAGAAGCTGTACGCCAGCGGCAGATACAGCGTTCAGCCAGAGAAAAGAAAGAACTTCCGGTTGTTGCTATCGTTGGCTATACCAACAGCGGGAAGTCAACGTTGCTGAACTGGTTTTTGACTTCTTACGGCAAAGAAGAAAAGCAAGTGCTGGCTAAAGATATGCTGTTTGCTACCTTGGAGACAGCAACCAGAAGCATCACGCTGGATGACAACAAGCAGTTTTTATTGACGGATACCGTAGGTTTTGTGGACCAGCTTCCGCATCACTTGGTGAAAGCGTTCCGCTCTACCCTGGAGGAAGTGAAAGAAGCCGATTTGCTGCTTCATGTGGTAGATTTGGCGAATCCCAACTATCCGACGCAAATTGAAGTCACCAACCAAGTGTTGGGAGAGATCGGTGTGAAAGAAATACCGATGATCTATGTCTACAACAAAGCTGATCTGAATGAGCAGCTGATGGAATATCAAAGCCCGTTTGTGAAGATTTCGGCACTGCAAAAGCAGGGGATGCCGGAACTGCTTGGTGCAATAAAGACAAGCTTGTTCAATATGTATCAGGTTTGTACGATGAGAATTCCCTATGAAGATAGTGCGGTATATGCCTATTTGAAGCGCAACGCGCATTTAATTGCAGAAGAAGAAACGGAAGATGGTTATAATATTGAAGTCGAATTAAGTCCCAAAGACTTTGCGATCTATCAATCTTATATACAGTAAATCATGTTGGTTGAAAGGAGAACAAGAAACATGAGAATTGGAGTACCCAAGGAGATTAAGAACAATGAAAACAGAGTCGGTCTGACACCGAGCGGAGTTTTGGCACTGCGCAAGGATCAGCATGAAGTGATCATCGAACATGGAGCTGGTGTCGGCAGCGGTTATCAGGATGAAGATTATATTAAAGCCGGGGCTGTCATGAGTGATGTATTTGATGTTTGGAACAGCGATATGGTGGTGAAAGTAAAAGAGCCATTGAAGTCGGAGTTCCAATTTTTCAAGAAAGATATGATTCTGTTCACATATTTGCACTTAGCAGCAGAAGAAGAACTGACAAAAGAATTGCTGGCCAAGGAAGTAACAGCAATTGCATATGAAACGGTACAGCTGGAAAACAGAAGCTTACCGCTATTGACACCAATGTCGGAAGTTGCCGGAAAGCGGGCTGTAATTGTAGCCGCAAATTCTTTGGAAAAGCATCATGGCGGCAGCGGTATTTTGCTAGGCGGAGTACCGGGAACACGAAGAGGAAAAGTTGTAATTGTCGGAGCTGGTGTTGCTGGTACAAATGCTGCGAAAATGGCAATTGGCATGGGTGCACAAGTAACTGTATTTGATGTAAACTTAGATCGCCTTCGTTATCTGGATGATATTTTCGGGAATAATGTGCAAACATTGTATTCATCGGAATATGATATTCATAAAGAATTGAAGGATGCCGACGTCTGTATTTCAACGGTATTGATTCCAGGAGCAAAAGCACCGAAAGTTGTAAAAGAATACATGGTAAAAGATATGAAGCCGGGCAGCGTCATTGTGGATGTTGCAATTGATCAGGGTGGAAGTGTGGAGACGATGGATCGTATTACTACCCACGACAACCCTACCTTTATCAAACATGGGGTTGTACACTATTCTGTTGCGAATATGCCAGGAGCAACTCCTAGTACTTCTACAGCTGCTTTAACCAGTGCAACAATGCCATATGTTGTGCAGCTTGCAAATATGGGGGTTGGAGCATTGCGCAAGAATAAAGCATTGATGCTTGGGTTAAATACCATTCAAGGAAAACTTGTATACAAAGCAGTAGCTGACACGTTTGATCTGCCGCTGACTAGTATTGATGAAGTATTATAATGTAATACAAAATTGAGAAACCATGGGAAGCTTTCCCGTGGTTTTTTTCTTGCAAAGAAATACACAAATTGCAAAGCAAAATATATTATTGTCTGTCATGCTAAATGCGGAGGTAGAAGTATGGACTGGTTTGGAAATATGATAAGGGCTGTCTCGTATCTGGAAGAACATATAACAGAAGATATTACCATTCAGACCATTGCGAAAGAAGCTGCGCTTTCCGAATGGGAGTTTCAGCGTATTTTCTCTTTCTTGACAAAAACAACTGTGGCACAGTATCTTCGGCAGCGACGTTTAGCGTTGGCAGCAAGCGATTTGATAACTGCAAAAGAAAAGATGATTGATCTGGCAATGAAATATGGTTATGAATCACAAGCTGCTTTTTCAAGAGCTTTTCGCCAGCAATATCAAGTCAGTCCCAGTAGTGTACGGATTAAGCAGATGAAAATGCCGGACTATCCGCGTTTTACCTCTCAAACACTATGGAAAGGTTGGTATCAGGTAATGAGTAAATTTAGCGAAAGAGGTTATGTAGTGAAAGAAACGGGACCGGTTTATATGACAAAGGACATGAAACAGACTTGCAGCTGGTTTGAAACGATTTTAGGCTGGTATGGCGACATTGTGGAGTATAGCGAAAATAAAGAAGGGGTTTATGGATGTGTCTACGATATTCCTCATGAAATTGCAATATCGCATGTAGCTCCCTTTCATGGCATTCATCTATTTCATGGAGAACCGCTGCCAACAACGGTGGCTTTTATTCAAATTCAGGGAATTGATAAAATGTATGATTATGTCAGAAAGCAGGGATGGGAAAAGATTAGTACTATTGCAGTAGAACCATGGGGCTCGAAGACTTGTGCAATCACAACTATTGATGGATATGTGCTGCGCTTTTTTGAGCCTGAACAGACAAAATAAACTGATTGCGACAGTATTTCACCGTCCACTTCTTTTAGAATTGTATTATAATAGTAATAATGACAAAGGAGGATACTCATGAACATTTTAGTAACCGGAGGACTTGGTTATATTGGCAGCCATACAAGCGTCGAATTGCTGGACGCAGGACATACTATCGTTGTGATCGATAATCTATATAATTCTAAATTGGAAGTGGCGGATCGCATCAAAGAAATAACCCGGAAAGATTTTGCATTTCACCAAGGGGATCTTTGCGATAAAGAGTTTGTACGACGTGTATTTCAAGCACATTCCATTGATGCAGTGATTCACTTCGCTGCATATAAAGCAGTTGGCGAATCTGTAAGCAAGCCGCTGCTGTACTACCATAATAACTTGTTGAGCACGATCACTCTTTGCGAGGTGATGCAGGAGTTTAATTGCAAAAAGCTTGTGTTCAGTTCCAGTGCTACTGTCTATGGAAATCCTGCTTCCGTGCCAATTCGGGAAGATTTTCCGCGGTCGGCTACCAACCCATACGGCAGTACAAAACTGATGATTGAGCAAATACTGGCAGATGTCCATGTTTCTGATCCATCCTGGAGCATTGCGCTGCTGCGTTATTTTAATCCAATTGGAGCTCATAAGAGTGGCTTGATTGGCGAGAACCCAAATGACATCCCAAATAATTTAATGCCTTATATCGCAAAAGTTGCGACAGGAGAATTACCTGTTCTTCATATATACGGCAATGATTATGCAACCAAAGATGGCACTGGAGTCAGAGACTATATTCATGTGGTGGATTTATCCATCGGGCATCTGCTGGCACTAGATAAAATCATGAAGCAAAGCGGTGTTGAAGCATACAATCTGGGAACCGGAAATGGCTACAGTGTATTGGAATTGCATCATACGTTTGAGGAAGCAACAAAACAAGTTATCCCGTTTCAAATTGATGAGAGAAGACCTGGTGATATTCCGATTTGTTATGCTGATCCTGCGAAAGCACAGAAGGAATTAGGCTTTCAAGCACAATTTGGTGTGGAAGAGATGTGCAAAGATACATGGCATTTTATCCAGGCAGAGCAAAAAAGAAAATAAAAGTAATTGTTAATACATGAAACCGCCGAATTTTCCGGCGGTTTTTTCAATGTAAGGTGTTTATAGCTAGTTCAGTAATATGGCAAAGACGGTTCTTGTTTGTCGTTATAAAACGCAGATAGGAGTGGATTGCAGTTATGCTAATAGGTTTTGATGATCTTTTGGCAGGAAGAGGGCAGTGAACAAAAACCATATCTGCAAAATAGATAATACATAGCTGGCTCCGAACAAAAGCAAAATAATGCTAGTGCGCTCTAATTGCAGAATATCTATGAGAGGAATGAAGGAAAGCGTAAACAGGAAAGGAAAGCTAATAAACAATGCTCGCATCATAGTGAGCATGTATCTGCTTGTATTTGGCGCAGTATCCCTAACAGCGATATTTGCGCCATTCATTTGGATATAAATTTGCTTGTATTTTGGAGTCTTTGTCATGTATAGAACCAGTCGCAAGCGATTCATGGCATAGCCTCCTTTGCTTCTTTTATTCATTATAGCAGGATATGTTTCATTGAATAAAAAAAGATGTCATGATTCATGACATCTAAAGGGTTATTTAGGCAAAAATTGCATTGTTTCACGTACCAGCATAATTTCTTCGTTGGTTGGAATGACTGCAATGCGGATGCTGGATTCCGGTGTGGAAATGACAATATCTTCACCGCGCACACCATTCTTTTCTTGATCGACAACAACTGGGAAGACTCCTTTGATCTTATCGATGATACGATTGCGGATTGTTGCGGAGTTTTCTCCGATCCCTGCTGTGAAGACAACAGTATCTAAGCCGCCTAAGTCGATGGCATAGCTTCCGATCTTCTGGGCAACACGGATGGCAAACATATCAATCGCCAATTCTGCACGAGCATCTCCGCTGTTGGCAGCGCCTTCTACATCACGCATATCACTGGAGACTCCGCTGACCCCTAATAAACCGGACTGCTTGTTTAGCACATCCAGAATTTCATGAGCAGAGCGATTGGTTTTCTCCATTGCGAAAGTAACGATAGAAGGATCAATATCACCCGTTCTGGTACCCATCATCAAACCAGCCAGCGGAGTAAAGCCCATGGTTGTATTGACACAATGACCATCCAGAATCGCTGACATAGAACAGCCATTCCCTAAGTGACAGCAAATTACCCGTTTGCTATCCGGCAATAATTCTTTGACACGCTGAGAAATATACTGGTGGCTAGTGCCATGGAAGCCGTATTTCCGAATGCGCAAATCTTGGTAAAAGCTATAAGGCAATGGATAAAGATAATGAGACTCATCCATTGTAGAGTGGAAAGCTGTATCAAATACTGCCACATGGACACTATTTGGGAATAATTCATGAAAGAATTGATATCCTTGCAAATTGGCAGGGTTGTGAAGCGGTGCCAATTCAGAAAGATCGTCGATGCGATCTGCAACTTCCGTTGTAATAACAACAGAAGATTTATACGTTTCTCCACCATGAACAATGCGGTGACCAAATCCTGCGATTTCATTGATATCTTGAATAATTTTCAAATCGAATAATGATTTGATCAATACTTCAATCGCATCTTTGTGGGATAAAATAGGCAGAACTTGTTTGTTTTTGGATCCATTCACCTGGATTTGGAAGATGGCATCCTCTTTTCCGATCCGTTCAAACAAACCGCTGGTGATTTCTGTTTCCTGCGGCATTTCAAATAATTTGAACTTCAGAGAGGAACTACCTGCATTAATGGCGAAAATTTTAGACATTTGTTTCTCCTTTTAACTACTTTTCTTTGCTACGCAATAATTCTTCTTTTAACAGAGGCAGAATTTCCACGGCATCCCCGACAATACCCAGATTCGCAATTTGAAAAATAGGAGCATGCGGATCTTTGTTAATAGCGATGATGAACTCCGATTGTTCCATACCTGCAATATGCTGTGCAGCACCTGATATGCCGCAAGCGATATATACCGTTGGACGGACTGTTTTCCCTGTTTGGCCAACTTGAATATCTTTGTGTGCTTTTCCTTGATCAACAACAGCACGGCTTACCGCAATCTGAGCACCTAAGTCATCAGCAATTTGCTTCATGAGATCCATATGCGGGACCATACCTCGCCCACAAGACAAAATGATGCGTGCTTTCGTAATATCGGTAAATACCTGCTGTTTTTCGATGCGCTCAAGCAGCTTAACTTGCTCCTCACTCGTATTCCAAACTGGCTGAAACTGAATCAATTCTCCAACTCTGCTGCCATCTTTGACACCTAATTCCATCACATTAGGACGAATTGTTGCCATTTGCGGACGCGTTTTGCAGACGATGGTACCGAATAAATTACCGCCGAAGGCTGGTCTGGTAACCAAAAGCGTCGCTGTGTCAGCTTGCGTTGTATCGATTTCGATCTTCGTTGCATCTGCTGTCAGTCCGGTATTGACTCTGGCGGCCACACGTGGCGCTAAGTCACGGCCGATGGCAGTAGCTCCAATCAAAAAAGAATCCGGATGATATTGTTCAATGATCTGTGTGAGTGCATCGGTATAATACTGTGTCGAATATTGTGCGAGGCGCGGATCGTCGCAAACAATCAGCTTGTCCGCTCCATAAGCAATGATATCCGAACTGTTAGCTTGCACTTGATATCCAAGAAGAACTCCAACCACATTATAGTGCATATTAGGAATTTGGGCTACCAATTTTTGCGCTTCTTGCAACAATTCATAACCGACACTGGCACAATTGCCTTGGTGTTGTTCAATAAAAACGTAAATATCTTGATAAGAGTTAGATGTCATATTGGTTCCTCCTAGTGCCATAATTGCTTTTCTCGCAATACATCTGCAATCAGCTTTGCGGCAGCATCCGGTTCAAGCGTATATGTTTCGGTTTTTGTAGTTATGTCTTTGGTAAAGGTGCGTTTTACACTGGTTGGGGAACCTTGCAAGCCAACTTGTTCCGGTTTCAAATCTAAGTCCTCGAATTTCAAGATAGGAATTGTTTTGTCGAAAGCTGTCCAAATGTCTTTGCAATTCATAAAGCGTGGTTGATTCATGGAGGCCATGGTTGTCAGCAGACATGGTATTGCTGTTTCCACGATTTCACTGTGGTCGTCGTATGCCTTCTTGACAACGAGTGATGTATCCTTCACTTCCATAATTTCCTCAATGCAAGTTACTTGCGGAATTTGCAATTTTTCAGCTACTTGCGGACCAACTTGAGCGGTATCTCCGTCAATTGCCTGTCTTCCGGCAATGATAATATCATATGGAAGTTTCTTTAAGGCGCTTGCCAAGGTATTGGAAGTAGCCCACGTATCGGCACCGGCAAATTTAGCATCGCTGATCAAAACAGCTTCATCAGCGCCCATGGCCAAACATTCTCTAAGCATGGCTTCTGCTTGGGGAGGACCCATCGTTACAACACAGACAGTTGCCTGCAATTGATCTTTTAATTGCAGAGCTTCTTCAAGTCCGGCTAGATCATCGGGATTGATTATGCTGGGGATGCCGGTTCTGATTAAAGTTCCCGTTTCTTTGTCTACACTGATCTCGGAAGTATCTGGTACTTGCTTTACTAAAACAATAATCTTCATGGTAGCCTCCTTATTTCAGAATGGCACCGCTGATGACCATCAACTGGACTTCAGATGTACCTTCATAGATTTCTGTGATTTTTGCATCGCGGAACATGCGCTCTACGGCATATTCTTTGGTATAGCCATATCCACCGTGCAGCTGGATTGCTTTGGTTGTTACTTCCATGGCTGTCTGGGAAGCAAATAATTTTGCCATCGCAGCTTCTTTGCTGTAAGGTTTGCCTTCTTGCTTCAAACAGGCAGCCCGATAAACAAGGAGCCGGGCAGCATCTGTTTTCGTCTGCATATCTGCCAGCTGAAATTGCGTGTTTTGGAATTGGGAGATGCTGCGGTTGAATTGTTTGCGCTTCTTGACATAGGCAATTGTTTCATCAATGGCCCCTTGGGCGATGCCAAGTGCCTGAGCAGCGATGCCGATACGTCCGCCATCCAATGTTTTCATGGCAATCGCAAAGCCTTGACCCTCTTTGCCCAGCAAATTGGCTTTGGGAATGCGGACATGATCAAACAGCAATTCGCAAGTGCTGGATCCGCGTATGCCCAATTTGTTTTCTTTCTTGCCGATGGAAAAGCCCGGTGTTCCTTTTTCGACAATGAATGCGGAAATACCGCGCGTTCCTGCCTGTTTGTCGGTCATTGCGAATACAATGTAGATATCCGCTGGACCGGCATTGGTGATGAAAATTTTAGAACCTTGCAAAATATAATCGTCACCATCCAGATGAGCAGTTGTTTGCTGCCCGGAAGCGTCAGTTCCGGCGTTTGGTTCGGTTAAGCCGAATGCTCCTAGATAGGTGCCATTATTCAGGGAAATCAGATATTTTTGTTTTTGCTCTTCTGATCCGAATTGATGGATTGGTGCTGCACACAGCGATGTATGAGCAGACAAAACCACACCGGTGGTAGCGCAAACTTTGCTTAATTCTTCGACAGCGAGAATATAAGAGAGATAATCCGCTCCGGCACCGCCATATTTTGTTTCATAGGGAATGCCCATCATTTGGCATTTCACCATGGCGTCCACGGTTTCATAAGGGAAACATTCTTCTTCATCCAGAAGTACGGCGAGGGGTTTGACTTGCTTCAACGCAAATTCATGCACCATTTTTTGCAGTAATTGCTGCTTGTTTGATAATATAAAGTCCATAGCAATTCCTTTCTATTTCGCCGGCATCAGCACGGCTGTACCGCTGATCACGAGGTCGCCATTTTGGTTGCGGGCAATCGTTTCCATGATCACGCGGTTGCGTTCCACTTGCAATTCTTTCACGGTACAGGTAGCCGTGATGGTGTCATTCAAAAAGACTGGTTTTTTGAAGGATAGATCCTGAGAAATATAGATTGAACCTTCTCCCGGGAGCTTTGTTCCCAAAATGGTGGAAAACAGGGAACCACATAGCATCCCGTGCGCAATTCTGTTTTTAAAGATTGTTGTTTTCGCAAATTCTTCATCCACATGAACTGGATTAAAGTCTCCGCTTACTTGGGCAAATATCGTTACATCTGCATCGCAAATCGTCTTCGACCAGCTTGCACTTTCGCCAATCGCCATTTCATGTATTGTTTTACCTTTCATATGTTCCTCCATTAAAAATAAAACATGAATCATATTTCATGTTTATCATAACGCCGTCGAATCAATTCGTCAATAGTATTGTTAAAAAAATAACAAAATTTCCTGTAATCGATTTCATGATTCCTATTGACAAGGTAGAAAGAATAGCATATATTGGTGGTGTAATATGAATCACATTTCACATTAGAGATTAAAACAATGATATTAACAAAAGTATTTGTTAAATTTTACCGTATTAATAGTAATTTGCTATGGTAAAATGTGAAGCAGCTTAGCTGCTTAAAAAATTTCGGCTAAATATGAATGGTGTATCAACTTTCATGTTTGGCAAAGGAGGAAGAATATGGAAAAAGTTTATATTGTAAATGCCAAACGTACTGCAATCGGCAGTTTTCTAGGATCTTTGAAAGATGTGAGCGCAGCTAATCTAGGTGCTGCTGTTGTCAAAGAATTGCTGCAAGAAGCAAATGTGCAACCGGAAGCAGTACAAGAAGTAATTGTGGGTAATATTTTATCTGCGGGTGTCGGACAAGGAATTGCTCGGCAAGTAGCGGTGCAAGCAGGCATCCCGGTAGAAACATGTGCCTACAGTGTCAATATGCTTTGCGGCAGCGGGATGAAGGCTGTCATGATGGGCGTGAATGAACTGCAAGCAGGCATGTTTGATCTGGTTGTAGCAGGTGGCACCGAGAATATGAGTGCTGCTCCATACTTGCTGCCAAAAGATGTTCGCGGCGGTATTAAAATGGGTGAATTTAAAGTCGTGGACCATATGCTGTACGATGCTTTGACGGATGCTTTTACAGGCATTCATATGGGTGTCACAGCAGAAAATATTGCGAAGAAATATAGCATAACAAGAGAAGCACAAGATACCTTTGCAATTGCGTCGCAAACGAAAGCGATTGCTGCTGTAGATGCCGGAAAGTTCAAAGATGAAATTGTTCCGATCAGCATCGCCAGCCGCAAAGAAACAATTATCTTCGATACCGATGAATATCCAAATCGCAAAACTTCGCTGGAAAAACTAGGTGGTTTGCGTCCGGCCTTTGTCAAGGATGGCAGCGTCACGGCAGGGAATGCATCAGGAATCAACGATGGTGCCAGCTTCGTTTTATTAGCGACAGAAAAAGCTTTGAAGAAATACAATTTGACGCCAATGGCTGAAATTGTAGCAATTGGTCAAGGTGGTGTGGAACCAACCGTGATGGGTCTTGGACCAACACCGGCTATTCGCCATGCCCTAGCGCAAGCCAATATGAAACTGGATGAAATGGAACTAGTGGAATTAAATGAAGCCTTTGCAGCACAAAGTTTGGGAGTTATTCATGAACTTGTGGAAGAACACCACATTGACCGGGAAGCCTTCCTGGCGAAAACCAATGTCAACGGCGGAGCAATTGCTTTGGGGCATCCGGTAGGAGCCAGCGGCAACCGCATCTTGGTTACATTGCTTCATGAAATGAAACGGCAAAATCTGACCTATGGCTTAGCTTCACTTTGTATCGGAGGCGGCATGGGAACAGCAGTTATTGTTAAGAATGTGAAATAAGGGAGAACGGAAACATGAACAGATTAGAAGGAAAAGTAGCAATCATCACTGGCGGTGCCAGAGGATTGGGAAAAGAAATGGCAGTGCTGTTTGCCAAAGAAGGGGCTAAAGTCATTGCTGCTGATATGGGTGATTTAACCTATGAACAAGAAAACGTAGAAGGCTATCATTTGAATGTGACCGATCCGAAAGCATGTGAAGACTTATTCTTGCATGCCAAGGAAAAGTACGGCAAAGTAGATATTCTAGTAAATAATGCGGGTATCACCAAAGACTCCATGACACGCAAGATGACAGATGACCAATGGAATGCGGTGATCGACGTCAACTTGAAAGGTGTCTTTAACTTAACACGCTATGTCGGACCGCATATGCAAGAAAATAAATCAGGTTCCATCATCAATATTTCCAGTGTTGTAGGTATTTTCGGAAATATCGGACAAGCCAATTATGCAGCAACCAAAGCTGGTGTAATCGGGATGACGAAATCATGGGCCAAGGAATTTGCGCTTAAAGGTGGCAACGTACGCGTTAATGCAATTGCACCTGGATATACCATGACGGATATTTTAAAAACAGTACCGCAAGATTTGCTGGATGGCTTTGCGAAGCAAACCATGCTGGGAAGATTAGGACAACCGGAAGAAATTGCTTCGGCTGCACTGTTTCTTGCCAGTGAAGATGCAAGCTATATCACCGGCCAAGTATTGGGCGTTGATGGCGGTATGAGATTATAACAGATAAAACAACAAAGGAGTGTTAGCATGAACGAAGTAGTAGTAGGAATAGTCGGAACGGGAATTTATCTGCCGGAAACCTATATGAGTGCTGCGGAAATTTCGCAGGCAACCGGTGGCACTTGGTCCGAAGATGCTGTGATTAATAAACTAGGCATCCAGAAGAAAACTGTTCCCAGCAGTGATGCGAAAGATGGAACACAGGAAATGGGTGCATTGGCAGCCTTAGACTGTTTGAAAAATACAGGGGTTGACCCCAAAGAAATAGATGTGATCTTGTGCATCGGTGAAGAATGGAAGGAATATCCCCTTACTACTTCAGCACTTTATATCCAAGATCGCATCGGTGCGGTAAATGCTTGGGGTATCGATGTGCAAAATCGATGCTGCACTTGCGTATCCGCCATGAAAATGGCGAAAGATATGTTGATCGCAGATGAAGATATTCATACCGTCATGGTTGTCGGGGGCTATCGCAATGGTGATTTCGTTGATTTCACTGACAAAGATATGTCCATGATGTATAACTTATCTGCAGGCGGCGGTGCGATTATTCTGAAAAAGAATTACCGCAAAAACCAATTGCTGGGTTCTCATATCATTGGTGACGGATCATTGGCACGTACAGCAGGGGTTGAAATTGGCGGAATCGCCAATCCGATCACTTCGGAAAATATCAGCGAAGCCAAGAAGTCATTAAGACTTTTGGATCCGCAAAGAATGAAAGAACGCCTGAATCAGGTATCAGCAGGCAATTGGGTGACTTGTATTGAGAAATCGTTGGAAAAATCAAAGATTACCAAAGAACAGTTCTCAAAAGATGGTTATTTAGCAATTTTGCATATCAAGAAATCCGGTCATATGGGTATGTTGCAGGATATGAACTTGACAGAGGATCAAACAATCTATCTGGAAGAGTATGGACATATGGGGCAGATTGACCAGATTCTATCGCTGCATCTAGCCTTGCAGCAAAATAAAGTAAAGGATGGAACCATCGTATGCATGCTGGCTGCCGGAATCGGTTATGTATGGGCAGCAAACATCATCCGCTGGGGTGAGGCATTGTGAGTACCTTTCTACAGCTGCTGTTGCGCAGCTTGGAAACAGGGGGCATCTTTGCATTGGCATCCTTAGGGATCATCATTATTTACCGGACATCCAATATGACCAACTTTGCGTTGGGTTCCATAGGAATGTTCAATGCCTTTGCGGTAACGGTTTTGTATTTGAAAGCAGGTGTTCCGCTTGGCTGGGCAACCCTCATTGGCATGGTTATTGCTTTTGTGGTCGGGATTGCACTGGATGTTGTGCTGATCCGGCATACCAAAAAAGCAACGCCTGTTGCCAGGCAGATTCTAACTCTGGGGTTAATCATGATATTCCTTGGCATTGCCCCAATGTTCTATGGGGTTGATCCGCTGCGTTTGCCGCAATTTATTCCAACAGGATCTTTGTCTATTGCCGGTGCGAATATTTCTTACAACGGGTTATTCAATATCGTGTTAGGTCTGGTGATCATGCTGGTCTTATTCTACTTCCTGCAAAAAACCAAATGGGGTCTGGCGGTACGGACCACTGCATCCAATGAGTACACAGCTCGCTTGATGGGAGTGCCTACCAAAACAGTAACCATGGGTGCATGGGCGGTAGCAGCTATGCTAGCCACGCTGGCAGGTGTCATGACGGCACCATTTACTTCCGTAACCTTGAATTTGATGGACAATGTTCAAATCAATGCATTGATTGCTTGTGTATTTGGCGGCTTCCAATCTTTCTATGGTCCGGTGCTGGCTGCGTATATTATAGGTATTTCGAAAAACTTATTAGCTTTCTATGTAGATTCGAAGTGGGCTGATCAGTTGTTGTATATTGGTATTTTGATCTTCATCGTCTTCAGGCCGTATGGTTTGATCGGGAAAAAGATCGTGAAGAAAGTTTAGGAGGAACAGCCATGAAACAACACATGACATGGATCAAGCATCCATATATCGGCTATCTCCTCATGGGTATCGGCTTATTATTTCTTCCGTCGTTGGCAGCGATGGGTTTGATTAAAAATTCTGTTGTGACTTCTGTTGGCGGAGTGCTGTTCTATGGCATAGCGGCACTTGGCTTCAACATCCTTCTTGGTTACTCCGGCTTAATTTCCCTAGGAACAGCAGGATTTATGGGAGTGGGCGCATATGCATCAGCGTATTTTGTGGAGAATATGGGATTACCGTTCTTCCTGTCACTGTTCTTATCCGTCCTCATTCCCGTCTTGATCGGGTTGCTCGTAGGACTTGTTTCCTTGCGCATAGAGGGTATTTATCTTGCTATCGCAACCCTGTGCGTATCGGAAATTCTGCGGAAAACATTTGAGGAGTTTGCAGACGTGACCAATGGCTTTGCCGGAAAGAATGCCAGCTATCCGATTCTGCCTTTTATCGGTCAGCTGACGCGGACCCAGACGTATTATCTGATTGTTGTGATCTTAATCATCATGGTGATGATTACGCACAATATCGTAAACGGAAAAATCGGCAGAGCATTCAATGCAATGCGCGGCAGCGAAGCTGCTGCACAGGCAATGGGTATCAGTTTATTGAAGTATCGCTTGATGGCGTTTGCACTGGCAACTGCTTATGCAAGTTTATCAGGAGTATTGTATGTACATTATATTCGCGGATCTTTCCCGACTAACTGGACTATGAGCTTATCCCTTAATATTTTGGCGATTGTGGTGATCGGTGGATTACGTTCCATTTATGGTACCTTACTAGGTGCATTTGTGGTATTCGGGATTCCCGACATTGTGATCAAGCAAATTCCGGTTATCAAAGATATTCCGGGTGTATCTTATATTTTCAACGGTGTCTTGATTATCTTAGTGATTCTGTTCTATCCGCATGGTGTCATCGGAATCTTCCAGGATATCAAACGGCTGTTTCAGAAGGCAGTGGCTAAGATTGGAGGAAAACAGTGATGGCTCAATATGAACTGAATACAAATGAACTATTGCGCGTGAATCATCTTTCCATCCAGTTTGGCGGCTTAAAAGCAGTGGATGATTTGTCATTTACCATTCAGGAAAATGAGATATTTGGATTGATCGGACCTAATGGAGCAGGAAAAACAACAGTGTTTAACTGCATTACCCAATTCTATAAGCCCAATCAAGGAGAAATATTGTTTCGCAGCAATCAAGATAAAGTGGTCAATCTGACTGAGCTGAAAGTTCATGAAGTCATTCGCCATGGCTTGGTCCGGACGTTTCAAAATGTAGAATTGATCCGGGAATTGTCTATTCTGGACAATGTCATGATTGGAGCGCACATTGACTTCAAAACTGATTTGTTTGCGAATGCTTTCAAATTGCCGAAGGCTCGCAAGGAAGAACAGGAATTGCAGAAGAAAGCAATGGAGATTCTGACTTTCCTTGATATTGCGGATAAGAAAGATCAGCTGGTTGGCGGACAGCCATACGGCATTATGAAAACAGTGGAATTAGCTCGTACGTTAATGTGCAATCCCAAACTGATTATCTTGGATGAACCGGCAGCAGGCTTGAATGACACGGAAACCTTGCAGCTGGCAAAAACAATCCGTACAATCAAGACGAAATTCCAATGTGCTATTTTATTAGTAGAACATGATATGCGCCTGGTAATGGATATTTGCGACCAGATTTGTGCGATTTCCTTTGGCAAGCATCTGGCAACAGGCTCTCCAAAAGAAATTCAATCCAATAAAGGTGTGCAAGAAGCATATCTGGGAACGGAGGATGCATGATGAGTAACAGCATCTTATCGATACAAGATCTGAAAGTAAGATATGGCAATATTGAAGCACTCAAGGGTGTCAATATTGATGTGAAAGAAGGTAAAGTAGTAGCGATTCTGGGCGCCAACGGTGCCGGTAAAACATCGCTTCTGCGTACCATATCCGGATTAGTCAGTCCGCAAAGTGGAACCATTCAGTTTATGGGCAAAGAAATTGCCAAGCTGGATGCCGAAAAGATTGCGGCACTAGGCATTGCCCAAAGTCCGGAAGGACGGCAGATTTTTCGGGATCTGACCGTCGAAGAGAATTTGCGGATTGGTTCATTCACTGTCAAAAACAAGGCAGAAGTTGAGAAGAACTATCAGCGTGTATTCAAATACTTCCCGATTTTGAAAGAACGGAAGAACCAAGTGGCGTCTACGTTATCCGGTGGCGAGCAGCAAATGCTGGCGATTGGCAGAGCGTTGATGGGCAGTCCTAAAGTATTGCTTTTGGATGAACCATCTTTGGGTTTGGCACCGCTGATTGTCCGCGACATCTTCAAAATTATAAAAGAAATTCAGGCAGAAGGCGCAACTGTCATCATCGTCGAGCAAAATGCAAAAAGTACGTTGAAGATTGCGGATTATGCGTATGTAATTGAACTGGGGGAGATCAGCATGGAAGGAGAAGCACAAGAACTGCTTCACAATCCAAAACTGATCGAGGCATACTTGGGGTCTAGTGAAGGAGTATAGCTATTACTCTGAAATAGCTCAACATATAGTTATAGGAGGAACATATGAAGAAGATTTTATCTATCTTGGCAATTGCTGCACTACTTGCAGGATGCGCGAACGGCGGCAAAGAAACGCCAAAAGAAGAAACAGCACAAGGCGTTACTGACACAACGGTAAAAGTTGCGAACTGTGCAACCACATCTGGTGCTTTCGCTCCGGTTGGAACACCATTCCTGGCTGGTATGCGTGCTTACTTCCAAATGGTAAATGAAGAAGGCGGCGTAAACGGACGCAAAATTGAATTTGTGAACAAAGATGATGAATTTGATCCGGCAAAAGGAAAAGCATGTCTGCAAGAAATGGTGGAAGACGAAAAAGTATTTGCTATCGTCGGACATTTCGGTACACCAGTTGTTGCTGCTACTATTGAAGACTTAAAAGAATACGGAATTCCTGCAGTTTACTTTGCAACCGGTATCGGACAATTGTATAATGATAATGCAACTGGCCGTGACCGCAATATCTTCCCTGTTCAACCAATTTATAAGACAGAAGGAAGAATCATGGTTGCTCGTATGGTGGGGAACTTTGAAAACAAAAAAATCGGTATCATTTATACCAATGATGATGCTGGGAAAGACATCCTTTGGGGTGCTCAGCAACAAGCAAAAGAATTGGGTATTGAATTAGTAGAACAACAAGTTGCAGTTGCTTCAACAGACGTTTCTGCAGCAGTTACAGCATTGAAAGATGCAAACGTAGATGGTGTTATTGCAGGAGCAATCCAAGCAACATTCCCTACAATCGTAAAAGAATTGGCAGCACAAGCAGTGAATAAACCAGTTATCACAACTTATGTAAACGTGTCCGGTGCAATGTCTGATGCTGTTGCGGCAGAAATTGCTGGCAAGTTTGAAGTATACGGCAATGGCTGGGTAGCACTTGGTGCTGAAAAAGCGGATGCAATTGCGAAGTATGCTGATTGGGTAAAGAAATCCAGTGGTTCTGATGAATATGCCGCAAATGCGTATGCTATGACAGGTTGGATCGCAGGCCACTTCTTCACTGAAGCATTGAAGGGTGTTGACGGTACTTTGACTTGGGAAAATTATATGAATGCATTGGAAGCAAAACCAATTGAAAATCCATTCGGCGGAACAATTTCTTATGCGAACGGTTCTCGTTTGGGAACTCAAGAAATGAATCTTTCCAAAATTGATACAACGACGAAAGCATGGGTAGAAGTATATCCGCTTCAATCGATGAATTCTATTTTAGGGAAGTAAGAAATCATGAAATAAGCATAGGGAGAATCTGATTCTCCCTATCTTTCTATCAAGGAGGAACTTTGATGTATCAAGATAAATTTATTACGGTTGACCAAGCTCTTGCACTCGTAAAATCCGATGATCATATTGTTACCGGATTAGGAGCTGCAGAAGGCAGAGCTTTCTTATCACAGTTGCACACCATTCATGACCGTGTCAAGAATGTGGTATTGTGGAATTGCTTGCCGATGATGGGCTATGAATTCTACATGAATCCGGAGTATCGCTACTCTTTTGGCGTTGAAGGCTGGTTTTATAATGGTGATCTTCGCCGCAATCATAAGAATGGCAATATTTCCTTTATTCCAAACCACCTGCATCTGGCAGCTACCAAACGGTTGGCATGGCGCAATCCGGATATTTATATCGGATCAGCTTCAATGCCGGATAAGCACGGCTATATTTCGCTCTCACTAAGTAATACTTATGAAAAAAGAATGATTGAAGCAGCGAAAATTTCTATTTTGGAAGTCAATCCCAACTTCCCGCGCACGTTCGGTGATGTCCAAGTGCATGTCAGTGAAATCGATTATTTGATACAGGCGGACTACGAAGTACCGGTGTTGCCGGATGTTCCATCCAATGACAAGGATCGCATGATCGGTAATTTTATTGCTGAGCGTGTAAATGACGGAGACTGCATTCAGCTTGGCATCGGCGGGATTCCCAATGCGGTAGCTGATGCTTTGGTGCATAAAAAAGATTTGGGAGTGCATACCGAAATGATGACCAGCGGAATCATGAAGCTGGCGAAACTTGGTGTGATTAATGGTTCCAAGAAACAGCAGCACCAAGGAAAAATTGTTGCAACGTTTATCATGGGTACCAAAGAATTATATGAATTTGTTGATGACAATCCTTCTATTGCTATTTTTGATGGGCACTATACCAATGATCCGGCTATTATCGGCTTAAATGACAATCAGATATCTATCAATACCACACTGGAAATTGATTTGACAGGACAATGTGCGTCTGAATCAATTGGTTCGACACAATTCAGCGGAACAGGCGGTCAATCAGATACAGCAGTGGGAGCACAAAATTCTAAAAATGGACGCTCTTTTATTGCTTTATATTCCACTGCAATGGTAAAGAATCCGGAGACCGGCGAACGGGAAGAAATCTCCAAAATTGTTCCTTCTTTAAAACCGGGAGCAGCAGTTTCCTTGTCTCGCAACGATGTTGACTATGTGGTAACCGAGTATGGGGTAGCCGCACTGCGCGGTACCAGCATTAGAGAACGTGTTGATTTATTAATTAATATTGCGCATCCAAAATTCAGGGAACAATTACGCAAAGATGCTTTGGCACTTGGCCTGATTTATGAAAAGTAGGTAGCACCATGCCAACCTTTCAATTTCAAAATAAAAATATAAATTATCGTGTTGTCGGTACGGGGAAACCACTCGTGATGCTGAATGGCATTATGATGTCTACGATGAGCTGGCTTCCGTTCGAAGAAGAGCTTTCGCGATTTAATCAGCTGATTTTGGTTGATATGCTGGACCAAGGACAATCCGACAAAATGGATGCAGAGTTCAAGCAGGAAATCCAAGCGGATGTCGTGAAGGCCTTGTGCGACCATCTTGAATTAACGAAAATTGCATTGTTCGGCACTTCTTATGGCGGTGAAGTAGCCTTGCAGTTTGCCGTGAAGTATGGCAGCTATGTAGAGCGCTTGATTTTGTTTAATACCGTTTCTTATACCAATGCCTGGCTGCAGGAAATTGGCGAGGCATGGAATCATGCGGCTTCATCGCCGGCAGCATATTATGCAACGACAATTCCGGTTATTTATTCACCAATGTTTTATGACCGCAAGAAAGAATGGATGAAAGCGCGCAAAGAAATCTTGGTAAAAGGAGCTTTTGCCAACAAAGTATTTATGGACAGCATGGTTCGCTTAACCAATAGCTCCAATTCCTTTGATGTGCGCAGCCAATTGCATACAATTACTGCCCCAACTTTGATAATTGGCAGTGAGAACGATCATATTACCCCGTTGGAAGAACAACGCTACTTGCAAGAACAGATTCCCAATGCAGACTTAATTGTTTTGCCTAACACCGGACATGCTTCTTTCTATGAGCGGCCAATGGTGTTTGTAGCCTTGGTTATGGGCTTTGTGAATATGGAGAAAACTACATTTGCCTTATAAATTCAGGGATTTGTTTGAAAAGTAATGTAAATTATGATACCATGTGTTCGCTATAGTGACTGATAAGGAGATGTGTTATGCTGCATAATTTAGTAAATTTGCCCAAAACCAAACGCGGAGAGCAAACTCTGGAGAAGATTGCCAGGGCAGCTGAACAAACATTTGGGAGTAAGGGATATTACCACACCTCCATCAATGATATTGCAACCGCTGCGAATGTAGCACCTGGTACGATCTATATTTATTTTAATGATAAGTATACATTGTACTGCTATTTGCTGCTGCAATACAGCCATGAAATCAGAAAGCATATTGCCCTGCGCACCAAGGAATGCAAGACCAGAGTTGAACAAGAAAAGTATGGTCTGATTGCGTTTTTGGAAACGATTCGGGAAAAACGTTATATGTACAATATTATCTGGGAATCTTTGTATATTGAGAAGCAGCTTTTTGTGGACTATTACGAAGAATTCTCGCAGAAATACGCAATCGGAATTGAAGATGCCCAGTCAAAAGGGGAAATGAAACAATATGATCCGACGCTTTTAGCCTATGTTCTGATGGGAGTATCCAACTTTGTCGGTTTAAAATATGTGATCTTTGAAGATGGTCATGATTTAGAAAAAATTGCCGAAGAAGTGATTGCAATGCTCCGGGATGGTATTTTCAAATAGGTGGTTGAAAACTTGCGGGTATAATTGTTTCATTTGATGAATCAAAGGAGAAACGATGAGCAAGCTGAAAATTCAAGAGTATGAGATTTATTATGAAGTCAAAGGCAATGTGCATGCTGCGGAAACCATCGTCTTTCTGAATGGTGTTATGGCGTCTGCCAGCAGCTGGCATTATCAAATAAAAGCATTAGAGAAGCAGTACCGGATTATTTGTCAGGATTTCAAAGGACAATTGCTGTCTGACAAACCGGCAGGACCATATACGTTTGCGCAACATGCTGCGGATGTGATCGCTTTGCTGGATCATCTGGGACTCGAGAAGGTCCATCTTGCAGGAACATCATATGGTGGAGAAGTTGCGATGAAACTGGCAATCCTATATCCGGCCCGAGTCAAAACAATCACTGTGATTGATTCGGTGAGTGAACTGGATGAACTTTTGAAAGCCAATATTCATCATTGGAAGTCTTTGGCTTCCAAAGCCAAAACACCACAAACCAAAAAAGACTTTTTCTATGGCATGCTGCCAAGCATCTACGGTGCTTCTTTCGTAAAAGAGCAGCGTGCTCTTTTGGATGTTAGAGCAGAAGCCACGTCCAATATGGATGATAGCTACTTTGAAGGTCAAATGCAGCTGTATGAAACTTTTTTGACAGATGTAATAATGACTGATGAACTGCATCATATTACTTGCCCTGCTTTGATTGTGGTGGGTGAGAATGATTACTTGAAACCGGTCAAGTTCTCCCGGTTGATTCATGAAAAAATCAAGGACTCAGAATTTGTGATTGTTCCTAATTGCGGACATGTCTTGATTTTTGAGAGGTATCAGGAATTGAACACCTTGCTTTTGGGTTTTATCGGAAAGCATGCTTAAATGATAAAGACCCTCCAGGATGACTGTCATCTTTGGAGGGTTATCCATATTAAGGTATAGATTAACAATTGCTTCTGAAACTATGATATGGGATAATAACTAAGAAAAAGAAGTTGCATAGAAATGAGGATGTAGAAATGAGCAAAGAAGAGGGTAATAACCTGCCGTATGGTTCAATAGGAATCATTGCACTGGAAAGCTGTCATGAGCTTGGCAAGAAAATCGATAAATATCTGCGCAATTGCAGAAAAGATGAACATGATTGTCCGGAAACGTACTTAATCTCAACGAAAGAAGTTCGCTTTTCAAATGGCGAAGGGAAAGTTCAGCTGGCCGAAACGGTACGGGGAAAAGATATTTATATTTTATGCGATGTGGGTAATTACAGCTGTACCTATCCGATGTTTGGCATGGAGCATCACAAAGGGCCGGATGAACATTTTCAGGATATCAAACGTGCCGTATCGGCTGTAGGCGGCAAAGCGCGCAGAGTCACTGTAATTATGCCGATGCTGTATGCCAGCAGGCAGCACCGCCGCAAGGGCAGGGAGTCCATGGATTGCGCAATTGCCTTACAGGAACTAGAGCGCTTAGGTGTGACTGATTTGTACTCCTTTGATGTCCATGATCCAAATGTTCAAAACTCCGTTCCGCTGATGTCTTTTGAGAATTTATATCCTACCTCAGAAATTGTCCGTGCCTTCTTGCAAAAAGAACAAGATTTGATCATCGACAAAGATCATATGCTGACGATCAGTCCGGATACCGGAGCGATGGATCGGGCGATCTATTATTCCAGTGTACTGGGATCAGACATCGGGATGTTTTACAAGCGCAGAGATCATTCTTCTGTAGTAGACGGCAAAAATCCGATTGTACAGCATGAATACATAGGCCGTGATGTAGAGAATATGGATGTGTTGATTGTTGATGATATGATTGCTTCCGGTGAATCAGTGCTGGATATTGTGCTGGAACTGAAGAAACGGAAAGCAAATCGAATCTTTGTAGCTGCTACGTTTGCTTTGTTTACCGAAGGATTAACAAAATATCAGGAATTCTATGAAAAAGGTTTAATTAACAGAGTTTATTCTACCAATCTGACATATGTGGACCCAAAAATCAAGCAGGAACCTTGGTATCAGGAAGTAGATATGGCAAAATTCATCTGCAATATCATGGACTATATCAACAAGGATAAATCGATCAGCGGCTTAATCGATGCGACGAAGAGTATCCAAAAAATCATGAAAGCAAAGCAGGAAGATTAATTTCCGTAATCCTTGCAAAAGAAAAGCTGTAGCTGTATGCTGATGCATAGGCTACGGCTTTTTAGTTCTTCAGTATTATAGCGCTTCGTGAAAAAGGGATTCAGTAGATGGCATATTGCGGTACTTTTCTGCCAGCAATGCATATAATGTGATCCATTTATTGGGCTCACCGATTCTACCCACTTCAAAGTACGGAAAAGAGTTTTCCAGAATATACTTTCCTTCATGATTCTTTTTGCTGTCCAGCAATGCCAATGCTTTACTGCAATTAGGATGATTTGCACCGCCAATAACTGAAAGACCGTATATTGTCATTTGCAATCCTAGTTTCACATGATCAAAAGGGTAATAAGTTTCTGCCATTTCTGCAATAATTGCTTTGTCGTGATTGTCAGAATGAAATGCAACATAATGGTTTACATAAAAGTTTATCAATGATTGAAACTGCGGTAGAATAACTCCGATCTTTTGCAATTCTGCCGCCAGTAAAAGATATGTTGTGGTTTGCCGGTAACATCCCATTTCCGGAAGCTTGGAATCATTTTTACGTTTGCCTTTATCCAAACAGCGGAATGAGCCATCCATACGGATGGCAGGAAATGTCGAAGATATAGCTTCTTGCACCCACGGATGTGTATAATATCCGAGTGCTGTCAGATTTCTCAGCAACAGTATTTTGGCACACTTCATACTGGCGTTCATGCTCTTGCTAATACGTTCCATATAACAATCAATCATAACGTCATTCCGTGTTAACCCAAATTCCGCAAGTGCGCAAAGCGCAGTAACATCGTCCCATGGTTTATTAAGTTTAAATCTATCCATAATTAAACCGACAGTATTTGATTGCAACAAGCTGTCATAGGTTTTCAGCACTTCCGGATCATCTTTTGGTTTATTTAAAAGCTCTGTCAGTGTACGGTATTTCACTTCCGGATTTTCATCCTCAAGAAGCCAATCGATTAAGTGATTCATTGTAGTACCTTTAGTTTCTATTTTCGTTAATAGCTGTTTTGTATTTCTTCTTGCAAAAGATTTTGTTTCTAACCAATGCTTGTTTATATGCAGGGATAGCAATGTGCATGCTGTTTAGCGGGTTTGCCCGTTACCCGAAACCAAGTACTTATAGGTTGTAAGTGCTTCAAGCCCCATCGGTCCGCGGGCATGTATTTTTTGGGTTGAGATGCCAATCTCACAGCCCAGGCCAAATTCAAAGCCATCGCTGAAGCGTGTTGAAGCATTCACGTAGACACAGGCAGCATCGACTTGATTCAAAAAAGCCTCAATATGAGCCGGAGTTTCGCTCACAATGCATTCTGAATGCTTGGTTCCAAACCGGTTGATATGATCGATCGCTTCCTGAAGCTGGGACACTACCTTGATACTTAGGGCGTAATCCAGAAATTCAGCTGCGTATAGATCATCATTTGCATCTTCGCAAGAGATGATCTGTTTTGTTTTTGCACAGCCATAATATTTCATTGGATATGACTGCAATGACGTAAGCAAAGAGGGCAGAAAATTTGGCGTAACCGCTTCATGAACGATCAAAGACTCTATCGCATTGCAGACGGAGATACGGCTTGTCTTCGCATTCTTGACGATTGCCAGTGCCATCTCCAAGTTTGCGCTGCTATCTACATACACGTGATTATTGCCGGTTCCTGTTTCAAGCACCGGTACTTTTGAGTTTTCTACAACATTGCGAATCAGTCCGGCCCCACCGCGCGGAATCAAGACATCCACAAGACCATGCATCTGCATCAACTCTGTAACGTATTTGCGATCCGGGTCCGTAAATAGCTGAACACAATTTGGATCAAGCTGGCATTCCCGCAATGCTTGCTGGATAATTGCTGCTAAAGCAATATTAGTCTGCAATGTTTCCTTGCCGCCCCGCAGCAATACGGCATTGCCTGCTTTGATGCATAGCACAGCTGCGTCGACTGTAACATTAGGGCGTGATTCATAAATCATGCCGATAACACCTAAAGGAACACTGACCTTTTTGATTTGCAGACCATTCGGGCGAGTTTGCTCGCTCAAAGATGCTCCAATCGGATCAGGCAGCATCGCAACCTTTGCGATGCCTTCTTGCATCTCTTTTAAACGACTTGGCGTTACTTGCATGCGATCGATCATTGCTGCAAAAAGACCAGCTTCTTGAGCCTGCTTGACATCAATCTGATTCGCACGAAGAACAGCATCCTGCTGTTCTTCCAATAGACTTGCAATGCGATACAAGCAATCATTTTTTTGTTCGTTGGAAGCAAGCGCCAATTCCATTGCTGCGGCTCTTGCTGCTGCTGCCATTGCATATAAATTCATCGTTATCACCCTATTCTAGTTCCGATATCTTTTCCTTCTAACACATCATACAGCAGCTCAGGATCTTCCCCGTGCATGATAATGGTACTGAAGCCATGAAGCAAGCCGTGTTTTGCTGCTTTCAACTTAGTTATCATACCGCCCGTACCCAAACTGGTACCTTCGCCTTTGGCCATTGCCAGCTCTTCTTCCGTAATGTCCGGTAAATATGGAATTCGCTTGGCATCCGGATTTGTGCGGGGATCATCGTCATAAAGCCCGTCAATATCACTGAGAATAATCAGCAAATCGCCATCCACAAGCTCACATACAATAGCAGATAACGTATCATTGTCCCCGACAACAATCTCATCTACAGCAACGGTATCATTCTCGTTCACAATGGGAATCACTTTATATTTCAGTAATTTTTGGAAGGTATTGGTAATGTACGAGCGGCGATGTTCCAGTTCGATGGCATCTAATGTAAGCAGTACTTGAGCCGTTAAATGATTGTATTCCGCAAAATATTTGTCGTACAGATACATCAGTTCACACTGGCCTATCGCTGCACAAGCCTGCTTGCCGGCCAGATCGGATGGTTTTTTGGCTAAGCCTAGTTTGCCTACACCCATCCCAATAGCACCGCTGCTGACAACAATAATTTCTTTGCCTGCATTCTTCAAATCAGCGAGAACCTTAACGAATCGTTCCATCCGGCGGATATTGAGCTGCCCTGTGGGATGAGCAATTGTTGCAGTCCCAATTTTAATGACAATGCGTGTTGCCTCAGATGGCAGTTTTCTAATTTCTTTATTGGCATGAGCGCCGTATATCATTTCATCTATGTATTTCATCATTCTTCTCTTTCTATCTTGCTATATGCATAAAGGAGCGCAGGAAATGTGGTGCAGTCCCAGTAAATCACAGACTGCCAGCTCAAGCTGCAGCCCGATTTTACCACCGCTGACAATGATAGATTGTTGATCTGCTGCTGATTGATCAATATAGGTGGGAAACTGTTTTTTCATGCCAATGGGCGAACATCCTCCCCGAATGTAGCCAGTCACCTGCAGTAGATCCTTTACAGCAATCAGCTCTACATGTTTTTCGTTCAGGATGCGTGCAAAACCTTTCAAATCCAAGTTTCCGGCAACTGGAATCACGGCTACATAATATGCTTTGGAAGCGCCCTGAACAACTAATGTTTTGAACACTGTTTGCGGATCTTTGCCAATCTTATAGGCAACTGTAACTCCGTCAACTGCTTCACCGCCAGATTCATAGGAATAGGTTTTATAAGAGATAGTATCCTTATCTAATATGCGCATCGCATTCGTTTTAGCTTCTTTCATAAATTCGCCTTCTTTTCTATCTAATCATAATATGAAAAAATTCGCTTGTTGTAAAGAAGCAAACTAGCAAACTGTATTTGGTTGAGCCTCTATGGAAACTATGGTAGAATAGGAACATTGTGCAATAGGATTAGAGGGATAACATGCAAATTGATTTGACACAAGGGAATATCAGAAGATCATTGGTTCTATTCAGTCTGCCGATGATTTTAGGAAATTTGCTGCAGCAACTGTATAATGTCGCAGACACTTTGATTGTCGGTAAAACAATAGGGACTACAGCTTTATCAGCAGTTGGTTCTGCTTATGCTCTCATGGTATTGCTGACATCGATCATGCTGGGGCTTTGCATGGGGAGCGGTGTGGTGTTTGCGCAGCATTATGGTGCCCGGCGGATAGATGACTTGAAACTGAGCATGGTAAATGCTTTTTTGTTTATTTTAGGAATAACGATTCTTCTTAACATTGTTTCTTTTTATCTTTTAGATCACTTTATTATTTGGCTGCAAATACCGTTAGAAGCAGCTGCCCAAACCAAAGAATATTTATTTATCATTTTCTTTGACTTATTGGCAGTTTTCATATACAACTATTTCGCATCTGTTTTGCGCAGCATGGGAAACACCGTGGTTCCGTTGATTTTTCTCGCAATCGCAGCATTGTTGAACATAGTGCTGGATCTCTATCTGATTTTAGAATGGAATATGGGTGTCGGTGGTGCCGCATGGGCAACAGTAATTTCCCAGTATGTTTCAGCTATTTTGATTGTTATCTATTTTTTCCGAAAAGCTCAGTACTTGCTGCCTGATAAACAACATCTGCGTTGGGATAGACAGGCATTGTCATTCATTATTTCCAATTCATCTCTGACTGCCATCCAGCAATCTATCATGAACTTTGGAATCTTGATGATTCAAGGACTGGTGAACAGCTTTGGTTTCTATGTGAGTGCAGCCTTTGCGGCAGTAGTGAAGATTGATGGCTTTGCCTATATGCCTGCTCAAGACTTCGGCAATGCCTATGCAACCTTCATTGCGCAAAACTATGGTGCCGGCAGAAAGGATCGCATTGTTCAGGGAACTACAATAGCGCTGCAGATGTCGGTCATATTTTGCATCATTGCTTCTGCTTTTGTTTATTTCTTTGCGCAGCCTTTCATGCTCTTGTTTGTGAAAGCAAATGAAATTGCAGTAATTGAGATTGGTGTGGGCTATTTGCGCATTGTGGGATTGTGTTATGTCGGAATCGGAATTCTTTTCTTGTTATATGGCTTTTATCGCGGGATTGGGAAATCACAAATGTCGATTGTCCTGACAGTAATATCACTTGGAACACGGGTTGGGCTGGCATATTATCTATCTGCTATTCCCGGTATTGGTTTAGCGGGGATTTGGTGGGCAATTCCGATTGGCTGGGTATTGGCAGATATCATTGGATTGGCAGTATATCACTCCTTGAAACGAAAATGGTAAGCCAGTAAAAAAGGCGATGAATGGATCGCCTTCCTAAATATAGTATTAGTCATGGAATGGTTCTTTGCTAGGGTAACGTTCTATAAATACTTGATTCGCCTTGCTGAGCGCTTGATGATATTCCCGATAAGAGGTACTCAGCTGCTTCATAGCCGGAATAAATACATCATTGTATCCACTTTCTTGATTGAATGCTTCAAATAAAGCCTGCAATTTATATGCGGGTGAATTCTGATACTCAACAGTCTGCTTGAATGCCATATATTGTTCCAGGATTTCCTGATTGTGCACAAGGTAAGCATCCATATCTTGCATGGCTTCCGCTAGATGACTTGAAAAATTGGCAGCAAAGTCTTCATCCATATTCTTTGTTGCTTCTTCCAGGTAATCTTGTAAATCAACAGGTATTTCCAGTTTGGCATGGTCCAGAAAGGAACTAATGGTTTCAAATGCTTGCTGCTGTTCGCTGGTTGTAATCGGTTCATTCAAATAAGGTGCAAAGTGCAGGCGAATGTAATTTCCGTAATAGCCAGGAAATACGTCTAAAAGACGCTGTAGAATGGATTGCTTTTGTTCCAATTGTTTTAATTGCGCGCGGATCAATGTCCAATCATGGGTCTGGGCCAACTGCAACATAAGGGCTTGCTTTGTCTGCATGGTATCTATTGCGACTGCTTTTTGACGTGATATAGCATATAAAGCTTCATCTTGTCTATCATTTAAAACTAGCTGAATTTCGGAAATCGTTAATCCCAATTTACGCAGCACGGCAATTTGTTCTAGTCGCTTTGCATCCTGCTCGCTGAAATCACGATATCCATTATCCAATAAATCAGGCTGAACCAGCCCTTGTTCGACATAATATTCAATTGCTTTTTTTGTTAACTGACATTTGTTGCATACTTCTTGGATCAGCAATTTGACCACCTCCACTATGATGATAAACTATTCCCGAAGGGAACAGTCAAGCACTGATGCAGTTATTTTCAAATAAATGGTCAGACTGCTGCCGTAGTATTAATAGAAGCCTTTGCATTTGTTATTTTCCGAGAGAATAAGATTACACAGCGATATTCAAGTGCGATTTGATAGAACTCATAGTACATCATGTGCTGCATGCGGGGGATTGTCAAGCAGTGCAGATAAAACAGCTCTTTTTTAGAATGCAAATTCTGAAGTAATTCCCTGAAAAATGTCTTTAAATTTGTTATACTAATACAATGGTTAGGTGATAACATGATAAACAAAGAAATACTTGCCCCGGCAGGTTCCTATGAAGCATTGCAGGCTGCTGTTTATGCCGGATGTGATGCAGTATATTTAGGTGGTATGCGTTTTGGAGCCAGAGCGTTTGCAAACAACTTTAACGAAACACAGCTGGCCGAAGCAATAGCTTTTTGCCATCGCTACGGAGTAGCCGTTTATGTTACGGTGAATACCTTGATTCATCAAGCAGAATTGGCAGATCTGGTCGTATATTTGGACTTTTTATATGAACATCAGGTAGATGCTTTTATTGTACAAGATTATGGTGTCATGAATTTAATACGAATGCGTTATCCTGATGTTATGATTCACGCATCGACGCAAATGCATGTCCATAATAAAGAAGGAGCAAAACTGCTGGAAGAACTGGGGCTGACAAGAGTTGTCTTGTCACGGGAATGTTCCATCGAGCAAATTCGGGAAATCAGAGATGCTTGTCCAAAGCTGGAATTGGAAGTATTTGTATATGGTGCGCATTGTGTTTCGTATTCCGGACAATGTCTGATGAGCAGCATCATCGGCGGCCGCAGCGGCAACAGAGGGGAATGTGCGCAGCCTTGCCGTCTTCCTTATGCATTGTGGAAAGAAAGTGCGGCTAAGAAAAGTGTAATCAGCGATGGTTCCCGTTATCTGATCAGCATGAAAGATCTTAACACATTGGAACATGTGTATGATTTAATTGAAGCAGGGGTTACCAGTTTTAAGATTGAAGGGCGGATGAAGCGGCCGGAGTATGTTGCCAAGGTAGTGAGTACCTACAGAGAGGCCTTTGACCGGTATGATCAGAACAAGCTCTTTCATCCCACAGCAACTGATGAAGAGGAACTCAAAAAGCTCTTTAACCGCGGTTTTACGCCGGGCCACCTTTTTAATAAAAGAGGCAGTGACATTGTCAATATGGAGCGTCCGAATCATATCGGTGTGCCGCTTGGTGAAGTTGTGTATGTGCACCGCAAAGAACGCCGGATTGGCATACTGCTGCAGGCACCGCTCTATCAAAACGATGGCATCCGTTTTTTAGGAACGGAAGATGAAGGCTGGATCATTAATAAGATCTATCGCAATGATCTTTTGGCAAATACCGGCAACCAAGGCGAGACGATTGAGATAGATTGGCGCGAGGGCATTCAAACAGGAAGTAAAGTCGTAAAGACAAGTGACAGCAAACTCTTGGAGCAATTGCAAAAAGCAGTGGCCAAGCCGCAGCGCAAGCAAGCAGTGGATATGAAAATGGCACTTGCAGTCGGCCAGCCGGCAGTTCTGACAATGACCTGCCAAAAAGAGGAAGTGCGGGTTACTTCTTCCTTATTATGTGAAGAAGCAAAAACTGCGCCGCTTACCAAGGAGCGTTTAGAACAGCAGTTAAGCAAATTGCAAGATACACCGTTTGTCTTGCAAACATTGCAAGTATTCAGTGATGAGCGTTCGATTCTGCCGGTTTCTCAACTCAATCAAATGCGCCGTGAGGCGGCACTGCTGCTTGAGCAAAAAAAGATGCAGAGATACCAAAGAACACCGCGAGATGCATGGAAAACACCACGCAGCACCGGCAGGGCTGCTGCCAACCCTGTTCTTACATGCAGCGTTTATAAAGAAGCACAATTGCAGGCGGCATTGGACCTGCAAATAGAGCGCATCTATGTACATGACGAGCGGCTGTTTGAACAGTACCGGCATCTGCCGCAGTGCGTTCTATCCAGCAAGAGAGTTAAAGAAAAAGTGGAAAAGTATGATGCAAAGAAATTGCTAGTGCGGGAATTGGGAGCATTCTACCAAGGATTGCAGCAAAAACAAGATTTGTATATCGATGATACCATGAATGTATACAATGCAGAAACAATTCGTTTCTTTGCGCAGCACAATATAAAATCAATTGCCTTGTCAAATGAGCTGCAAGCATCGCAAATCGCAGAATTGATGCAATCTATTGAAGCAGATATCCCCATTGAGATGACCGTTTACGGACATCTGGAAACGATGCTGCTCAAACATTGCGTGATTAATACATGTACCATTGACACGAAGCAAAAAGATTGCAATATGTGCCGCATCGGTGAGCAATATTATTTGCAGGACCGGAAAGATGCAAGCTATCCGCTGCTGACAGACTGGGATTGCTTTACCCACATTCTTCACAACAAACCGCTTCATTTGCTGGAATTCATCGAACCGCTCAAGCAAATGGGCATCAACTTTCTGCGCTTGAATTTTACGATTGAATCCAAGGAAGAAACCAAAGCTATCATGGAAGCATATCGCAATGCCTTGGCAGGAATGCCAAACTCACTGGCGATAGCCTATATTACGGGATATTTTAATCGAGGAGGACAATATGCCAAATAATGTGATCATTGGAATTATACTGGCAGTTGCAAGTATCGGAGTATTTGCAGCAAGCCGGATTATCCGTTACAAAAGCAATCAGAAATTCAAACAAAAATAAAGCTAAGGAGGATGTAGCGTGATCCACTTTCTAGTACGCACGTTTGTGCGGAATCATGAAGATATTTCCAATCACAAAGTACGAGAACAATACGGGATACTTTCCAGCATGGTAGGAGTTGTGATCAATATTTTGCTATTTATTACCAAATTTACCATTGGCTCTCTTACGCACTCCATTGCGATTACATCGGATGCGTTCAATAACCTCAGTGATTTTGCAAGTTCTATCATTACGATGTTCGGTTATAAGATGGCATCCAAGCCTGCTGATCAGGATCATCCCTTTGGCCATGGACGAATGGAGTATTTAATCAGCTTGGTCGTTGCATCGATGATTTTACTGGTAGGATTTGAATTCCTGCAAACATCAATTGAAAAGATACGTAATCCGCAGCAAGTCATCTACAGCACAGTGGCGCTCATTTCCTTATTGTGCTCCATCTTGTTGAAAGCATGGCTGTTTATGTTCAACAGCAAGCTGGGCAAGCGTATTAACTCTTCAGTTATGAAAGCGACAGCGAAAGATAGTCTCAGTGATGTCGTAATTACAACACTTACTGCAATTGCATTGATTCTTGCGAAATACACCACGTTAGCCATTGATGGCTGGGCAGGGATTTTGGTGTCCGTTTTCATCATGAATGCCGGATTCCAGATCATTAAAGAAACGGTAGACACTCTTTTGGGGCAGTCAGCTGATCAGGAAACCATTCAATCCATTCGGGATGTTTTGCAAAGCAGTGCCATTGTCATGGATGTACATGATGTCATCGTACATAACTACGGCCCCGGAAGACTTATGGCAAGTGCACATGTGGAAGTGGAAGCCAGGGGAGAAATGCTTGCCTATCATCAGGAAATAGATAAACTGGAACGGGCAATCCGGGATTCCTTGAATATCAATATTGTACTGCACATGGATCCGATTGATACCTCGACAGATCGTTTTTACGAGATGAAGGCGCATGTTCAAGAAGTGCTGCAAGACATTCATGCCGATATGAATGCACATGATTTCCGCGTATTCATGCATACTGGCGATATCATTTTGGAATTCGATGTGGATGTACCATTTGACCTCAAGCAAAGTGATGAACAACTAAAGCAAACGATTGATGAACGGCTAGCCAGTGCAGGCTGCGTGGTTCGAACGCAGATTACCTTTGATCGCACCATTCTATAATGTGCACTTTTAAAAGACTGGGTCAGTCTTTTTTATTTGCTTCTTATCGAAAAAACACCTGCGATAGGAAAGCGCATTAATTATGAGAGATCAGGCATCCTATGAATGAAAAAAGGCAGGTCATAGAAAATTTCTTGCTTTTTCTGCGGCAATTCCTACAATGGTAGGGTATCTCAACAGAAATGAGGTTAGTTATGATATTCAGCAGTGTATTTTTCTTATCAACTTTTTTGCCCATCACATTAGGGTTATATTTTATCGCTCCCCGTCCCTTGCGAAACGGGATTCTCTTTATTGCCAGTTTATTGTTTTACGCATGGGGAGAACCGGTTTATGTGGGTTTCATGATCTACTCCACAATACTCGACTATACTTGCGGGCTTGGCATTGAGCGCAATTGGCATCATGCAGGCAAAAAGAAATTCTGGCTGTGGGTGTCCATCCTCGGAAATCTTGGCTTACTAGGTTATTTCAAGTATGCAGATTTCTTGATCGGCAATATCAATTTGCTGCTGGCAACCCAAATTCCGTTAGTGAAACTGGCTTTGCCGATCGGGATATCTTTTTATACTTTTCAAACGATGTCTTATACAATCGATGTGTATTTAGGCAATTGCAAAACCCAGCACAATATTATCAGTTTCGGATGCTATGTCACGATGTTCCCGCAATTGATTGCAGGTCCAATTGTACGGTACGTGGATGTAGTAAAAGAAATTGACCATCGGAAGGAAAGTGTCTCGGAATTTGCTCAAGGTGTACATTTGTTTGTTGTCGGCCTTGGCAAGAAAGTATTGCTTGCCAATTCGATTGGCATGTTATGGGATACAACGCTTCAAACATATTTGCTGAACCAGCAAATCTCCATGGTAGCTGCCTGGCTCGGTATACTTGCTTTCTCGTTTCAGCTTTATTTTGACTTCAGCGGATATAGTGATATGGCAACAGGAATGGGATATATGTTTGGCTTCAAGTTTCCGAAGAACTTTAACTATCCCTATACCTCAACCAGTGTCAGTGACTTTTGGCGACGCTGGCATATGACGCTGGGAACCTGGTTCAAGGAATATGTTTATATTCCCCTTGGCGGAAACCGCGGCACCACCTTGCAGTGGGTGCGCAATGTCGCTGTAGTATGGTTTCTGACCGGATTATGGCATGGGGCAAGCTGGAACTTCGTGCTGTGGGGACTATACTTCGGGCTTGTACTAGCCGTTGAAAAAGTGTTCTTGCAAAAGTATCTAGCCCAAATGCCAAGATGGATTTCCTGGCTGTATACCATGCTTGTGATCATCATCGCATGGTGCTTGTTCAGCATAGAATCCCTGCCAATGGCATTGGCATATATCAAAACGCTGTTTGGCGGAGCTATAGTAATAGATTCATTCGCCCGTTATCAACTTGCAAACTACAGCATTTTGCTTGTAGTTCTCGCAGTGGCAGCGACACCGCTTTGGCGAACTGTCGTGAAACCTTTTCAAAAGAAACCAGCTTTATCTTATATGCAGATTATTTATACCTTGGTGCTGCTCATATGCTGCATCGCTTATTTGGTCGATGCCAGCTACAACCCATTCTTATACTTTAGATTTTAGGAGGTGAAACAATGCATAATAAACTTACAACAATCTTATTTGCGATGATTCTGACGGGCATGCTCGGTAGTCAGCTGCTGCCTGACAGATCATTCAGCGAGCAGGAAAATCGCTATCTGGAACAACTGCCGAAGTTCACCACGCGCAACTTGTGGAACGGCAGATGGATGAAAAGCTTTGAGACATATGTCCAGGACCAATTCATTGGTCGTGATGAATGGATAAAACTCAAGGGTGAACTGGAAAAAGGAATCGGCAAGCAAGAGAACAATGGTATCTATTTTGGAAAAAAGCAATGGTACTATGAAGTTATGGAAGCACCGGATGAAGCCGTTCTGAACAGCAATTTGGCTGCTTTGCAAAAGATTGGAGAATCTTTGAGAAAAAAAGGAATTGCTGCGAAATTTCTGGCTATTTACAGTGCCTACCAGTTCCATCAAGATCAGCTGCCAAAGAATCACCGCAATATTGATCAAGCATGGCTGACCCAAATGATTCAGGATCAAACCAATATGGAGGTTTTGGACACCTTTGAGACATTGCAAGCTCATAAAGAAGAGAACATCTACTTCCGTACCGACCATCACTGGACACAGCTAGGGGCATATTACACCTACGTCATGCTTGGTGAATCATTGGGCTTTGATCCGCTGCCTCTGGCATCTTATCAGAAAGTAGTATCAGAGAAACCGTTCTATGGCAGTTTATTTGCGAAATCACCGCTATTTGGTGATCCTGGAGAAGAAGTATGGACATTGGAGGATGGCAAAGAATATACAGTATCCATTCCTGATGCAAAGACGACCAAACAAGGCTTGTATGACTACACATACTTCCAGAAAGGCGATCAGTATTCGGTTTATTTAGGTGGCAATCAGGCAGAAGTAATCATACATGGGGAACATAAGAACCAGAAAACACTTGTCTTGTTCAAGGATTCTTACTCCCATGCATTAGCTCCATTGCTTGCTCAGCACTATGAAACGGTCATATTGATTGATTTGCGCTACTTTAATCAAAGTATTTCGCAATATCTGGACACTGTAAGACCGGATGAAGTACTTTTTTCATACAATGTTAGCTGGTTTGGAAATGATACATATTTCAAAAAGATTCGTTCTTAAAGTAGTTTGTCCTTGATAAGAAGCAACTTATCAGAAAGTGGTCGACAAGCAAAAGATAATGCTTTACAATCATATTTGTTGTTTGATTCGTATTTGAAACAGACAATAAATACTACCATCTATGGATGGTAAAACTTTGAAGTATATTCAAAATCAATTCGTTATTTATGTACAGGAGGAATATAGACATGAAAAAAACATTGATAGCAGCATTTGCCTTAATGATGGCAATTACGTTGGCAGCGTGCAGTACAAAGCCGAAAGATACGGCAGTAGACTTTGATGTGAAAAAAGTAGGGGAAGAGTGGATGGATGCGCATTGGCCTGGAGGCATGGCTTTCCCGATGGAAGACGAAATGTTCCAGAACATGTATGAAGAACTGGATCTTGACAAATTAAATGAATATGTGGGTTATACGGGCACTATCTTGGATGCTAACCGGATCTTCATCTTTGAAGTAAAAGATGAGAAAGATGTGGAAGAGTTCAAGAAATTGGCAGAAACAATGCGCGAAGATGTAATCCGTTCATTTGAAAATTATCTTCCAGCTCCGAAAGTTGTTGCGGAGGCTTCAGAGGTAATTGTCAGAGGTCGCTATGTGCTGTTTGTATCTTTAGAAGACAAAGAAGCAGTAATTGAGAAATTCAATCAGCAATTTGAAGCGAAGAAATAGGTTATCCAACAGCAGGTGCAAAACCTGTTTTTTTTTTGCAAGTAAAAAAAAGATGGAAGACTAACACTTTCCATCTTTCTAAAATTAGGCTACAGTAATAATTTCGCCGTATACTTCCCCGCTGCATGCTGCTGCATTTGCTTCGTCAGTATCAATGTGCATTGCTGTCGCAAATTTATCGCTGACACGAAGCACCACATCACCCAAAACGATGCTGCGATCTGCCGTATCGATTTTTACCCAAACGATATCTTTGTCTTTTACTCCCAGTTTCACGGCATCTTCAGGAGTTGTATGGATGTGCCGTTTTGCAACGATAACACCTTCGCTGATTTCAATTTCGCCATTTGGTCCCACAAGCTTGATGCCTGGTGTACCTGTGATGTCACCGGATTCTTTGATGACTCCTTTTACCCCGAGAGAACGAGCATCTGTCATCGACAACTCCACTTGGGTTGCATTCCGGGTTGGTCCAAGAATGATGACATTTTTCATTTCGCTCTTTGGTCCTACAATTGTAATTCTTTCTTCACAGGCATATTGTCCTGGTTGTGATAGTTCTTTTTTTGGAGTTAAGGTAGCACCTTCACCAAATAGCGTTTCCAGATCTTTCTGTGAAAGGTGAATGTGGCGCGCTGATGTTTCTACTAAAAATTTCATGTTGTAATTCCTCCTGTTCAAACCATGATCTATTGTAAAACGATTAGCCGGTAAATGCAAGGCAATGAACCTCGCAATTCCATAATAAATTGTCTTTTTTTAGTAAGAATAAAAAATAGTACATATCACTATGCACTATTGTTCAGTTAGCATTCTAACGATACCATTCAATGAGACTGGCAGGATATTGCTTGGTATCATGCAAGTCTTTTAAACTTTGCATCACTGTTGGTTTATCTTCCTGATAAGTAACCCCAAACCATTTTGACTGGCAAGGAAGAATTTGCAGTACAATTTTTCCGTCAGCCATTAAATCAGCAATCGCCGTTGGCAAACCATATTCTTTTTTCAGTTCTGTACTTGGCAGTTCTTGCAGGAAACGGGCAAAATACGCTTCGAATAACGGAAACAACTCTGGTGTAAAGCCCCAGAAGTTCATGGAGACCAAAGCATTTGGATCAAGGATATCGCCTTCTTCATTGAAATTAATATCGCGGATCGTACCATCCGGAAATTGAGTAATCTTATATGTTTCCACGATTCCCATCAATTCATTTTTTTCATTCGCCTGACAGACACCACGCGTCACATGGCCGTGTTCAGAGATCGTATTTTGCAGACGATAGCCCACCATGGAGAATTCTGCTACTTCCTTCGATTGGTTATCTAAGTTGCTAAGGTAATCATACATGGTAACAAAGGACTCTTTGCCGTAATAGTCATCCGCATTGATGACACAGAAAGGTTCTTTGACTAAGTCTTTGGCTGTTAATACTGCATGAACGGTTCCAAAGGGTTTTGTACGCTCGGCAGGCATTTGATAAAATGCCGGTACACTGTCAAAATCTTGATAGGCATAAGCAATTTCTACTTTAGATGCAATACGTTTTCCGATGACTTCATGGAATGTTTCCTGCATTTCTTTTTTGATGATAAATACAACTTTATTAAAACCAGCTTGAATGGCGTCGTAGATCGAATAATCCATGATGATTTCCTGGTTAGGACCTAATCCGTCAATTTGCTTATTTCCGCCATAGCGGCTTCCCATTCCGGCAGCCATAACAACGAGTGTTAATTTTTTCATATGTTCCTCCTCTATGCTACTTATAAGTATACTAAAAGTTTGCCCAACATCAAGAGGATTACGAAAGAAAGCAGAATTGCGGAATGAAAAAACCACCTTGCTTGGTGGTTCGTGGTTAGTTGCTTACAATCGTGTAGTAGGTACGAGCTGTCAGTTTGTAAACAATCGCATAAAACAAGGAGAACACAGCATAAGAGCCAACTAAGCACCATTTGAAGAGATTGACATTCGTCAGATTTAACAAGGCCAGCAGCCTTGTAATGACGGGGAATGCGAAGATAATATGAATGCCGGCAGTGAGTAATGGAAGGAAGAAGACCAGAATGATTTGTGAGCGGATGGCTCGTTTGATTTCTGCTTTATCCATTCCTACTTTCAGCATAATTTCAAATCGTGCCCGGTCATCATATCCTTCGGAGATTTGCTTGTAGTAGATAATCAAAATAGTTGCCAGAACAAATAAGATTCCCAAAAAGATGCCAAGAAAGAAGAGACCGCCGTAAATAGCGAAGAAGTCTTGCACTGATGCTGCTTTGGACTCGATGCTGTAATAGCTCAAAGGCAACGTGCCAACCTGTTTGGATAAATGATCTGCCAAGGCTAACTGGGCTTCATCATTCCCATCCATATTAAAGCTGTAGCGATATTGGTAGAATGTAAAATAGTTGTCCACTTCCTTTGCATACTCCATCATATCAGCAATAACAGCTTCATCTTTTACGATTAGATAGTTGTTATTCCAAATGGCGGCTGCTCCTTCTCCGATTTGCGGAAATGTAGCAAGCTGTTTTTTAATTGTGAATGTTTTCTGGTAAACAGAAGCAGTTGGCTCTGTATAAGGAGCCTTGCTGGAGAAAAACAGAATCTCATTTTCTTCCAGTGTTTCTGTTGTCTGCATCATCTGATTGTAATCCGCAAGCGGAATAAAGTACAGCAAGTGAATATTGGCAGAGGAATCACTTTGTGGCCTGACAAAAGTTGCTTTTTCTTTAAGCATGGTTGATTGCCAAAAACGATATTGAATCAAATCTTCTGCTTGCACCTGGCTTGTTTTTAGTGTTTGGGATACAAGCTGCTCAAACTCTGCAATCAGCTGCGTAGTGGGTTCCGGTATCGTGACAGAAATATCGCGGTTGTACCGTGCTTGCAGTACATCTTCCATGCCGATGTACAAGGATAAAGTGGATGACAGCATGACCAGCACTGCGGTGGAAAGGATGCAGATATTTGCAAGGCCTACTGCATTTTGCTTCATGCGATACAGCATTCCTGAAATAGAAATAAAGTGTTTTGTTTGGTAATAGTAGCCAGGTTGCCTGCGCAGGAATTTCAGCCAAACGATACTGCCAAATGCAAAGAGCAGATAGGTACCGATCATAACCAAAATTACTGCAACAAAGAAGAGAAGAATAACTTCAATGGGATTGGTTGTTACTACTGCAATGTAATATCCGGCAGCAAGCGTAATTACCCCAGCCAATGCTAAAAGCCATTTAGATTTTGGTTCTTTTTCACCAAATTCGCCGCCCTTCAGCAAGTCAATGGTTTTTGCCATATAAATTTGAATCAGATTGGATAGCAGTGTCAAGAGAAAGATTCCTGCAAATAACAGCGAGGTCTCCTTAATTGCTGTCAGTGATAACTCAAAGCCAAATTGAATCGGCAGCTTCAAAATCATCACCATCAGCAAATAGACTAATTTATATAAGCCGACGCCGCTGATGATGCCTAGCAGAAAGCTGGAGAAGGCAGTAAAGAGTACTTCCCAGATCATAATTCTGGCGATATGTTTTTTCTCCATACCCAGAAGATGATAGAGGCCCAATTCTTTTTTTCGCTGTTTGATTAAAAAACTGTTGGTGTAATATAAGAAGATGACTGCAAAGATGGCAATCACATTGGTGCCAAGTTTCAATAAGGCATGCTTTGTTCCCAAGCCAACTTGGGAATTCCTTGTTAAGCTGGACAAGATGTAATACATGGCAATGGTTGCGATGCATGACAAGATGTAAGGAATGTAGGTCCTGGCATTTTTACGGATGTTTGTGAATGCCAGCTTGGGATAGAAGAAACTACGCATTATGAGCACCCCCCGTTAGTTAATAAGGTAAGTGTTTCCGTAATTTTCACATACATCTCTTCATTCGATAGTGATCCTTTGTACAACTGATGGAACACCTCTCCGTCCTTAATAAATAAGACGCGTTTTGCATGGCTGGCAGCTTTGGCACTGTGGGTAACCATTAAAATGGTTTGCCCGTCCTGATTGATGGTTGTGAATACTTGAAGCAGCGAGCTGGTTGCTTTGGAGTCCAAAGCTCCTGTTGGTTCATCTGCTAACACCAATTTAGGATTGGTGATCAGTGCCCGGGCAATCGCTGCTCTTTGCTTTTGACCGCCGGATACTTCATACGGATATTTGTGCAGGATATCGCTGATGCCAAGTTTTTGCGCAATGGGAATCAGCCGCTGATTCATTTCTCCGAATGATTTTCCTGACAGCACGAGCGGCAAGAAAATATTGTCTTGCAAAGAAAAGGTATCGAGCAGATTAAAATCCTGGAATACGAAACCCAGATTGTTTCTGCGGAAGGCCGACAAGTCTTTGTCGCGGATGGCTGAAATGGCATTTCCGCTGACTTTGACTTCACCGCTGGTCGGTTTATCCAGCGCTGCCAAAATATTCAGCAACGTTGTTTTTCCCGAGCCGGATTCTCCCATGATTGCTACGTATTCACCATCTTCTACGGTGAAACAAACATCGGATAACGCTTGAATACTATTGGCACCGAACCGGGTTGTATAAATTTTCTTAATGTGATTGACTTCTAAAATCATGTTGACCTCCTGGATGCTTGCGCATCATCCATCCCAGTATAGCGAATCCTATTGCCGCTTACCTTAGGTTTGGCTTACATCAGCACTAATAACCTTACATTGTTGTAAGGTTAGTCAAATATGGTGCTGTCTTGCTTGAAATTGATAGAAACAGTGGTGCCTTCGTGCAAGACGGACTGGATGGAAATATGATGGGAGAGTTTTCTTAGGATTTTGGCACACAGATATAAACCGATGCCCGTTGCATTTTGCTGGGAACGTCCGTTGTATCCGGTATAGCCTTTCTCAAATACGCGCGGCAAGTCTTCTTCCCGGATACCAAGACCATCATCGATGATTTTGAGAACATGATCTTCTGTCACAAGAATGGTAATTTGCTGATTGGTGTATTTAATGGCATTAGATAAAAGTTGTTCGAGAACAAACCCAAGCCACTTGGCATCGCTGATTACGCATAACGTACATGGCTCATAGGTCAGGGTAATCCCATTTCGTATGAACAGGCGGGCATATTTGCGAATGGATTGGCGAATTACGCTGTCAAGCTGCACTTGATTTAATACGAAATCCTGATTAATGCTTTCCAGTTTCATATATTGCAAGATCAGCTGGACATATTGCTCAATTTTAAAGAGTTCAGCTTGCAGCTCATAGTTTTGTTCCGTATCTTCCTGCATGAGAAGACGCATAGCCGCAATCGGCGTTTTGATTTGGTGTGCCCACAATGTGTAATAATCTGCCATACCTTGCAACTTGGTTTGCATTTCTGTTTGATGCTGCTGGTGAGCCGTAAACAGCTGGTCGATCCAGTGATGGTATTCCCGAAGCAAAGGCGACGCAGTTTCAGGCAGGCGGATTGTTTCCAGCTGCATGTTTTGCAGGTACTTGATTCGCTGCACAAAACGCAGATAGTCATAGCTGATGAAACTCAGCACAAGACCGCTGGCTAATATGCTGGCATAGAGGATCGTTTCCAATGGGAGCCGGTACAACCAAAATACAATTAAGTAAATCAACAGAATCAGTCCTGCGGCCGCAAACAGCGCAAGACGATGGATGATGTATGCGGCGAAGTAATTGATTCGTTTCATTCGAACAGATACCCCAATCCCTTTTTGGTGCTGATCAGATCTGCCAGTCCGATTCCTTCCAGTTTGCGGCGGAGTCTGGTGATATTGACAGTCAGGGTATTATCATCAATATAACTGTCGGTTTCCCATAGATGAGTCATTAATGCTTCGCGGGAGACTGCTTTTCCTTTGTGTTCCCAAAGCAATTGCAAGATGCGCAATTCATTTTTCGTAAGTTCTATTTGTTGCTTCTGATATGTGAGCGAAGCATTGCTAAGATTGAGCATTGCTCCTTTGTGTTCCAGCAAAGTTGCTGTTCCGGCAAAATCATAGGTACGGCGAAGCAATGCCTGCACTTTGGCAGTTAATACATGCAAATCGAAGGGTTTCGCAATAAAGTCATCACCGCCCATAGATATGGCCATAATAATGTCCATCGTATCGGAGGCTGAGGAAAGAAAGATGACAGGTACTTTTGAGATTTTGCGAATCTCACTGCACCAATGATAGCCATTAAAATAAGGAAGCTTAATATCCATCAGGACCAGCTGCGGATCAAAAGAGATCAGTTCCGGCATCAAATCGGCGAACTTCGCAGCAATCGCTATTTCATTTCCCCAAGTTTCCAAATGCTGCTTCATCTCACGGGCAATGATTGCATCATCTTCTACAATGAATATACGATACATATGCGTCCTCCGTTCTTTGCGTTAGTATAGCATATTTGCAGGTTTGAGGAAATGCAGGAAACAGATTGGAACAGAACTGATTATGAGGCAATTTGAAAAAGTGATTTAACAATCAATATGCTTGCGATTTTTTGATGGTAATTCACAGCAAATTACGATATACTGAAAGTGAAATATATCAAGGACGATGAATGCGGGAGAGATCATGGATTTATGACGCCGAAGGGGAAGACGCACAGTAAACTCTCAGGCAAAAGGACCGTATTCTGACAAACTCTGGAAAGACGTATGTCACCGAAGAAGCAATCCTTAAGGAGAATCTTTCAGGTCCATAAACAGAGGTGCATAATTTTATGCACTTTTTTTGTTAAGAAAAGCGAAAGCCCTTACATGGCAGGAGGAAAAAATGGAACGGAAAACAGCTTTGTATGAAGAACACATCAAACGAGGAGGGAAAATCGTTACCTTTGCAGGTTACGAATTACCGATTCAATACGAAGGAGTCATGAAAGAGCATATGGCGGTACGTCAGGCGGCAGGCATATTTGATGTATCACATATGGGAGAATTTTTGGTAACGGGGGAACAAGCAACGGAATTTTTAAACTTTATCCTGACCAATGAAATTGGCAATATGAAGGATGGGCAAATCAAGTATTCGCCAATGCTCTATGAAGAAGGGGGTATCATTGATGATTTATTGGTGTATCGTCAAAGCAGCACAGAATACATGCTGGTTGTGAATGCATCAAATCGCATCAAAGACTTTGCCTGGATTATGGAGTATCGCTGGGATAATGTCATTGTGGAGGATGTTTCTGATTCCTATAGCCAACTGGCACTGCAAGGCCCTAAGGCTGTTGGGATTCTGAAAAAGCTGGTTGCAGAGGATCAGATACCTGCAAAGTACTACACGTTTAAAGATCATGTCATGATTGAAGGCATGGAAGTACTGGTATCACGCAATGGCTATACCGGTGAAGATGGAGTAGAGCTCTATGTGGCCAATGAGCATGCAGTTCGCTTATATCAGCTATTGATGGAAAAGGGGCAGGAAGAAGGTTTAATAGCTTGCGGCTTAGGAGCAAGAGATACCTTGCGCTTAGAAGCTGGCATGCCGCTGTATGGGCATGAAATGAGCGAAATCATCAATCCGCTGGAAGCGGGGATAGGTATGTTTGTGAAGATGGAGAAAGAGAGTTTTGTGGGAAAAGAGGCGCTCTTGGAACAACCGGGAACGCGGACCAGAGTCGGGTTGAAGATGGTGGAACGCGGCATTGCCCGGGAACATTGTCCGATCTTGGCTGATGGCAGGGTAATCGGTGAAGTAACAAGCGGAACGCAGCTGCCGTATGTCAATGAAGCATGTGCCTTCGGTTTGATTGAGAAAGAATATGGAGCGATTGGCAGTGAAGTGGTTGTGGATATCCGCGGACGGTTGGTAAAGGCAGTTGTGGTCAGCTTGCCTTTCTATAAAAGAACAAAATAAATGCAGCAAAAACGATAAGGAGGAAACTTGTATGCATGAACTATTTTTTACGAAAACCCATGAATGGGTGAAATTTCTGGATGAAGAAAATGCTTTGGTAGGACTAACGGAATTTGCGCAAAAAGAATTAGGCGATTTGGTATTCGTGAATCTATGCGAAGCAGGCGATCTTGTGGAGATCGGCAAGGCCTTTGGTGACGTAGAATCCGTAAAGGCAGTCAGCGATGTCTATGCTCCGGTAACCGGCGTTGTAGTCAAGATTAACGAAGCATTGCTGACAGAACCGGAATTAATCAATGCAGATGCCATGAATACATGGTTAATCGAGGTGGAACGTATTTCCGACCGGGAAGAAATGCTGACACTTGAAGAATATGAAGCGTTTTTAAAAGAAGGTAAATAGTATGGCATCTTATGTAGTTGCGAGCCAGGAAGAACAGATCGCAATGCTTCAACTGATGGGAAAAGAAAAGATCGAAGATCTCTTTTCTCATTTGCCGAAAGAAGTATTGCTGGATCATCCGCTGGCACTGCCAAAGGGCAAGACTGAATTTGAAGTCATGAAGCAAATGGAAGATATCGCAGCGCAAAATATAATCTATCAGACCATGTTCCGCGGAGCGGGTGCATATCGCCATTATATTCCTACCGTTGTGAATCATCTTGCATCGCGCGGTGAATTTGTGACTGCTTATACACCATACCAAGCGGAGATGGCGCAAGGGTTATTGCAAACAATTTTTGAATATCAAACCATGATTTGCGATTTGACAGGCTTGTTCGCCAGCAATGCTTCGGTTTATGATGGCGCAACAGCGGCAGCAGAAGCAATCAGCATGTGCATTGACCGCAAACGGCAGCTGGTTGTAATTGCCGAAAGCTCCAATCCGGGAGTGAAAGAAGTCATGGAAACATACTGTCGTTCGTTTGGCTATCCATACCAGATACTGCCGATGAAAGACGGACACTGTGATATGGATGCCCTGCGGGGACTGTTAAATGAACAAGTAAGTTGCGTTTATGTGGAGCAATTAAACTACTTTGGGCAAATCGAAGATGTGAAGCAAATTGCAGCGCTCAGCAAGGAAGCAGGAGTTAAGGTAATCATGGGATGCAATCCGATTGCTTTGGCCATTTTGCCGAATGCGAAAGAATGCGGTGCTGATATTGCTGTTGGAGAAGGGCAGCCTATGGGATTGCCGCTGTCTTTTGGCGGACCATATCTGGGATTCATGGCTGCGACGGAAGCAATGTTCCGCAAATTGCCGGGCCGTATTGTTGGCGAAACGACGGATCATGCAGGAAAGCGGGCCTTTGTACTGACTTTGCAGGCAAGGGAACAGCATATTCGCCGGGAGAAGGCAACCAGCAGCATTTGTTCCAATCAATCGCTGTGTGCAATCCGGGCATCAATTTATCTGGCAACAGTAGGACCTGAGGGCCTTGCGGAAATTGCGCAGCGCTGTGTTGACAATGCGCATTACCTGCAAAAACAGCTGACTTCCCTTCCGGGAATGACACTGCGTTATGCAAACGAATACTTCCATGAGTTTGTAACAACTTGTGAGGTTCCGGCTGCGCAGATCCTGGAAGCACTGGAACGAGAAGGTATTTTGGGCGGGCTGCCGCTGAATGAGCATGACATCTTGTGGTGTGCGACCGAAGTCAATACCAAGAAGGAAATGGATCGCGTATATGCAGTTGTGAAGGAGTTGATCGTATGTTGATCTTTGAACGCAGCAAGCAAGGCCGCCGCAGTTTTTACCTTCCGGAACAGGATGTTCCGACCCATTCGCTGGCAGTAAACCGGACAGAGAAACTGCACTTGCCGCAGATGGCGGAAGTTGATCTGGTACGGCATTATACAAATATTACCAAACAAGTATTTGGTGTTGATAACGGTTTTTATCCGCTTGGCTCCTGTACCATGAAATACAATCCCAAGCTGAATGAAGATGTGGCGGGACTTCCGGGATTCACTAAGATTCATCCGCTGCAGCCGGCACATAGCATTCAGGGATGTATGGAAGTGTATCATTTAGCAGAGCAATATCTCGGTGAAATTACCGGCATGGATCGCATGACATTCCAGCCGGCAGCAGGGGCACACGGGGAACTGACAGGGCTTTTGCTCATTAAGGCATACCATCAGGCACGCCATGATGAGGCACGCAAAGTGGTGCTGATTCCTGATTCCGCCCATGGTACCAATCCGGCAAGTGCCGCCATGGCAGGTTTTACCGTTGTGACCATCCCAAGCGTAAATGGGAATGTTGATATAATGGCATTAAAAGAAGCAGTGAATGAAACAACTGCCGCATTGATGCTGACCAATCCGAATACCCTTGGCTTATTTGAAAAGGATATCCTGGAAATTGCGGATATTGTACATGGCAGCGGTGGTTTGCTGTATTACGATGGCGCAAATCTGAATGCGATTATGGGCGTGGTTCGTCCGGGGGACATGGGCTTTGATGTGATTCACCTGAACTTGCATAAGACCTTCTCCACGCCGCATGGCGGCGGTGGGCCGGGCAGCGGTGCAGTCGGTGTCAAGCAGCATCTTGCAGCGTATCTGCCATCTCCGGTATTCAACCATACAGAAATGGCAGCAGCCCCGCAAAGTATCGGACGGATGAAACAGTTTTACGGCAACTTCCTGGTTGTTGTACGAGCACTTACGTATCTTATGAGCTTGGGCCAAGAAGGTATTGCAAAGACCAGCAAGCATGCGGTTTTAAATGCCAATTATTTGCTTCATCTATTGAAAGAGGAATACGAAGTGGCTTTGGATGTACCATGCATGCATGAATTTGTGCTGACATTGGAACAGATGAAGCAAGAAACCGGAGTTACGGCTTTGGATATCGCAAAAGGGCTTATCGATTATGGCATCCATCCGCCGACGATGTATTTTCCGATGATCGTGCATGAAGCATTGATGATCGAGCCGACCGAAACAGAAAGCAAAGAAACCCTGGAATATATGGCGGAGGTTATGATTGCTTTGAAACAAAAAGCATATGTGGATAGCCCTGCTTGCAAGGCTGCGCCGATTACCACACCAATTGGGCGGGTGGATGAAGTGAAAGCGGCTAGACAACCAAAATTAACATATGTATTTAAGGAGAACCAATGATCCAGCATCTACAAGTATTATATAGTCAGGACTTCAATCCCTATTTCAATCTTGCATTGGAAGAGTTCTTATTGAATACGCTGCAACCAGATACCATGATTTTATATTTATGGCAGAATGAACATACTGTCGTCATTGGCCGCAATCAAAACGCATGGAAAGAATGTAAAGTAAGTGCCTTGGAAGAAGACCATGGCTATTTGGCCCGCCGCTTATCCGGCGGCGGTGCCGTTTATCATGACCGTGGCAATCTTAACTTCACGTTCATCACCAATATGGAGCACTACAATATCGAGCGGCAGTCGAATGTCATCATTCGGGCACTTGGCTATGAAGGCGTGAAGGCGGAGAAAAGCGGGCGCAATGATCTGCTTGTGGATGGAAAGAAATTCTCAGGCAATGCCTATTACCAAAAACACGGCAATGCTTATCATCATGGAACCATTCTTGTCGATGTGGACATGAGCAAAATGGGGCAGTACCTCAATGTCTCGGCAACTAAGCTGAAAAGCAACGGGGTTGATTCCGTGCGCAGCCGTGTAATGAACATGAAAGAAGTGGTGCCGGATCTGACAATTGCTAAGATGAAAGAACTGATGGTGCGGGCACTTGGCGATGAATATGAACTTCCGGTTGCATCACTGACCTTGAACACAGCCGATGTCCAGCAGATTATGAAGCTGACAGAAACCTATCAATCCAATGACTGGAAGTTCCACAAACGAATCAAATCGAACTTGGAAATTATGGATCGTTTTATTTGGGGTGACATTCACTTGGAGATGGAATTAGCTGGGGATGAGGTAAAAGAGTGCATGATATATTCAGATGCAATGGATATTGATTTCATTGCGAAGCTGACAGAAGCAATTAAAAACAGCCCGTTTCAGGCGAAAGCATTGATGCATGCATTGGAACAATTGAAGCATCCCTTTAATGCGGTGATGATTGACGATGTGCAGCGGCTTATTTTACACAATCTTTAGGAGGAAGCAACATGTTTGATATCATCATCATCGGTGCCGGCAGTGCCGGATATAGTTGTGCCATCAGATCAGCTCAGCTGGGAAAGAAAGTTTTGCTGGTGGAGAAAGACCAGGTTGGCGGCACATGCCTGAATAAGGGGTGTATTCCTACCAAGACATTGCTCCATGGAGCAGAACTGTTTGCGCACCAGAAGCAATTTGACGAGTTGGGATTGTCCGGGACAATCACCGCTGATCCAATGCAAATGCAGTCTCGCAAAGAAGCGGTTGTAGCACAGCTGCGCAGCGGAATTGAAACTCTCATCGCCGCAAATGCGATTACGCTGGTGCGGGGAAATGCAAGAATTGCAGATGCGCACACCGTGATGATTGAGGATGAGAAAAGAGAAGGACATGTGCTGGTGGTTGCGACAGGATCGTCTGTCAGTGCGATACCGATCGAAGGCATTGAACATGCCTACAATAGCGATGATATTCTGCAGTTTGGCGATAAGTTGTTTGATGATGTCTGCATGATCGGCGGCGGTGTCATCGGCATTGAGTTTGCGTGCCTGTATCAGCAGCTTGGCAAGCAAGTTACCATTTTGGAGGGACAAGACCGTCTGCTCACGACATTCGATAAAGAAATCAGCCAGAATTTAACGATGATTCTCAAACGCCGCAAAGCAGTGATTCAGACGAATGCACTGGTTCGAAAAATTGCCAAAGTCAAGGATCAATATGAGGTTACCTATGACGTGAAAGGGGAGCCAAAAACGTTGCTTACCTCGGCCGTCATTCTCGCGGCTGGCCGGCATGCCAATGGTGTTGACAGCGATATTCCGCTTGTTTACGACGGACGTCGCATTCAAGTGAATGCGAACTATCAAACAAGTGTCCCATCTATTTATGCCATCGGCGACGCCGCAAGCAAAGTACAGCTTGCCCATCTGGCAAGCCATCAAGGAACGACATTGGCTGATCATCTGTTTCAGGATCATCCGCTTTCGGAAGCACTCATTCCGATGTGTGTGTATACCAGTCCGGAGATTGCTTGTGTCGGGTTGCAGGAAACCGAAGCAAAAGAAAAAAATATCCCCGTCATAACGGGAAAATATAGCATGCTTGGCAATGGCAAAACAATCATTGCCGGCCAGGACCGCGGATTTGTGAAGATTGTTGCGGATGCCAAGACGAGACAGGTGTTGGGGGCACAGTTGATGTGTGATCGTGCCAGCGACATGATATCCCAGTTTACCCAGGCTATTGCAGCCGGCTTAACAGTCGATCAGCTGCAGCACGTGATCTATCCGCACCCTAGTTTCAGCGAGGGTATGCATGAAGCTGTTTGGGATGTTGATCAAATGGCAATTCATGTGATGCCAAGGAAGAAGTAAAAAATGCGCCATAAAACAATGCCAGAAAGGCTGTTTTATAGCGCATTTTCTGTATTGGATAACGTGGCTACCGCTGAAGTAAAAATTCAATCACAATACAGCAAACAAACAGGAATGCTGTTGTCATCAAGAAAACAATCAGCTTAAGGCTAAATTCTTGAAAATCAAGCAAGGTTGCATCCGCTTTTTTGAACAACCGATAGTTAACCAGAAGAAAACGCAAGGACATATATAAACCGACCATAAGCAAGATAATGCTGGGTTTCGGCAATGAATCTTTGCCATAAGGAAAGACGCCATTTAAATATGCAGAAAAGCGCAATTGGAAGCCGATTACAAAACCAATCATGGCAAGCGGGTTGCTGATTCTTATAAGCAGAGTTTGTTCATTGGGTCTGCGGATGCTGGAATAGCATGCCAAGGCCAAGCCGGTACTCATGAAAACTGCTGCCAGAATAAATGGGGTAAGTCCTTCTTGAAGCATATGCCCTCCTGATGTTATGAATAAACTGCTGTTGCTGGGTGTTGTCCTGGATGCAGCAGGAGTTTGACTCAGATCTTAAATAAGAGTATAGCATAAGCTTTGTTTTCAGTAAAAAGAATACGGAAATTACAAAAACATAGTGCTAATGCATGAAAATGGGCCTTATCAGAATGTTTTCAGAACTTGCATGCAAATATGTTAAGATTAAATGTGTTATGTAATCTTTTTTACTTGCAAATATCAGGCCCGGAATTTTGTTAATCTAAAAAGATAAGGAGTGCTTGCCATGAGAAAACAAACTTATACTGCGCTATGCTATCGCCTGTTTTTTTTGATAGCGGCTAGTTATATCTTGTTTTACAATGTGACTAATAACTTGCAGATAGATATGTCTTTCAATTTTTATGTTTTATGGTATTATCCCCAGTGGAATCTGCTAGTCACAGCCCTTGCCTATCTATATCTGGTTTGCAGGATGGTGTTTTCGAAAAGAGATCAGGAAATTTCTTTGCCGCTGCCACTACGAGGCATGATTGCAACGTCCATGCTGCTTTGCATGGTATATTTTCTGTTTATAAAATGGCCGTTTCTGCTATATCTGAAACCTGCTATGCAGGAATGGCTGCTGTATGTCGGATTGCCGGTACTGTTGTCTTTGGATTGGATCTTGTTTGATAAGAAAAAGAGGATCCGTTTCATTTCCATTATACTATGGCTAGCTGAACCAGTATCTTATTTTCTGATGGTGCTTATTCGCGCACAGTATAAAACAGGATTGACTCCATCCTCTACGAACTATATCTACCCGTTATTGGATGTGCAGCGTTTTGGACTTTTACAAGTGGGTAAGAATGTGTTCCTGCTGTTAACGGTATGGTTTATTTGTGGTGCGATATTATATGGCATTTCGCAAATTAAAAAACAAAAAAATAAAGTTAGCCTATAAAAAAACTTCTTTTTGAAGAAGCATCGTTATGAAATGGGGAGGATATATGATTAAACAAGCAACATTTCAATCAATTGCCGAAAGCACCGTGAATGTGGTGATCCCGATTTATTATCGGGATACAATCGATGAAAAAATTACAGAAAAACTGGGATTCCAATTTTCCCGCCTGATTAATCGGCGCCGCGGGGTAATCACCAAAGTTGCAACAAGAGGGTTATATCCATTTCCCTATTTTGTATTCTTAGGGCTAGGGGAGCGGAAAACAATAACAACTCCCATCATGCGCGGAATGTTTGGTAAATTATTCCGCCATTTGCAGGAATCAGCGGTGGTGCTGATTCAGAAGGCGGTGCTGGAACGTTTCGGCTTTTCCGAAGAGGAGCTTGCAGGACTGCTGACCCAAAGCTTCGTTCTGGCCACTTATGAAATTCCCCATTATAAATTCAAGCGGCAAATGCCAAAATATCAAATCTCGATTATGGCAGATACCGACGTCCGGGATGCCATTCAGAAAGCACTCGATTATACAGAACCGGTAAATTACGCAAAAGATTTGGGTAATACCAGCCGCTATCTGATGAACCCGGCTTATTTAGAAGTACAAGCAAGGAAATTAGCTAGAAAATACAAGATGCAGATGGAGGTGCTGGAAAAACCGCAGCTGGAAGAAATCCAAGCGAAGGCATTGCTGACTCAAAGTCTGGGAAGCAAGCATCGTCCAAAAATGATTGTCCTGCGCTATCAGGGTAATGCCAAAGGTCCTTGTACAGCACTCATTGGCAAAGGGTTAACCTATGATTCCGCCAAATACCGTGGCCGGGCGGATCATATTCGCAATGTTCGTTTTGACATATGCGGGGCTACCAGTGTGCTGGGTGTTATGGAAATTATTGCACGAAGGAATATGAAAGTGAATGTACTTGCTGTAATTCCGGCAACAGAGAATATGATTACAATTGACAACTACCAAGAATATGGCGTCGTTCATACAATGGCTGGCAAAAAAATAGAAATTACTTATGCTGATTTAGAGGGCAGACTGATGTTGTGTGATGCGATTACCTATGCCGGAAATCAGGGAGTATCGCGTATATTGGGACTATCTACGATTACGGCAAACTGCTTGATGGCAATGGGTGAAATTTATACGGGATTGTTTTGCAATGATGATGCATTATACCAAGAGTTTGTGAGAGCACTTGAAAAGCAAGACGAGAAATGCTGGCGTCTTCCGTTAGATGATGCCTTTGCACGAAAGATTTACGAAACGAAAGTGGCTGATGTCGCAAATTCTTCAGGAACCAGCATCAGCGCCAATATCGGGGCTTGTTTATTGAAGCAGTTTGTTCCCGAAGATGTATCGTGGATGCATTTGGATCTTGCACAATGTACTATGCCGACCCAAGATCGTCCGCATATTCAGATTGGAGCAACGGGTGTCATGATCCGGTCTGTTGCCCAGCTGCTGGAACAGCACGCTTTGTCTTGATTTCCAACATCCCAAGAATATCGCTTGTATTCTGAAAGCAAGGCGAATACAATAGATGTCAGGAGGAAATTGTAATGATTACACAAGCACTGTTTCATAAAGTAAAAGAAAGCAAAAGCAATGTAATTTTTCCCATTTATGCGGAAACTGATCTTTGTTCTTGCTTGAAAGAACAATTGGGATATGATATATCCGCATTAGTTGACCGCAAATTGGGAGCAATCACTAAAATTGCTACATTAGGAGCATTTGATTTCCCGTATCTCATCTTTTTAGGGTTAGGGGAAGAAGATAAACTGACAACCAAAAAACTGCGTGAAGCACTTGGCGGTGTTTTTAAGCAGTTGAAGGAACCGGCAGCATTCAATTGCAAGAAGGCTGCATCAGATAGAGAAGGCTTTTCAGAACAAGACATTGCATATTATGCAGCAGAAAGCTTTATTTTGAGCCGCTATCAATTTAAGAAATACGGAGCGGAACCATCTGTGGATTCTGTGGAATTGCAATTGATTGCGCATCAGGATGTTTCGGCAGCAATTCAAAAAGGGATTGATTATGCAATTCCGGTCAATCATGCCCGCGATTTAGGCAATACCCCAAGCAATTTGATGACGCCGCAGCATTTGGCGGAGTATGCTCAAACACTGGCAGATGAATATCATTTGGATTGCACGATTCTAGGAAATGCTGAACTGGCAGAAATCAAAGCAGGGGCATTGCTGGGTGTCAATCAAGGCAGTGCATTGGAAGCAAAATTGATTGTATTGCGCTATAACGGGGATAACGATGCACCATATACGGCGCTTGTCGGAAAAGGATTGACTTATGATTCCGGCGGATATAATTTGAAGTCAACCGGCGGCAAAGGCATGAAGTACGATATGTGCGGAGGTGCCAATGTTTTGGGGGCTATGGAGATCATTGCCCGCCGCAAGGTAAAAGCGAATGTGATGGCTGTTGTTCCGGCAACAGAAAATATGATTAGCGGCGAAGCTTATAAAGCAGATGATGTACTGGTTTCGATGTCTGGAAAAACGATTGAAATAACCAATACCGATGCGGAAGGCCGTTTGATCCTATGTGATGCTATTACATATGCACTTCGTCAAGGAGCAAGCAAAGTAATTGATATTGCGACTTTGACAGGGGCTTGCATGACTGCGTTGGGTGGTGTATTTACCGGCCTGTTCAGCAATCAAGATGCCTTTTATGATACTTTTATGGAAGCAGCTGCAAAGCAGGATGAAAAATGCTGGCGCCTGCCAACCGATGAAGCGTTCGTGAAATTGTTGAAAGACAGCTCTGTGGCTGATTTGGTAAATTCCGTGACAGGAAGTGCAGGAGCAAGTATCGGTGCTTGCTTCCTGGAACAGTTTGTGGAAGAAGGAGTTGCCTGGATTCATCTGGATATAGCAGGAAGTGCGAATGCGGCCTCTGAACAACCGCGAGGTCCAAAGGGCGCTACTGGTGTCTTGGTTAGATCTTTGGCCCAATTATTTGAGTCATAATCTTATATGAAATTGCAAAAGTCATTGCTGGAAGGCAGTGACTTTTTTGAAATTTTGATCTTGTTTTTCGCAAATCACCATTCCTTTGGTATAATGAAAAAACAAAAGAACTAGCGAGGTGTTTTATGAAACTAGAACGATTGCTGGCTATGACCAACTACCTGCTGTCCAAAAAAAGAGTAACTGCGCGAACCTTGGCGGAGCGTTTTCATATATCAACAAGAACGGTGATGCGGGATATTGATACCCTTACCTTGGCAGGAATACCGGTCGTTACATATTATGGGACAGATGGTGGTTACGAGATCCTTGCATCTTTTAAACTAGACCGGCAGCTGCTTGGAAAAAATGACAGAACCTATATCCTGACGGCATTGCAGGGACTGCAATCAGCATTTGATCACAAAGAATTAAACAATACACTGGAAAAGTTGCAGGCTTTGTCTATCGATATGGATGCAGATATGATATTGGATTTTAGCGTTCTAAAAGAGAATGCAGGAGTAAATGAGAGATTGATGTTGTTTAAACAGGCAATTGGCCTGCAAAGAAGGGTGCATTTTGTATATACGAATGCCAGCAATGAAGAAAAAGAGCAGGAAATAGAACCTGTTGTTACCATGTATAAATGGTACCAGTGGTATCTGCTGGGCTTTCATTCTCTTCATCAGGAATATCGGATGTATAAGCTGGTTCGGATGAGAGATGTAGTTGTGACTGACAAGCATAATCAGATTGTGCATTCTATAGAGGAAGCGAAAAGCAGATGGGAACAGGCAGAACATGCACAGCCGATGATTCGCATCCGATTGCACGGCAAGGCCGCTGTCAAAGTGAAATGTGAAGAATACCTGTCGGGCAAGGTGACAGAAGAGTATGAAAACGGCGACTTTTTATATGAATGCTATCTTCCGGAAAAAGAACATTTCTGGTATGGCACCATTCTGGCGCTAGGCAGTCATATAAAAGTCTTGGAACCGCCTCGCCTGATTGACAGGATCTGCTTGCAATGCAAAGAAATCTTAAAACAATATGAAGAAGTGTGACATACTGCTGTCATACTTCTTTTGTTATGATTTTCATAGGAAAGGAGAGGTCGTGCGTGTAGCCGCAAAAGAGATCGGAAAATTTCTGATCAAGAGGCACACTGGATGAGCTTTTAACCAAATCATAAGCAAGCGGTTGCTGGATGCTAGCTTATGCAGAAACGTAAAATGATAAAAAATAAAGGAGAGCAATATGATCAGAACAAATGTAAATGAAGTAAATGCCTATTCCGGGATAGTAGAAGCAGGAGATTTCGTCTTTCTAAGTTTTTGTGTTGGAAATACGGAAGGTTCCCTTGAGCAGCAAGTACATGGTGCATTGAATGATATGGAGCAGCGCTTAAACCAAATCCATCTGACATTGGAACATGTCGTGAAGATGGATGTTTTAATGACGAATGCCTGGAATCTGCCGGTGGTGGAGCAGGTATTCCGGGAACGGTTCAACGGACAATACCCAGCCAGAAAGACAATACAAACAGAATTTGCACATGTTGGATTACAAATACAAATAGATGCAATTGCATATAAAAAATACAGCATGTGATTGCGAAAGTGGCTATTTTGATTGATGATAAGAATTAATTAAAAAAAAGACGAACGATGAATTGATATACGTTCTTCTTTTTTTAACTTATAGCTTTAAATCTTGCTTTAGGTGGGTAATCTCATCGGGTGTTAATTGACGCCAGGAACCCTCTTTGAGTTCACCTAAAAGAATTGTTAAGAATCGCACTCGTTTCAGTGATTGTACATGCAAGTCACAGGCTGTGCACATTCTGCGGATTTGACGGTTTAACCCTTGGGTGAGAATCATGCGGAAAGTACGGGGATTGATTAAGGTTACCTCGCATGGATCGGTGGTTTCGTAGCGATTATGAACAGGGTTGTAGATCTGAATGCCCGCTGATAATTTCTTTATGATTTCCGCAGTTACAGGCTTATCTACCCGTACAACATATTCTTTGGAATGATGATGTTCGCTGCGCAGCATTGCATTGACGAGATCACCGTTATTGGTTAGCAGTATAAGGCCCGTAGAATCTTTGTCCAGGCGGCCAATAGGAAAGATTCGTTCGGGATATTGAATGTAGTCGATGATATTTCCTTCTATTTCCAGCTCCGTGGTACAGGTGATACCACGTGGTTTATGAAGTGCAATAATAACTTCCTGCGGCCGCAGCTGCAACGTTTGCCCATTGACTGTTACGACATCTTGTTCCGTTACCTGCGAGGTGAATGCTGCGACAGCACCGTTGATAAGCACTTTGCCCTCTTCAATGAGCTTATCCGCTTCTCTGCGAGAACAAATACCTGTGGAGCTAATGAATTTATTAAGACGCATATGGTTATCCTTTTTCTGATTTCGATGAGTATCATACGATAAATTATCAAAAATTACAATGGTTGCCAACTTGTTCGAATTAATCAAATTGACTATAGCTATACGTTGATCGTTTTAGAAATCAAAGCTATAATGAACGTAATGGTTTGAGAGGAGGGTGGCTTCATTCAATGATGAATGAAAGATATGCATGAGAGAGAACACGAATTTAAGAAAATGGCTTAGTATTATGAGTCTTGCAATTGTATGTGTTGGACTGCTGGTGGTATTTAGAAAGCAGTATGTAATCGGTTTTTGCTTAATGACATTTGGCTTTGCATCAATTGCCATTTGTGCAAAGAAGTAGTGACAGCCACATTTCTAAAGCATTTTTGGAAGATTTTTCATGGCAAGCTTTGACTCATATTGCTTTTGGAAGATCACACTATGATTGCAGGAGGATGATCACCATGGACAAGAAGAAAAAGCCCGTCAGGAATTGCAATCCGACACAACAAGAAAACCGGATTGGGCCTAACAACCCCTCTGGAGAAGTAGATCCGATTGCAATGGCCAAACGGGGAAAGCACAAAAAGTAGTAATAGCAGACAAACGAACTTAGCCCTCGCAAGAGGGCACTTTTTTTATAAGATATACAAAACCCTTTCTTTATAAATGCAATATGTAACATATATCAGGTTTTTTCAAAAATGAGCTGCGAAACAAAGTGAATAGAAAAGAATGGATTAGCCTTAGCCTTGCGTTTTTCATCAAGAGAATAAAACTATATCTTCTCTACTTTTCATTTGTTATAATAAGGAGCAAGGGAAAGCATGGTGAAGCAGAAATGGCCACGATTAATGATGTTGCGAAACGCGCTGGAGTAACCAAGTCCACGGTTTCCAAAGTATTAAACCAGTATGAAATGGTAAGCAAAGAAACGAAAGAAAAGGTATTGAAAGCGGTCAATGAACTGCACTACGTGCCTAATAATATTGCTGTATCTTTGTCGAAAAAGGGCTTTGACCGGGTTGGGCTGGTAGTTAACATCAATAACCAAAGACAGGCCATTGACGAAATTAACATGCAATATTTGTTTGGGGCTTTTACCAAACTGAAACAATATAATTTAGATTCTGTGACCATGTTCTCATCTCAATTTGAAGAAATGACTTCGGAAGAAATGATTCGCTATCTTCGCTCGCAGGGAATTACTTGTCTTGTCATCTATGGTTTGTCAAAAGGATCGACCAACTTGCATAAGATTATTGACACCCAGCTGTTTCGCTGTGTTGTGGTGGATGCTCCTAATGTCAATGATAAAACAAGTTCGGTTTCGGTGAATCATGTTGCGGGTCAATATGAGGTAGCAAAAAGAACAATTCAGCCGTTGGGAAAGCCGCTGGTTTTATATTTGGCCGGGGAGGAGCAGGGTTATGTAACGGAATTGCGGTTGCATGCGATGTATCGCCTGCAAAGTGAATTAGGCTTTCCGATGATTGTAAAGCATGCAGATTTCAGTGAGCGGAAGGCGCGGGAACTGACATTTTCTTTTGGCGAGCAAGTGGATGTGATTGTATGTGCTTCTGATCTGATGGCAATTGGCGCGAAGAAAGCATTGGAAGAAATGGGGCTGCATCGAAAGCTGTGCGGCTATGATGGAATCACCTTGATGGGTTACACCGGACAAAACATCCTGACCGTCAGACAGGATTTCTATCGTGTTTCGGCGGTGGCAATTGATGAATTGCACCAGTTAATCCAGGGAGAAGCAGGGCGCTCTACCATGATTGATTACGAGATTGTGCAAATGCGCTATATTGATGTAATCTTTTAAAAATAAACAATTTTAGCCATCTTTGGTGATGGGAGTATATTCTACAAAAAAATAATAGTTTTTTACTTGCGGAAAACGGTTTCCTTTGTTATATTGTAGGGGAAATGAGGTATTGGCATGAAGGAAAAACTACTAGAGGTCGTGAATACGACTTATCACAAGCCACTTTCACAATGCACAAACGAAGAAGTCTATCATGTGTTGATGAAATTGACAAAGGACGAAATCGCGACATTAGAGCGGAATACAGGACCGAAGAAGTTGTATTATATTTCTGCGGAATTTTTGATTGGTAAACTACTATCCAATAACTTGATCAACCTTGGTTGTTATGATGAAATTGCAAGCATATTGCTGGAACACGGCAAACAGCTTAGTGAAATAGAAGAAGTAGAAATGGAACCATCTTTGGGAAATGGTGGTTTAGGACGTTTGGCAGCTTGTTTTCTGGACTCCATTGCGACACTTGGGTTGCAAGGGGATGGTGTCGGCTTGCTGTATCATTTTGGTTTGTTTAAACAAGTCTTCCGCTACCGTTTGCAACGGGAAGAACCAAACCCATGGATCGGTGCTGAAAACTGGCTAAGCCGTTCCAACTACTCGTTTGCGGTGGAATTTGGCTTTGGTACTGTAACTTCACAGCTTTATGATATTGACGTGACAGGATTTCACAGCAAAACGAATCGCCTGCGCTTGTTTGATATCGTGAGTGTTGACGAAAGCATCGTGAAAGATGGAATTGAGTTCAATAAGGAAGAAATCGAGAAAAACCTGACGTTATTCTTATATCCGGATGACAGCGACGAAGCTGGACACCTGCTGCGGATTTACCAGCAATACTTTATGGTCAGCAATGCTGCGCAGCTGATTTTGGCAGAAACCAAAGAGCGCGGCTATGACTTGCATCAGCTGGCAGACCATGTAGTGATCCAAATCAACGATACCCATCCATCCATGATCATCCCGGAATTGATTCGCCTGCTTGGCAAAGAAGGCATTGCATTTGAAGAGGCAGTGCAAATTGTGGCCAAGACTTGTGCGTATACCAACCATACGATTTTGGCGGAAGCTCTGGAGAAATGGCCGTTGTCTTATTTGGAAAAAGTATGTCCGGCGATTGTTCCAATCATCCGCAAACTGGATGAGCTGGTAAATGCAAAATTCCATAATCCTGCTGTAGCTATCATCGACATGTATCAACGGGTGCATATGGCACATATGGATATCCACTATGGATTCAGCGTGAATGGTGTTGCGGCGTTGCATACCGATATCTTGAAGCAAAATGAATTGCATCATTTCTTTGAATTGTATCCAGAAAAATTTAATAATAAAACCAATGGCATTACGTTCCGCCGCTGGCTGATGCATGCCAATCCAAAGCTGAATGCCCTTATTCGGCAGTATATTGGCACCGGATACCAAAGCGATGCCAATGAGCTGGAAAAACTGCTCGGTCATGAAAGTGATTTGCTCTTGGAAGCAATCTTGCGCATCAAGCAGGAAAATAAATTGTCATTAAAACAATACTTGAAAGAAACGCAGGGAATTGAAATCAATGAACATTCGATCTTTGATATTCAAATCAAGCGTTTGCATGAATATAAGCGGCAGCAGATGAATGTGCTGTATGTGATCTATAAGTATTTGGAAATCAAGAAGGGCAATCTGCCAAAGACGCCGATTACCGTTATTTTCGGAAGCAAGGCAGCTCCTGCTTATATCATTGCGAAGGATATCATCCATCTGATCTTGTGCTTGCAAGAACTAATTCGCAAAGATCCGGAAGTCAGCCCGCATTTGAGTGTGGTGATGGTGGAAAACTACAATGTCCAAGCTGCGACTAAATTAATTCCGGCATGTGACATCAGTGAGCAAATTTCATTGGCATCCAAAGAAGCAAGCGGCACCGGCAACATGAAATTCATGTTGAACGGAGCGATTACACTCGGGACAATGGATGGCGCCAACGTTGAGATCAGTGAACTGGTCGGGTCTGACAACATTTATGTCTTCGGAGAAAACAGCGATACGGTCATTGCCCATTATGCCAATAAGAGCTATCATGCGCATCGCTATTATGAAGACCCGGCTGTGTATCCGCTGGTGGACTTCATTGTCAGCGACACGCTGATGAATATCGGGCATCGTGATCATTTAATTCGTCTATATAATGAACTGATTCATAAAGACTGGTTTATGACACTCCTGGATTTGAAAGATTATATTCGTGTGAAAGAGCAAATGCTGGCAGATTATGAAGACCGCAAAGCGTGGTCGAAAATGATGCTGGTCAATATTGCGAAAGCAGGATTCTTCTCAACAGACCGTACGATTGCCCAATACAATCACGATATCTGGAAACTATAAAAGGAGATCATAATAACATGCGAGAAGCAGGAATCTTAATGCCCATCTCTTCGCTGGCCTCAAAGTACGGCGTAGGAGATTTCGGTCGGGAAGCATATCAGTTTGTGGATTTGCTTCAGGAAGCGAAGTGCAAGATTTGGCAATTATTGCCGCTTAATCCTCTGGGGTATGGGAATTCTCCCTATCAACCCTATTCCTCAATCGCCATGGATGAACTCTATATCAGCTTAGATATGCTATGTGCACAGGGCTTGCTGGATCAGCCGCAGCCCTTCCAGCCGCTGGCTAAAACAGTGGACTATGAACATGCACGTCAACATAAAGAACAGTACCTGAAACAAGCTTATCATCGCTTTGTTTCTTCGGGATCTGATGAAAGCGGATACAAAGAGTTTGTGGTTCAGCCATGGGTGTATCAATTTGCAGTATTTATGGCATTCAAGAAAGCAAATGAACTTCGTTGCTGGAATGACTGGCCAGATGAGCAGAAACAATGGATTCACCATCCGCAGCTGGATTTAACTCTGTATGAAGAGGAAATTCAGTATCAGATGTTTCTGCAGTATATCTTATTTAGTCAATGGAATGATTTGAAAGCTTATGCCAATCAGAGAGGAATCCGCATCATGGGGGACCTTCCGTTCTATGTAGGCATTGACAGCTTAGACGTATGGGCAAATCAAGTGTGCTTCCTGCTCGATGACAAATCCCATCCAACCTTTATTGCCGGTGTTCCGCCTGATTATTTCAGTGTTACGGGACAGCGTTGGGGGAATCCGATTTATGATTGGTCACACTTGAAAGAAACCGGTTTTTCCTTCTGGATTGAGCGTTTGCGCGCCAATCAGGAAATCTTTGATATCATTCGGATCGATCATTTCCGGGCGTTTGATACGTATTGGAAGATACCGGCTACTTGCCCGACTGCGGAAGAAGGCGCCTGGATTGAAGCACCAGGCTATGAATTCTTCGATGTGATGCAAGAAAAGCTGCCGGATATCGAATTGGTAGTGGAAGATCTTGGCGACTTGCGCAAAGAAGTGCTGGAGCTGCGGGATCACTATAACTTTCCGGGAATGAAGATTGTTCAGTTTGTCTTTGATCCGAATGAAAATAACAATAATTTCGCAGATAAAGAGAATATGATTATCTACTCCGGAACGCATGACAACCAAACGATTCGCGGCTGGTACCGCAGCCAAAGCGCCTATCGGCGCCGTAAAATCAGAGCCTATTTCAAGACTTTGGGTTATCCGCAAGAAACAACTGCAAAGCAATTTGTCCGCTATACGCTCGATAGCATTGCCAAGCTGGCGATATTGCCGCTGCAAGATATTCTGGGACTGGATGACAGCGGAAGAATGAATACACCGGGTACCGTAGGTTCGCCCAACTGGGAATGGAAGCTGGATCGCATGGAGCGCTTCGCAGCACTGGTACCGTGGTTAAAAGAAGCAGTGGCAGCAAGTAAACGATGAGGTGAACATATGAATGTAACGGCTTGTTATCATCGAGCTAGTGATAACTATTGCTATGCACGAACTGAAGATGAACTGATCATCAACCTGAAAACAGGATATGATGTTACGCAAGTATATCTGCATTACGGCGATCCTTTTGCCTACGGTATTCTGGGAGGCAAAGAAGGATGGCAAGGGGAAAGAGCTACGGTATTTTACCGCAAGCATCTCAGCCATCAAGTGTGGTGGACAACAACCGTCAAACCGCCATTCAAACGTCTGAAATACTATTTTGAATTGCATACGCAAGAGGGCGTATTCTTCTATTTGGAAGATGGCATCTTTACCAAAGAACAAATGGAGGTGCCGGGAAAAAGCCTGCAATGCTTCACCTTCCCGTGGATGAATCCAGCAGATATTGCAGTGACTCCGAACTGGGTGAATGAGACCATCTGGTATCAAATCTTTCCGGAACGTTTCTGCAACGGGGATACTTCCAATGATCCAAAAAACACCTTGCCATGGCACCATGGACCGGTGCGGAATGAAGAGTTCTACGGAGGTGATTTGGCAGGGATTAAAAGCAAGCTTCCGTATTTGCATGAGCTTGGCATCAATGGAATTTATTTAACGCCAATTTTTGAGGCTACGACAGCCCATAAGTATGATACAACCGATTATCTCAAGATTGATCCGCAGTTTGGCACCAATGAAGAATTCAAAGAACTGGTGAGCCAAGCTCACAAACTAGGAATTCGCATCATGGTGGATGGCGTTTTCAATCATAGCGGCCGTTTATTCGGGCCGTGGCAAGATGTGTTGAAACATGGACCAAAGTCTAAGTATTATGACTGGTTTATGGTTCGGGAGTGGCCGTTTGACCAAAGCAAGCGGGATACGCGGGATGGCAAGTTTTATTCCTTTGCCTTCACATCGCTGATGCCAAAGCTTAATACGAACAATGAAGCAGTGATTTCGTATTTGCTGGATATCTGTGAAACATGGGTCAGGGAATTCGATATTGACGGCATCCGGCTGGATGTTGCCAACGAACTGTCTCATCAATTCAATAAAGCACTCCGCAAAAGAATGCGCATGCTGAAACCTGATTTCTATCTGCTAGGAGAAATCTGGCATGATGCAATGCACTGGCTGCGCGGTGATGAATATGATTCCGTGATGAACTATCCGCTTACAAGCAGCATTCAGGACTTCTTTATAGACAAAAAGCAAACCAAACTTGATTTTGAATATACGGTAAACCGCTGCTATACGCTATACATGACACAGCAAAATGATGTGCTCTTCAATCTTTTGGATTCGCATGACACCAAACGCCTGCGCAATGCAGCCGGAACAATTGATATCTTCTACCAGCAATTAGCACTTTTGTTTACGATGCCGGGCAGCCCTTGCATCTATTATGGAACAGAAGTTGCGCTGGAGGGAGAACATGATCCTGATTGCCGCCGCTGCATGCCGTGGGATGAAATTGAAACAGGAAAACACAATGAGAATTTACATCTTGTTCGTTCACTGATTGCCTTGCGCAAGACGGAACCATGCTTACGCTCTTCCTACTTCCATTTCCCGAATCTGCTTGCGGAACAGCGGGTTATTGAATACATCAAATTAGATGAAAACGGTCAGGAAATAGAAGTTTTATTAAATTGTTCAGATGCACCAATAACGATTGCGGATGACAAGCAAGTGCTGTGGCAGCGATTGTATCACAAAAAGCAACTGGCACCGGGCGGTGTCGTAGTTCGCAAATAACGAGAGGATGTGGGGAAGATGCGAGCTTGGTGGCAGGAAATAGCGGTTTATCAAATTTATCCGCGTTCATTCCAGGATAGCAATCAAGATGGCATCGGCGATCTTGCAGGCATTCTTTCCCGGCTGGATTATATCAAAGCAATTGGCGTGGATGCCATTTGGATTGGTCCTATCTACCAGTCACCCATGATTGACAATGGCTATGATGTTTCGGACTTCCGGGCCATCGATCCAGTATTCGGTACAATGGAAGACTTGCAGGAACTGATCCATCAGATCCATCAACGAAAGATGTATCTGATCTTAGATTTGGTGTTAAATCACACATCCGATCTTCATCCCTGGTTCCAAAAGGCAATCAGAGATCCGCAAAGCGAAGAGAGTGAGTATTATATCTTCCGGGATCCGCGTTATGATGCATCCGGCAATCCGCAGGAACCGACGAACTGGTATGGTTTTGTAGGGAAAGCATGGGTCTATCAACCGCAGCGAAAGCAATATTATATGAAATTGTTCGCAAAGGAAATGCCGGATTTGAATTGGGAAAATCCCAAACTGCGAGAACAAATGCATGATATCGCGACCTATTATCTGAAACTAGGAGTAGATGGCTTTCGCATCGATGCCGTCGCTCACTTGGGGCGGGATACAACCTTCACCGACATTCCGGTGCAGGAAAAAGAAGTACCCTTCGACATGATGAAGTTCTCAAACAGGGAAGAAGTATTCTATTATCTGGAAGAATTCAAGCAGAAAGTCTTCTCCAACTATGATTGTCTTTGCATCGGTGAGGTGGGCGGCAATGCAGATATTGCCCAAGCGATCCGCTATGCCGGTTACGAAGAAGGAAGCCTGCAAATGGTCTTTACATTTGATCATTGCTGGTCAAACGGGCTGTTTGGAGCTGGTCCCGATGCGAAACGAAATGTCGATGTGAAACAGTTGAAGCAGATTTTTCAGACCTGGTATACCGGCTTGCACGAAAAAGCATGGCAGGCATTATACTGGCACAATCATGATCATCCGCGGGTTGTCTCCCAATATGGCGATGACACAACATACCATGCGGAAAGTGCGAAGATGCTATGCAATGTGCTCTATTTCATGGCTGGAACACCATTCTTGTACAATGGCGAAGAAATCGGGATGACCAATGTGGACTACGATGATCTGAAGGACTTTACAGATCATAGTGCCCAAGCATTTATCCAAGCGCACCAAGGTGAACTAACAACGGAACAAATGCTTGCGATACTTCGTCTGACAAGCCGCGACAATGCGCGCTCTCCAATGCAGTGGAATGATCAGGCAAATGCCGGCTTCAGCAGCCATACACCGTGCACCAAGGTAAACAAGAACTATAACACGATCAATGTGCAGGCGCAGGAGCATGATCCGGCGTCAATCCTGAATCATTACCGCAAAGTACTGGCGTTTCGCAAACAAACACCCTACCAGGATATCATTCTGTCAGGCAGCTTCTCATTGGTGGCTCCCGAGCATGAGGATATATTCGCTTACGAAAGAATGGGCATATCACAAACCATTGTTGTGATTGCCAATTTCCGGGATCGGAATTGTTCCCTGACACGAAAGTATTCAACTTTAGATGTCTTAGTGCAGAACTATTCCGATATCCAATATGATGGTCAAACATTTGATCTGCGTCCATTTGAATCGGTCGTCTTTGTCACACCAAACAGCAAGGAAAGGGGTTTGTGAAATGGCAACATTAAAATTACAGGGAATCAATAAGATTTATGACAACAATGTACAGGCGGTATTCGATTTTAATCTGGATATCGAAGACAAGGAATTTATTGTACTGGTAGGACCTTCAGGATGCGGAAAGTCCACAACCCTGCGGATGATCGCAGGGCTGGAAGAAATTACATCCGGTGACTTTTACATTGACGGCGAGCAGATGAATGAAGTGTCGCCGAAAGACCGGGATATCGCAATGGTATTCCAATCTTATGCCCTGTATCCCCATATGACTGTATATGAGAATATGGCATTTGGTTTAAAGTTGCGCAAACTGCCGAAGCAGGAAATTGATGAACGGGTACGGGAAGCAGCCCGGATACTGGAGATCGGTGATTATCTGGATCGGAAACCAAAGGCATTATCCGGCGGACAGCGCCAGCGGGTAGCCTTAGGAAGAGCGATTGTCCGGAATGCGAAAGTATTCTTAATGGATGAGCCTCTCAGCAACTTGGATGCAAAACTGCGGGTGCAAATGCGCTCAGAAATTATAAAGCTGCATGAACGTATCAATGCTACTACGATTTATGTAACCCATGACCAAACGGAAGCGATGACAATGGCAACGCGGATTGTAGTCATGAAAGATGGCTATGTTCAGCAAATTGGAACACCGAAAGAAATCTACCAAAAACCGGCAAATGTGTTTGTGGCAAGCTTTATCGGTGCACCGGCAATGAACTTTATTGATGGTAAGTACACGAAGGGTGTCTTTACGGTTGGCTCCAAAAGCTTTGGAGTACCGGAAAGCTTCCTTGAAAAATTAAGCCCTTATGAAGGAAAAGAAATGATTATGGGCATTCGTCCCGAAGATATTCACTTTGAAGGCATCGTGGCAGATACGTTCCCGCCGCTGCAATTTGATTTCCATATCGATGTATCCGAGTTAACAGGACATGAGATTATCCTGCATGGTTTCTTGGAAGGGCAAAAGCTGATTGCGAAAGTAGCAAGCCGTGTCGAAGTAAAAAATCATGATGTATTGTCGTTAACCTTGGATGGACCTAAACTGCACTTCTTTGACAAAGAAACAAAGAATGCAGTGATCTAAGGGGAACCGTCCTATGAAAAAAAGAAAAGGATTGCTGCGGATCGCAGATGTAATCGCGGATATGAAAGAATATCCGGATGCAGCATTCAGCGCCCTGTTGTCGGCACTGGTAATGGGTCTTGGGCAGCTGCGTAATAAACAAAAGGCAAAAGCAGCAATGTTCTTTGGAATCTTTCTGGCTTTCCTGATTCTTGAGGTTGCGACTTCGGGATATTGGTATGCAGCAGGTGAGATTGCCCGCTATCCGGCAGCAGCAGGAGAAAAACTCTATTTCTTCCGTGATTATGGAGGATTGCTCACAAGCGGTATCTGGGGTTTGCTGACGTTAGGCAAAGTTCCCGGCCAAACAGCATACCGCGGCCAAACAGTAGAAACATTCCATCGCATATTGCCATGGCTATCGGCGGATAACTCCGTTACTTTATTAGGCGTTGGCTTAATTGCTTTGGTGATATGCAGTTTATTGATAGTTCTTTGGGGATTTAATGTTGCGGATGCCTATCAAACGAGAAAACGATATTTGAAAACGGGCAAACAGGAAAGTGTCAAAGCATATTTCAAGCGTGTTTGGGGTAGTTTGTTTGCCTATATTATGCTTGTTCCGAGTTTGGTAATGGTCTTGTTCTTTATCTTGATTCCGTTTTTGTTCTCTTTCTTGCTGGCATTTACCAATTATACGTACAGACTGCCAATTCCAAATCGCTTAATTCAATGGGTTGGTTTTGAAAATTTTTCTAAGATTGTAACCGATCCGGGGTGGTTCAGTATCTTTGCGCAAGTGGTTGGCTGGACTTTCTTATATGCAACCATGGCCAGTGTTACCTGCTATTTGGCAGGAATGGTTCAAGCATTGATTATTGAATCCAAATATGTAAAATTCAAGAAATTCTGGCGTTCGATCCTGATTATTCCCTGGGCAGTACCGTCCATGGTCAGTTTAATGGTCTTTAAGAATGTATTTCATAAAGACGGGTTGGCTAATCAGTTGCTGTATACGACCAATTTAATGGAGCCGGTATCTAACTTCCTGCACCAAATCGGCTTGCAGGCAATTGCCGAGAATCCAATCTTCTGGTTTACTTCCCTAGGCAATGGCAATTTGGCGAAGTTTATCATTATCCTTGTTAACTTATGGTTAGGATCTCCTTATTTCATGATGCTGATTACGGGTGTTCTCACTACGGTTCCCAAAGATTTATATGAAGCAGCTTCCATTGATGGAGCCAGCAAATGGCAAAGTTTCAAAAAAATTACCTTCCCATTGATTATCCAGGCAACCATTCCGGCTATTATCATGACCTTTACTTTCAATTTTAATGGCTTTGGCTCCATCTATTTCTTAACTGGTGGCGGGCCACGCTGGGCAAATGTGCCGAATTCGATGAAAGTAATGGGCGGTATACCAGGCCAAACAGATATTTTGATTTCCTGGATTTACAAGCTTTCCTTTGATCGCAATGCACAGCTCTATAATATTGCGGCAGTTTATTCTATTTTGATCTTCGTTTTCATTGCTTCGCTCTCCATCTATAACTTAGCGAAACAAAAGAACTTGTGGGAGGATTAATGTATGAAACGTAATATGAAAGATTTCTTGGGCAAAGCAGGAGCAGCAGCCTTCCTGCTGGTCGCCTCGACAATTGTGTTAATTCCAGTGATATGGATGATCAGTGCGGCCTTTACCAAAGGCAATTTGCTGTCATCTGTTCCGCTGTTTCCTGATTTTAAGAACTTTACGCTGGATCACTATCAATATATCTTTTCGTATAAGAGCAATCCGGCAAACTTGTTTCCGGATTATGTCGGTGCCTTTGTCCGAACGCTGAGCATTGCCGTACTCAATACGGTTGGTGTCATCTTCTTTGCGGTCGTGACCGGATATATCTTTGCCCGCCGCCGCTTCAAAGGGAAGAAGCAAATGATGCTGGGGATGATGGTCTTGCAGATGTTCCCGTCATTTATGGGAATGCTGGCCTTGTTTCTGCTGTATCGTACATTCGGGCTGCTGCGAAATCCGAATTATCTGGCATTCATTTATACAGCCGGAAGTATTCCGTACAATATGTTTTTGGTACGCGGCTTCCTGCGCAATATTCCAATGTCTTTGGATGAGGCTGCCGAAATTGACGGAGCTTCACCAATTCAGGTACTATATAAGATTTTACTGCCGCTGATCGTTCCGATCATTGGTTTTATCGGTGTGAATGCCTTTATGGCACCATGGCTGGATTTCATCTTGCAGAACGCCTTCTTGCAGCCGGAACAGCAAACCGTCGCAATGTGGCTCTTCCGCACTACCGATGAACTGGCGCCGTTGTATTACAATCCGCTGCGCTTTATGGCAGGCGCTCTGCTGATTGCCATTCCGATTATGATTGTCCAGATCAGCATGCAGAAATTCATGGTGCATGGCCTGACATCCGGTGCTGACAAAGGATAGGAGAATACCATGACCATTCGTGACTTTACATCTACATTCTATCAAAATAAGGCGATTATCAAATTTCCCAGAATGCCATGGTGGATCACGGCTGCGATCTTTGGATTATCCGTTTTCCTGGCAACGATTCCATTTTATGTCAGTGTATACCGGCCGGCTGATTATGAAGTATCTTTCCCGCATATTATAAATGCCTTATATGACTTCATTGCTACGCAAGACTGTGCGATTACAAATGATACATTTGTATGTCCTCCTATGACAATCGCCTATGAGGGATACACTGTTGTGGTGGGCGAGGAACCAGAAATAAAACAGCCCAATACGATGTATTTTATGGAAAAGAGCTTTTATGCCACCAATGGTATTGATGAAATTCAAGGAGAATATATCTACCTCGGTGATTTTCGCTTTCAGGAAGTGATCGCAAGGGGTGCAGATCGGGCTGATTTGGTCAATGTCTTTTTGAAGAACATTGAAGTAAGCCGGGCTGGTGTGAATCTGATTACGATTACCATCAGTTATCTGTTCCAATTCGCAGTTTATACATTTGTAATTGGATATTTGTTCCGCTTTGCGAAAGGCAAAGCAGAAGTTTGGCCATACGGCTATCGGGATTATGTGCAAATGATCACCTTATCTATGCTGTTTCCGGCATTGGTATGCGCGATGCTGTCCTTCTTTCTGGGCAGCATTGCAACGGTGTTCTTCCCGTTTGTCTATGTCCTTCGAGTTGTCTTTTTATACATGAGACTCAGCAGAGTCTCATGATAAAAGATCATAGCACTGCTATGAAATATACTTATAACCATATAGAGGAGGTTACGGTAAGTATGAAAAAATTATTCACTATGACATTGGCGCTTGTGCTGATGGCATCCGCTGCTGCTTGTTCTCGCGGACAAGATTCCGGTAAAGAGTGTACTTTGGATGGTATGAGCGTTTGTTATGACAGCGCAACTGGCCAATACAAAGTAGAAAAAGATGCTAAGATTCGTCTTGGCGGTGACAATGATGCTTGGGGTGCAGCAATTGTTGAACTATGGAACAAAACCCATCCTGAATTAGCTGGTGTAGTTGAATTTGTAAATGCCGGTGTCAGCGGTGCAGCAGACTTGCTCGCTACGCAACAAGGCGAATTTGCGGATGTATTTATGACAATTGACGGAGAAACACCAAGAAATGCTTCTCACTTGCTGCCAATTGATGCGAATTTAGCGAAAACAATCAAGGACAATTCCCTGGAATCTTTCTATAAAGCTGGGAATGGTGACAACGCGAATACCATCTATGCACCAATGACTTACGATGGAATGGCATTTGTATGGAATAAAACTATGCTGGAATCGCTTGGTATTGATACTGCCGATGCAGATGGCAACGGACTTCCGGAAGCTGTTGATACTTGGGAAGAAATCTTTGCAATTTCGAAGAGCTGGATTAACAACCGCCCAACTTATAAAGGCAAAAAAGTAAATATCATGTATCCATTGACACTAACTAACCAATGGTCTGACTATCATCATCTGTCTTCTGCTGGATGGCATATCTTTGCTGGCGGCGATGCAACAAAACCTGGTTACGATGATCCTAAATTCAAAGCAGGATTTGATTTCTTGCTAGCTGCCAAAGATGCTCAAATCTCTGTAGAAGAATCCGGAGTTCTAACACCGGCAGAATCTATGGCATGGAAATGGGATAATGTATTGAAAGAAGAAATCGCTCCATTTGGATTATTCGGTACTTGGATGAACATGAAAGAAGCTGTTGACCTGACTGGTTCCGAATATGTTCTTTCTATTCTTCCAACTTGGAAGGGTGCAAACCAAACACCATTTGTTAAGACGAAAGGCTATGTTATCAATGCTTATACAAAATATCGTTCTGCAGCAACAGAATTGATGCGTATTATTTATACTGCAGGATTCCAATCTATGGTTGACACTTCCAGCTATGCACCAAGCTTGGTAGATGGCAGTGCTTTAACACCAAATCTTGCAGACGGAAGCATCCAAAGCCAATTGATGGCTGCGTTCGTATATAACTATCCAGAACCAGCATTAACACTTCCAAACAACTCCCAAATGAAAGCGATGGACGCTGCATTCTATCCAATCGTATCAGATGCGGAAAAACATGTTTGGGATAATACAAAATCAATCGATGATGCAATCGCTGAATTGATCGAAGTGTCTAATTCCAAAATTGCGGAAGGAAACAAGTAGAACTAAGAAATGGTATAGATTGCGATAATCTATACCATTTTTCTCAAAGAACAGAAAGAGGTAACATATGAAACGTAGGATTGTCTCCATCTTGGCATGTTTCATGCTGCTGGCATGCAGTGCCAAACCACCAGTCAGAAAAAGTGTGGATGAATTAAAAACATTGCTGGCGCAAAGCAATGCGGCTGTCTTCAAAGAGGAAGTAAATGCGGTGTATGAAATCTTCCCCATTGCCTTTGCGGATAGCGACAACAATAATATTGGCGATCTTCAAGGCATCATCCATCAGCTGGATTATTTGAATGATGGAGACGATACCACGACTGCTGATTTAGGAATCAATGCCATCTGGCTGACGCCGATTTATCCATCTCCAAGCTATCATAAGTATGATGTTACAGACTATAAAAACATTGATCCCAAGTTTGGAACACTGGATGATTTCAAAGAATTAATTGCGGAAGCAGATAAACGAGGCATCAAAATAATTTTGGATATGGTCTTCAATCATTCTTCCTATGATCATCCATGGTTTCAAAAGGCGCTTGCAAATGAAAAGCCATATACGGACTATTACCGCTTTGAAACAGAAGTGCCCAAGGAACAATATGCGAATCGTTCCAGCTGGTATAAAGCGAAGGATCGTTTCTACTATGCTAGTTTCTGGGATCGTATGCCGGAATTCAATGTTGAAAATGAAGCAGTACGCGAAGAATTCAAGTCGATTCTATCGTTCTGGCTGGATTTGGGAGTCAGCGGCTTTCGCTATGACGCAGCCAAGCATGTCTATGATCAATATGAATATCCAAGCGGGTTTCCGCTGCTGGAAAGCAATTTGCAATTTTGGCTGGAGATGAAACAACACGTGAAAACGGTCAATCCGGATGCCTTTGTGGTGGCTGAAGTATGGCTGCCAACGACAGCGATGGCACCATATATTCCGGCCTTTGATTCACTGCTTGATTTTGATTTTGGAACAAGCGTGATTCAAGCGGTTAACGCAGGCAGCAAGCAAAGTGTGGTGAATTCCTATGTGAAGAATATGGCAGTGAAAGCAGAACGCAATTCGCAATATATCAATGGTACCTTTTTAACGAATCATGACCAGGAACGGGTAATGTCCAGTCTTGGCAGTGATGTTGCCAAAGCAAAGCTGGCCGCAAGCATCTTGCTGACGATGCCCGGAACGCCGTTTATCTATTATGGGGAAGAACTTGGAATGCAGGGGAAGAAACCGGATGAACAGATTCGGGAACCGATGAAATGGAGCAACAGCTTTGATGGCGTAGTACCATATTGGGAATCCTGGAAATACAACAATGATACGCCGTCTGCCGAAGTTCAAACAGAAGATCCAGCCTCGATGCTTTCAACTTACCGAAATTTGCTGGCTGTGCGCAAGCAGCATCCGGCACTGCGCAGCGATGAGATAGAAGAAGTGAACTTAAAGAATAGTTCACTGATGGCTTATTTGCGCAAAGACCTAACAGAAACCTTGTTTGTAGTGCACAACATGTACCAAGGGGATATGGAGTTCAGCTATCCGGTGGGGGAACTGGTATATGCATCCGGTGATGTAGCTGTGGGTGATGCACTGGATGGAACTTCCAAACTAGTGCTGGCAGGAAGAACAACGGCTATCTTTAAGGTTGGTGAATAGCATGTTTCAAAATAAAGTGATCTATCAGATTTATCCGAAAAGTTTTTTGGATACAACAGGAAGCGGGATTGGGGATCTGAATGGCATTCGTCAAAAGCTGTCTTACTTGGCAGAACTGGGAGTCGATTACATCTGGCTAAGTCCGATCAATGCCTCGCCCCAATATGACAATGGCTATGATATTGCGGACTACGATCACATTGATCCGATGTTTGGCAGTGATGAAGATTATCTTGCATTGATCAAAGAGGCGAAAGCCAAAGATATTAAAGTCATGATGGATTTGGTTTTGAATCATACCAGTGACCAGCATCTTTGGTTCCAAAAAGCATTGCAGAATGATCCTGTGTATCGCGACTTCTATGTGTTTCGGGATGAACCCAATGAACTGCAGTCCTTTTTTGGCGGCAGTGCATGGACCTATGCAGAAGGTGTGGGAAAATATTATCTGCATTTCTTTGATCCGCATCAGCCGGATTTGAACTGGGATAATCCGCAGGTGCGGCAGGAACTTTATGCGATGGTGAATCGCTGGCTGGCAGCAGGGGTGGAAGGATTTCGCCTGGATGTGATTGATTTGATCGGCAAGGAACCCGATCGCTATATCAGTTCCAAGGGACCGAAGTTTTATGAATATCTGGCAGAGCTGAACGAGCAGACATTCAAAGATCATATTTTGACGGTGGGAGAATGCTGGGGAGCAAGCTTTGAGGAAAGCAGAAAAATGTGTACCAAAGGATTAACCCAAATATTTCACTTTCATCACCTTATGACCACCAATGGCAAAACAAAATGGGAACAGCATCCGCTGCAGCTAGCCAAACTGGCTGATGTACTGCTGACTTGGCAAAATGGCTATGAAGGTATTGAAGCACTCGTTATGAATAATCATGACTCGCCGCGTCTGCCTTCTTTGTGGCTGGATGATCAAACCTGCCGCAAGCAAAGTGCAAAGCTGCTGATTACCTTGTTTGGTTTATTGAAAGGCAACTTATATCTGTATCAAGGAGAAGAAATTGGCATGACCAATGCCCATCAGCTAGACCTGAATTTCTATCGTGATGTAGAGACATTCAATTTTTTTGATGCACAAAAAGAAGCGGGAGTGCCCCTTGCCAAGATCATGAGACAGATTGCTTTGATCTCCAGGGACAATGCGCGAACGCCGATGCAATGGACAAGTGGTGAACATGCGGGGTTTACAGCAGGTACCCCGTGGATTGCGGTGAATGAAAACTATCCGCAAGTAAATGTGGAAGACGATCTGAACAGCAAGGATTCTGTTTATCGCTACTATCAGCAAGTCATTGCGTTTCGTAAGACGCATGGAGATTTGTTGCAAGAAGCGCTTGCTTTAGAAGTACAGGGGGAAGTACTATTCCTCAAAAAAGGAACAATCCGCGGTTATTTTAATATGTCACAGCAAAAACCAGAATTATCAGGAGTTGAGCAGGCACGAATAGTGTTGTTCTCCAATTATGAAGATAGAGAATTGCCGGCTTCAAAGCAAGGAGTTCTTGCACTGAGACCGTATGAAGTTGTAGTATATACTGTATAATCACTGCACAAGCAGGTGGAGGGAATATGATCGAAGTAGTGGGAGCCACCAAAATATTTAAAAAACCCGTTCGGGAGAAAGGGCTGTGGGGGATGCTGAAAACCCTGTTCAGCTTTAAGTTTGAAGAAAAAGTTGCAGTCGACAATGTTAGCTTCACTATTCAGGATGGTGAAATTGTCGGGTATATCGGTGCCAATGGAGCCGGAAAATCAACAACCATCAAAATGATGAGCGGTATTTTGACGCCTACATCAGGAAAGGTGCTGATTGATGGCAAAGAACCTTATCATGCAAAGCACCGGATGGAAGTGCTGAAACATGTCGGAGTTGTATTCGGGCAGAAGACCCAGCTGTGGTGGGATTTGCCGCTAATTGAAACATTTGAGTTGTTGAAGCACATTTATGAGATTGATGAAACGGAATACCAAGAACGCATGGCTTACTTCAATGAAGTGCTGGGACTGCAGGAGTTCGCATCTTCGCAGGTACGTACATTATCGCTGGGACAGCGGATGCGCGCTGATTTGGCTGCTGCGCTTCTGCACAATCCCCGCATCCTGTTTTTGGATGAACCAACCATTGGGCTTGATGTGCTTGTCAAAGAAAATATCCGCAAGGCCATTAAAGAAATTCATGCGAAGTACAATACTACTATTGTTTTAACGACCCATGATATGAGTGATATCGAAAACCTATGCTCCAAAATTGTAATCATTGACCGCGGCAAAGTTATCTTCAATGATAAGATTGAAAAGATTAAGGAACAGTTCGGCGATATCCGGGAGATTAAAGTTGATCTGGAGAAGGAAAGTGCCGGGAACGTTGATCTTGCAGTGTTTCAAAGCATGTTTCCTGACCATGTGTGGGTCAATCAAGAAAACAATACATTATTGATTCGGGTAGATGCGAATCAGCTTTCAATTTCTTCTGTACTGGCATATGTATTTCAGCAGTACGCAGTGTCCGATGTCAAGATTGGGGAAAGCTCCATTGAGCATGTGGTGAAACAATTATATGAAACACATACCTTTTCGTAAATATTATCCCTTTCTCAAGGGATCATGGCTGACGGTGCTTGCATATCGTGTCCATATATACATGTGGATGCTGGGCGATGTAGTTTCAGCTGTTCTGATGATCTTGCTGTGGACAGCTATTTATCGTGCTCAGCCGCAGACTGGTACTGTGATGATTCATGGTTTTACTCTCGGCGGGATGATTCAATATGTTTTGGTAGCGAAAATAGCAACAGGAATGATTGGCTATACAGAGACCTTTTGGAATTTGAGTGAAGATATCCGCAGCGGTTCTGTTGCAATGACATTGATGAAACCCATTAGTTACCGGCTCAAGAATGTAAGTACAACCATCGGCGGTTTTTTTGCGACATTTGCAATGATGACATTGCCGCTGATGGCTGTACTATATGCTGTTCTAGCCTATATGCATCTGCCGCTTCCGTCATGGAGTGCTTTCTTGATGTTTTTGTTTACATCATTTCTTGGTCTTATCATCATGGATACGCTGGATTTTCTCTTCGGATTATCCGCCATTTTTACAGGTGCACTATTTGGCTTGGGACAAATCAAAACGATTGTTTTTCAATTCTTGTCGGGAGCTTTAATCCCGCTGTCATTCTTTCCTGACTGGTTAAATCGCGTTATTTCCTTTCTGCCATATAAAACAACGGTAGCAACACCTATTTCTATCTTGCTGGGGCAAATTGATGCCTCAGGATATCTGGCAGTGATCGCATTGCAGGTCTTTTGGATTGTATGTTTGAATGCAGCGGCGAAGCTGTTGTTTGATCGTTTGATTAAACATGTAGTTGTGGCAGGTGGTTAAGATGAGATACATCACGTTATATCGTACCTATTTAGCGATGGCAATTAAAGCGAAGCTAAGTTACCGGGTTGACTTGCTGGTAGGAATGTTCAGCTTTATGCTGCGCAATATCGTAAATTTCTTTACGATCTTTCTGATTTTTAATTCTGTGGTCAGTCTTGGCGAGTGGACAATTGACAGAATGGTATTCCTATATGCGTTTTCACTGATTCCCAAAGGAATTGATCATGTATTTACAGATGCCATTTGGTATGTCAGCCATCGCTTTGTTGCGATTGGAGAAATAGATAAGTTTTTGGTGCGGCCGATCAATCCTTTGTTTCAGCTGATTAGCAGTGAGTTTCAATATGAAGGATTTGGCGAAGTGCTATTGGGAATCGTAGTCATAGTAATGTCGCTGCCTAAGCAGGGAATTGCATGGGGCTGGCATAATACGCTGCCTTTCATCTTGTGCGGTTTCTTTGCGACATTTGTGTTTACAGGAGTTAAACTGTTCTTTGCTTCCATTGCTTTTTTCACGAAACGAAGCATTCAAGTGATGACTACTGTTTATGAAATGTCGGACTTTGCCCGCTTTCCGATTGAGGTGTTTGGCGACACAATCAAGAATGTGCTGCTGTTTGTGATTCCCTTTGGGCTGGTGATTTACTATCCGGTAAAATATTTGCTGGAGGGGGCCGATTTATGGGGGTTAACAGCAGTGGTGGCTTTGGCTACTGCAGCATTGAATGTGATCGCATACCAATTTTGGAAGTTTGGTTTGTCAAAATATGAAAGTACAGGATCGTAGAGATCACAAAAAAGAAGCTGTTTTAAAAGCTTCTTTTTATAGTATGACGGGCATGTCATATATCTAGGGTGAAAATCCCTCGGGGCGTAGTTACCGACGAACCCAAGAGCGACTTGCAAGTTTCGCATCGTGAGGTGTGGGAGAGAGGAAGCAATAGCGAAATCG